>JBJXED010000081.1:0-18672 GCA_046155225.1 Burkholderiaceae bacterium
TGGATTGTGGGCGGCACCGTGCCGCTGGCCACGCAGGACGCGGCCCGTGTGCGCAACGCCAGCCTGGTCTATGCGCCCAGCGGCGAATGTGTGGCCCGCTACGACAAGATCCACCTGTTTCGCTTTGACAACGGCCAGGAGCGCTACGACGAGTCGGTCGTGCTTGAGCCCGGCGACCTGCCGGTGCTGTTTGACCTGCCATCGCATGACGGCCACACCTGGCGCATCGCCCTGAGCGTCTGCTATGACCTGCGCTTTGCCGAGTTGTACCGCGGCTATGCCCAGCAGGGCGCGCAGGTTTTGCTGGTGCCCAGCGCGTTCACCCACACCACCGGCGGGCCGCACTGGGAGGTGCTGCTGCGCGCACGCGCCATTGAAAACCTGGCCTACGTCATCGCCCCGGCGCAAGGCGGCCTGCATGAGAACGGCCGCCGCACCTGGGGCCAGTCGCTGGTGGCAGACCCCTGGGGGCTGCTTCTGGCGCAGCGCGCCAGCGGGCCTGGTGTGGTGCTGGCTGAACTGGACGGGGACCACTTGCAGCAGTGCCGGCAAAAGCTGCCCGCGCTGGCGCACCGGGTGCTGTGACCGTGCTGGCGCAGGGCCACCCCCGCCAGCCCGCCGCCCGCGTCTGGCAGCAGCTGCCGGCGGCTTTGCGCCGCTGGTCGCTCTGGCTTTGCTTGCTGCTGTTGCTGTCGGCCTTGCTCGTGCTGCTGGTCTGGCTGGCGCGCCGTTTTGACGCCGAACAAATCCAGGCGCAGGTGGACCGCGATGCCCAGGCCGCCGTCAGCGACATCCGCAGCGCGCTGGCGCGCAATGTGCAAACCCTGCAGTCGCTGCACAACCCTGGCACCCGAGCCGACCCCAGCGCGGCCGTTTGGGCGGGCGAGGCGTCCCGGCTGCTGCGGGCGCAGCGCGAGTGGCTGCGGCTGGAGTGGCGCGACCCGCAGTTGCAAACCCTGGCCTACGCCAACAGCCCTTACCGGCTGCCGGTGTTTGACAGGCTGGGCCGCGCCAATGCCCAAGGCGATGTGGCGCTGGCCTGCGCCGGGGCCACGCGCCGCAGTGCGGCAGCGTACGCGCCCAGTTACTACGTGCCACTGACCGACGGTTTGGGTGTGGAAGTCATGGACTTGTGCCTGCCGCTGATGCGCTCGGGCCAATTGACCGGCTACTACGTTGCCAGCTATTCCTTGAAGGAAATCCTGGCGGAAAAGGTGGGCCAGCAGCTCGCGCGCAACCAGGAGCTGTCGTTTACCGAGGCCGACGGAGCCCGGCTGGCGGTGGTGGGCAGCCTGGAGCGCCAGGCCAATACGTTTACCTCGCGTCAATTGCTCGACTTGCCCGGCAACACCGTGGTGCTGCGCCTGCAAAGCTGGCGCAGCACTCCCAGCCTGTTTCCGAATGTGCTGACGGCGCTCGTCAGCGCGCTGGCGCTGACCCTGCTGGCAGTGCTGGTGCTGCTGGCGCGCGACACCCGCCGCCGCATGAAGGCCGAGCATGAGCTGGCCGAAGCGCTGGCCTTTCGCAAGGCCATGGAAGACTCGCTCGTCACCGGCCTGCGCGCGCGCGATTTGCAGGGCCGCATCACCTACGTCAACCCGGCGTTTTGCCAGATGGTCGGCTTTGCGGCGGACGAATTGCTGGGCCACAGCACACCCGCGCCCTACTGGCCGCCCGAATTCACCGGTGAATACCAGCAGCGCCAGGCGGTGCGGCTGGCCGGCCACCTGCCCCCGCGCGAGGGCCACGAGTCGCTCTTCATGCGCAAGGACGGCAGCCGCTTTCCGGTGCTGATTATTGAAGCGCCGCTCATCAATGCCACCGGCAAGCAAACCGGCTGGATGAGCGCGTTTCTGGACATCAGCGAGCAGCGCCGCATGGAGGACCAGGCCAAGGGCGCGCAAGACCGCATGCAGGCCACGGCCAGGCTGGCCACGGTGGGCGAGATGGCTTCCCTGCTCAGCCACGAGCTGAACCAGCCACTGGCCTCGATTGCCAGCTACGCCCACGGTGCCATGAACGTGCTGCAGCAGCCTGCCGTGCCCGCTGCGCCGGCTACGGCGCTCGATGCAGAGCAGGGCGATGCCTTGCAGGTGGCGCTGCAGCGCATTGCCCAGCAAGCCGAGCGCGCCGGCAAAGTCATTGCCAGCGTGCAAGACCTGGTGCGCCGCCGCGAGCGCCCGCGCGCCGCAGCGCGCCCGCACGAGCTGCTGGCCAGCATCATGCCGCTGGTGAGTTTGCAGGCGCGCAAGCTGCGGGTGCGGCTGCACAGCGACGTGCCGGCCGATTTGCCGCTGCTGTGGTGTGACCGCACGCTGGTCGAGCAGGCCTTGCTGAATTTGGCCCTGAACGGCATGCAGGCCATGCAGGCCGCAGCAGCGGAAGACTCGCCAAAGAAGCCCGAGCAAGACCCCGGCATGGCGGCCGCAATCCCCAGCCGCGAACGCGTGCTGGGGCTCACGGTGGCGTACCGTGCGCTCAGCCGCGATGCGGCGCTGCCCGCACCCGACGCCGCGCTGCCCGCCCTGCTGGGCTGGATGCACTTTTCCGTCAGCGACACCGGCCCCGGCATCGCGGAGGCGGTGGCGCGCCAGCTCTACACGCCGTTTTTCACCACCAAGTCCGAAGGCATGGGCCTGGGCCTGGCGCTGTGCCGCAGCGTGGTCGAGCAGCATGGCGGCGTGCTCGAATTTGACTCGTGCCCCGGCCACGGCACCACATTTCACTTTACCTTGCCGGTGCATGCTGCACCCGCCGGGCCCGTGCTGGCCGCCGAAGCGGCGCTGCCAGCGGCGGCTTAACTGTTTTGCCAGTGGCGGTATAAACAGGGTCCTAACTTCCGGCTGACCGCATGCAACCTGTCACTGACGCACTGGTCTATATCGTTGACGACGACGCGGGCGTGCGTGATGCCCTGGCCTGGCTGCTGCGCACGCGCCACCTGGTCAGCCAGACCTTTGCCAGTGCCGAGGCGTTCGAGGCTGCGCTGGGCAGCCATTTCATTCCGCAGCAACCGAGCTGCGTGCTGCTCGACGTGCGCATGCCCGGCATGAGTGGCCTGGTATTGTTTGAGCAGCTGCTGGCGCGCGGCCTGGCGCAATTGATGCCGGTGATTTTTTTGACCGGCAACGCCGACGTCCCCACCGCCGTGGGTGCCGTCAAGCGCGGCGCTTTTGACTTTTGCGAAAAACCGTTTTCCGACAATGCCCTGGTCGACCGGATTGAGCAGGCGCTGGCACTCTCGGCGCAGACGCTGGAGGGCTTGCACTCGCGCCGCCGCCTGCAGGGCCGGCTTGCCGAGCTCACCAGCCGCGAGCGCGAGGTGATGCAGCGCGTGATGGACGGCCTGCCCAACAAGCTCATTGCCGACGCGCTGGACATCAGCATCCGCACGGTGGAAGTGCACCGCGCCCGGGTGTTTGAGAAGATGGACGTGAAGTCCGCCGTCGAGCTGGCCAACAAGTTGCGCGGTTTGTAGCCGCTTGCGAAGCGCTTCAGTTTGCTATATTAAATATAGCTATACGGGCAGCAAATACCTTGGCTAGAGGCGTATTTCATCTTAAAAACCGCGCAAAGCACGGTTTTCAGCCTTTTGGCGGCACTTTCGGTGCCTGCTTGTCTGGCGCGGCTGCCGGTATAGCCGGCGCATCCGCATCGGCCGCATCGGGCGTCGCGTCAGGGTCAGGCAACTCACCACGCTGGCGGCCGGAAAACATCGTCCACCAGACAATCAGCAAGAGCACTAATAAAGCGCCAAGCGCTTCCAGCAAAATCAGGGTCATGGTGCGTATTTTGGCGTGGTTCGGTTTGGCCTGGCTGCTGGGCATGTTGGTGTCGTGTGCCAGCGTCCCCGCCGGTCTACCCACGGGCGCGCCTGAAACCCCGCCACCCGCGCCCCGGCTGCCGCCAGCGAGCCCGCCCTACCGCGATGACGCCGCCCTGCCCCCCGACATCGTGCAGGGCAAAAGCCGCTGGCGCGCCGTGCGCTGGGCCGAGTTGCCCGGCTGGGGGCAAGACGCCCTGCATGAAGCCTGGAACGCCTGGCTGCAAAGCTGCGCCCGCCCCGGCCCGGCGCTGGCACCGCTGTGCGGCGACGTGCGCCGCCTGAGCATCGCGGGTGCCGGGGAGCAGCTCGCCTGGATGCAGCAGCGCCTGCAGCCCTACCGCGTGCAAGCGCTGGACGGCAACCCCGAGGGCCTGCTCACCGCTTATTTTGAGCCCGTGCTGGACGCCAGCCGCCAGCCCAGCGCCCGCCACCGCGTGCCGCTGCACCGCGTGCCGCCCGCCTTGCTGCAGGCGCGCCGCAGCGGCCAGCCCTGGTTCACCCGGCAAGAGCTACACACCCTGCCGCAGGCCCAGGCGCAATTGCGCGGCCACGAGATTGCCTGGCTGGCTGACCCGGTAGACGCCATGATTTTGCACATCCAGGGCTCGGGCCGCCTGCGCATTACCGAGGCCGATGGCAGCCAAAAACTGGTGCGCCTGGCCTTTGCCGCCACCAACGAGCAGCCCTACAAGAGCGTTGGCCGCTGGCTGCTGGACCAGGGCGCGGTGCAAGACGCCTCCTGGCCCGGTATCAAAGCCTGGCTGGAGAAAAACCCGGCGCGCACCAGTGAGCTGCTGTGGAGCAACCCGCGCGTGGTGTTTTTCCGCGAGGAAGCGCTGGCGGGCGCTGACGCCCAGCTCGGCCCGCGCGGCGCGCAAGAGGTGCCGCTCACGGCGGGCCGCTCCATTGCGGTAGACCCGCAAAGCATTCCCTACGGCACGCCCGTCTGGCTGGCCTCCCCGGGCCCCACCGTTGCCCTGCAAAAACTCGTGCTGGCGCAAGACACCGGCAGCGCCATCGTCGGCGCGGTGCGCGCCGACTACTACGCCGGCTCGGGCGCGCAGGCCGGGGATTTGGCTGGGCGGCTCAAGCAACCGCTGCAGCTGTGGGTGCTGTGGCCGAAGTAGGCGCAGTCACCAGCCCGGTTAAAAAGACAAAAGGCCGTTACCGCTGCACTACAGGCCAAGTTCGGAATGAGAGCCCAGGCGCACCAGGCGCAAAGCGCCGGCATCGGGCTTTTGGTAGATCAGCACCAGATCAGGCTTGATATGGCAATCGCGGTGATCATTCCAGTCGCCCGTCAGGGCGTGGTCGCGGTGGCGCGGCTCGGGCGCTTGGTCGGCCAATAACAAGGACAGGGCGGCGTGGAGGTCGGCGTCTAGCGTGGCGCGGTGCCGGCCCTTGGCTTCGCGCCTGTAGTCGCGTTTGAATTGGCCGGTGTATTCAAGTGCCCGCATTGAGCTGAGTGAACAGGGCTTCGAGGTTCGCGGCTTTCGTGACCTTTCCGGCGCGGGCATCCTTCATCGCCTGGATGGTGGTCGCGTTCGGCACCAGCGGCTCGAAAGGCAGCGCCTTGTCCTGCGCTACTTTCGTCAGCAGCAGCCGCACCGCGTCCGACACCGTCAGGCCCATCGTGGCCAAGACAGCGGCGGCCTCTTCCTTGATAGCACCGTCAATACGCGTCTGCACGAGTTGGTTTGAAGCCATGAGCCTGTCTCCGGAGGGTTGATTGAATTACATTGTAATGCGCCAATGTGACAAGGGGGATGATTCATCTGGCGCAGGGGCAAGCTGCCAAGGGCGCGGGCACTGGGTGCTGGCGGCTTAACTTACCCGCACTTGAAGCCTTTGCCGCCGCACCAGGCCAGAGCTGCAACCGCCTCTCCAGGTGGCTTGGGTACGGGTAAAACGGACACTTTCGGAAACAAATGAACAGCTAGCCAGCGTCTTGATTGCCTTGTCTGCTATGGGTTTTGTATTGGCATCAAAACCTGGCTGGCGCAAAACCCCCAGCACACCCAGGAGCTGCTCTGGCGCAACCCGCGCGTGGTGTTTTTCCGCGAAGAAGCGCTGTCACTGCGGGCCGCTCGATTGCGGTAGACCCGCAAAGCATTCCCTACGGCACACCCGTCTGGCTGGCCTCCCCGGGCCCCACCGCCATCCTGCAAAAACTCGTGCTGGCGCAAGACACCGGCAGCGCCATCGTCGGCGCGGTGCGGGCTGACTACTACGCCGGCTCAGGCGCGCAGGCCGGGGATTTGGCCGGGCGGCTCAAGCAGCCGCTGCAGCTGTGGGTGCTGTGGCCGAAGTAGAAAACTGTATTTACTGGACATTCGCTGGCAGCACGCAGGGACCGTGTTTAAGAGCAAAAACGCAACATTTTTGTTATTATTTGCCTCATGAACTCAAAGCAGATGAAAAAGTGGCTGGAGCAACAAGGGGCTACTTTTCAGTCTGGCAGAGGTTCACACCTTAGAGTCTTTTTAAACGGTAAACAGTCCGTCCTGCCTATGCACGGCACTGAGGAGCTTGGCAAAGGACTGGTCGCCGCGATCAAGCGCCAGCTTGGCTTGAAATGAGGAAAACCATGTTTGATTACCCCGTGACCTTGACTGCCGATGGCGGCACTGTGCTGGTGACCTTTGCAGATGTGCCAGAAGCCATCACTTTCGGCGTGGATGAGATCGAAGCCCTGCGCAACGCTGTAGATGCGCTGGAAACCGGCTTGTCGTTCTACGTCGACTCGCGCCAGCCGCTGCCAGCGGTAAGCCTGCCGCTGCCTGGGCAAAAGACCGTGCGCCCCTCAGCGCTGGAGTGCGCCAAGCTGGGTGTTTACCGGGCCATGACGGAGCAAGGCATAAAAAAAGCCGAGCTTGCGCGGCGCTTGGGCTGGCACATGCCGCAAGTGGACCGCTTGTTTGACCTTCGCCATGCGTCCAAGCTGGAGCAGGTGGAGGCGGCAGCGGCGGTGCTTGGGCGGCAGATTGAAGTGCGGGTGACTTGAATACCATGGAGGCGTTCTGGTTAGGTTAGACCATCAGAGCCGTGAGTTTTTTTAGCGCATTGCCCCTTTTGTCCCCAGGCCAAACGGTCTAAGACCACTAAACCTTTTTATTTGCTTTGAGCTATAAGACGGAAGAAATACGTCCTTGACCCGTGCGGGCCATCGCCGGGGATTGAAAAAAATGGCCTAGCTTCTGGAAACAGTGATTGTGACCTATCTCCATCAAACTCATTTCCAATATTACTTATAAAATTAAAATCGCCTGACTCATTTTTTCGCTTCCATAAAAATATAATAAACGCACAAAAGAAAAATAATAGCCATTATGACTAACGTATTAAGAAAGAAAGGTAGTCGTCAAATCTTTTTGCTTTAATAATCCATTCTTTTAATGATTGTTGAGAATAAAAAATTTTATCTCCCGATAATGATTCTAGCTTATTAATTATGGTTATCGAGCCTTTGTTGCCATTGCATATTACTTCTGTGACCAATAAATTTTTTTGCGACTCTTTTTCTAAAATTGAGTTTGCTGGACATTCCGATGGTTCAGAATAGTAACAAGTTATTCCGCGCTCATCTAATAGATACGATTTATTTGTACTCCTCGATACAGTGACATCTACTCTGAATTTAGCAATTCTGCTTTGCACTGGGTCACAGCTATGCGGTTCAGAAGATTTAATATTAACGAAAGAATATCTAAATGCAATTCCGCACAATAATAATAAAACTATTAATTTAATTAATTTTGATAAATTCATTTAATTGCAAAATAGTCTAGACGGTCTCAAATCCGAAGTCTCGCGTCCCCAATGCTGATTGCGCCCCCACCACCTTATATCCAAAATCCCGCTCGCCATCAATAATCCAAACAGCCTACACCTTCAGCCATCCGACTATCCGCCCCAATGAAGCGAAAAGCACCATTTCTGCGCGTTTTTCGCTGTTTTTAAGCTTTATTGGCCTGTGGCCAGCGTATTTCCTGCCTGTGACGCTATTGATTACAAAGTATTAAGACCATCCCCTGCGAGTGAATGGACAAGGCAGCAGCTACAAAGATTTAAGCCATCCGCAGCCACGGCCTGACGCAGAAGGAGGCCGCCAGCCGGATGGGCATTGCGCAGCCCCAGTTTTCGGGCATGCTGCGCGGCGACTTTGCCCATCTGTCAGAGCGCAAGCTGATGGATTGCCTCACGCAGCTGGGCTATGACGTGGAGATCACCGTGCGGCCCGCCAAGGCAGGGCTTGGGCAATTGGTGTTGGCGGCGGTTTGATTGTTCGCGGCCTGCGCTCTGCGGGCGGCGCGTTGTGGGTTGCATTGCGCACACACGGCTACCCGCCGACACGGCCCAGCGCAGCGGCAAAACGCCCTAAGTGCGTACACCGTTTCTTTTAATCGTCATGAAAACGACGCCGTTTCGTCATCAAGCCTTTCTAGCATCGCGCGTGGATATAACTCCTCACGATGTTGCTAGAAAGGCACTCCCCGATGAACGCTATGACCCATGCAGAGCAAGTTGCGCTCGAAATTGATCCCGAAGAAATTTGCACCAATCCCCAAGGTGGCCCTGAATTCTTGGACATCACCAAAGCCCGCCTGGACCGCCGCGGCTTTTTGCGTACCACCAGCGGCGGTGCCGCGATGGCCGCTATCGGCAGCGTGGGCCTGAGCGCCTGCGGCGGCAGTGATGACCCCGCCCCCGTGGCCGGCCCATCGCGCATTGCGGCCCTGTCTTTTCCCGCTGTGAACAAGAGCCAAGCCGACCGCGTCAGCGTGCCGACCGGTTACACCCAGCGCGCTTTCTACCGCACGGGTGACCCCACCGCTGCCGGCACTGCCGCCTATACCAACCTGGGCACCGACGACGCCGCCACCTACGCCACGCGCGCTGGTGACCATCATGACGGCATTGAATATTTCGGCCTGAATAACGCCGGCACCGCCGCCGACCCGATCGCCGGCAACAGCCGCGGTATCCTGGGCATGAACCACGAAACCACAACAGCTCCCTTCCTGCACGCCAACGGCGGCACCCCTGCCGTCTACACCCTCGACGCCAACGGCAACGGCTACATCGTGGCTACTGCACGCCCGCAAAACGAAGTGGACCGCGAAGTCGCCATGCACGGCGTGTCGATCATTGAAGTGCAGCGCACCAACGCGGCTGGTGCAATTTCCGATACCGGCACCTGGAACTACGTGCAAGCCTCGGCTTTTAACCGCCGCATCACGGCTGCCACGCCGATTGAGATCAGCGGCCCACTGCGCGGCCACCCGTCGATGATTACCAAGTTCTCGCCCACTGGTACCCGTACCCGCGGCACCGTGAACAACTGCGGCACTGGCTACAGCTTCTGGGGTACCTTGCTCACCAACGAAGAAAACTGGGCGGGCTATACCTTCCGTGACACTACCAACGACAACGCCGCTCGCGGCGGTGCCACCTCGCGTGCTGTGGTTTCTTTCAACCGTTATGGCATTGGTACTGCCACGGGGGCTACTGGCCGCACCAATTTCAACAACGACCGTTTTAGCTGGGCCAGTTTGGCCGCCACCACCGCTGCCGGTATGGCGGCCAACGCGGTCGGCTCCGTCGGCGACTTGAACGACCGCTGGAATGCCAACTTGGTGGCCGCTGACCGCGCGCTGGACTACGCCAACGTGCCCAACACCTTCGGCTGGGTGGTCGAGATTGACCCGTACAACCCAGCGGCTGCACCGCGCAAGCGCACTGCCATGGGCCGGTTTGCCCACGAAGCGGCTGTGATGAACGCGCCTGTGGTCGGCCAGCCGATCGCCGTCTATATGGGTGACGACAGCCGCGGTGACTACATCTACAAGTTTGTCTCGACCGCCCTGTGGGACGCTGCCGACGGCACCAGCGCGCTGACGATTGCCAACAACCGCATGGCCCTGGGTGACAAATACCTCGACAGCGGCACCTTGTACGCTGCGCGCTTCAATACCGATGGCACGGGCAACTGGCTGCCGCTGACGATCACCAATGCCGCCATTGCTGCCGCCACCACGCCTTACCAGTTCAGCGACCAAGCCGACGTGCTGCTGAATGCCCGTTTGGCAGGCGATGTGGTCGGTGCTACCCGGATGGACCGGCCGGAGTGGGGTTCGGTCAATGCGTTGACCCGTGACATTTACTTCACCATGACCGAAGCCAATGCCGGCGCAGGCAATACCGGCCGCCGTGCCGACAACCTGAACGGCCCCAACCCACGCTTTTATTCCGATGTGCGTGACGCGACCGCCACCACCACGACGACGACCAACTCAGGCAACACGTTTGGTCACATCGTGCGTCTGGGCGAAACGGGCAATAACCCCGGCTCCACCACCTTCAACTGGGACGTGTACCTCTTTGGCTCTCAGGCTGATGCCGACCCCGCGCGCGTGAACCTGTCGGGCCTGACGACCGACAACGACTTTGCGCGTTGCGACGGTATGTGGTTCAGCCGCTCGACCAATATTTGCTGGATCCAGACCGACGACTCGGGTGCCTTCCTCGACCAGTCCAACTGCATGATGCTGGCGGCCCTGCCGGGCAGCCGTGGTGATGGCACCGTTAATGCCGGTGTTGCCGCCAGCGCAGCCCTTGTGGGCAGCACGCCAGCGGGCGCGGTGCTCGGTGCCACGCGCGTTGGCGCACCCGTGACCACTTCTACCCTGCGCCGCTTCTTGGTTGGCCCACGTGACAGCGAGATCACCGGTGTGACCGACACGCCCGATGGCCGCACCATGTTCGTCAACATCCAGCACCCCGGCGAGAACACCGCTGTGGCCAATATTGCTGCCGGTGCCGGTGACTTCAGCAGTTACTACCCTGTCAGCGAGCGTGCACCGGGTTCTGCGCCTACCGTTGGCGGAGCCCGTCCGCGTTCTTCGACCATCGTGATTACCCGCGACAACGGCGGCATTGTTGGCGGTGCCTGATCGCCCTCGCGCTGCATAGCCAGCGCTCATTTCGGCTCTAAAACCCGGCCTCCACAAGAGGCCGGGTTTTTTTATGTGCGCTCGCCGCTGGTCGGCTTACACTCATTTGGCAATCCATTGCACCCCCCGGTTTTACCCAAACCGGGATCCACCCCGGCGTTCACAAGACGCCAAAAAACCAGGAGACCACACCGATGAACGCCCCCTTGCCCGAGCACATCCGCCAGGCGCTCGAATCCGTCACGCTGGACGACAAATATTCCCTTGACCACGGCCGCGCTTTCATGAGCGGCGTGCAGGCGCTGGTCAAGCTGCCTATGCTGCAGCGCCTGCGCGACGAGCAGGTCGGCAAAAACACGGCGGGCTTCATCAGCGGCTACCGCGGCTCACCGCTGGGCGGCTACGACCAGGCGCTGTGGAAGGCGTCTGCGTATCTGAAGGCGCGCCACATCACGTTCCAGCCCGGTGTTAATGAAGAGCTGGCCGCCACCGCGCTGTGGGGTACGCAGCAGCTCGGCTTTGCGCCGCCCGGCACCAACAAATACGACGGTGTGTTCGGTATCTGGTACGGCAAGGGGCCGGGGGTGGACCGCTGCGCCGATGTCTTCAAGCACGCCAACATGGCCGGCACCACGCCCTGGGGCGGCGTGATTGCGGTGGCGGGCGACGACCATGTGGCCAAAAGCAGCACCGCGGCGCACCAGAGCGACCATATCTTCAAGGCCTGCGGCTCGCCCGTGTTCTTCCCGGCCAGCGTGCAGGAGATTCTGGACCTCGGCATCCACGCCTTCGCCATGAGCCGCTATGCCGGCGTGTGGGCGGGCATGAAGACGATTCAGGAAATCGTCGAGTCCAGCGCCACCGCGCTGATCGACCCGGACCGGGTGCAGATCAAGATGCCCACCGACTTTGACATGCCGCCGCGCGGCCTGCACATCCGCTGGCCCGATGCAGCGCTCGACCAGGAACAGCGGCTGTTTGACTACAAGTGGTATGCCGCGCTGGCCTATGTGCGCGCCAACCGGCTGAACTACAACGCCATCGAGGGACATCACGGCGGCCAGGGTGACCGGCTCGGTCTGATGGCCAGCGGCAAGGCCTACAACGATACGCGTCAGGCGCTGCTCGATCTGGGGCTCGATGACGCCACCTGCCGCCAGATAGGCATCCGCCTGCACAAGGTCGGCGTGGTCTGGCCGCTGGAGGCGCAGCTCACGCGCGAATTTGCCACCGGCCTGCGCGAGATTCTGGTGGTCGAAGAAAAGCGCCAGGTGATTGAATACCAGCTCAAGGAAGAGCTGTACAACTGGCGCGCCGATGTGCGGCCCAACATCTTTGGCAAGTTTGATGAGGTGGACGGCGATTTTTCCGGCGGCGAATGGTCAATGTCCAACCCCAGCGCCCACACCTTGCTGCGCGCCAATGCCGATTTGTCGCCCGCGCTGATTGCCAAAGCGATAGCCGCGCGGGTCAAGAAGCTCGGCGTGGGCAGTGACATCATGGCCCGCATGGACGCCCGGCTGAAAGTGATTGCTGACAAAGAGCAGTCGCTCAAAGTCACCGAACTGAAAGCCGAGCGCCAGCCTTGGTTTTGCTCGGGCTGCCCGCACAACACCAGCACCAAAGTGCCCGAAGGCTCGCGCGCCATGGCCGGCATCGGCTGCCACTTCATGGCGCTGTGGATGGACCGCAGCACGGCGGGCTTTACCCAAATGGGCGGTGAGGGCGTGCCCTGGGTCGGCCAGCAGCCGTTCACGCGCGACCAGCACATTTTTGCCAACCTGGGCGACGGCACCTACTTCCACAGCGGCCTGTTGGCGATTCGCCAGGCGATTGCAGCGGGCGTCAACATCACCTACAAAATTCTCTACAACGACGCGGTGGCCATGACCGGCGGCCAAGCGATTGGAGAAAGACCCGAGGGGCATTCGGTCTGGCAGATTGCGCACAGCGTGTATGCAGAAGGCGCTAAAAAAATTGTGGTGGTGACGGACGAACCGGGAAAATACCAAGGTGTTGCACTGGCCCCTGGCATAACTGTCCACCACCGCGACGAACTCGATGCGCTGCAGCGCCAAATGCGCGACATCCAAGGCACCACCGTCATCATCTACGACCAGACCTGCGCCACCGAGCTGCGCCGTCGTCGCAAGCGCGGCACGCTGGTCGACCCGTCGGTCCGGGTGGTCATCAACGAGCTGGTGTGCGAGGGCTGCGGCGACTGCGGCGTGCAGAGCAACTGCATGAGCGTGGAGCCGCTGGAGACCGAGTTTGGCCGCAAGCGCACCATCAACCAAAGCACCTGCAACAAGGACCTCAGTTGCCTAAAGGGCTTTTGCCCGAGCTTTGTCACCGTCGAGGGCGGGCAGCGCAAAAAGAAATCGAAAACCACGGCCGCCGCCTCGCCTTTTGAGGGCAGTGAGTTGCCCGAGCCTGTGTTGCCGCAGCTGGGCGAGGTAGGCAGCTACGGCCTGGTGGTGGCCGGTGTGGGCGGGACGGGGGTCATCACCATCGGCCAGTTGCTCGGCATGGCGGCGCACATCGAGGGCAAGGGCATCGTCACGCAAGACGCCGCCGGGCTGGCGCAAAAAGGCGGTGCCACCTGGAGCCATGTGCTGATTGCCGCGAATCAGGGCGCGATCGCCACCACCCGTGTCAGCATGGCGGCCGCCGATCTCATCATTGGCTGCGACCCGATCGTGGCGGCCAACAAGGAAACCTTGTTGCGCATGGCGGCCGGCAAAACCCGGGTCGCGCTGAATGCTCACAGCACGCCCACGGCGGCCTTTGTGAAAAACGGGGCTTGGCAAAACCCGGCCGGTGCTTGTGCCGACGCGATTGCCGACGCCGTCGGCCCGCACGCGGTGGCCGCCTTCAATGCCGACGCCGTGGCCCGCACGTTGATGGGCGACACGCTTTTCGCGAATCCGATGCTGCTGGGCTTTGCCTGGCAAAAAGGCTGGCTGCCGCTGGGGCTGGCGTCCCTTTTGCGCGCCATCGAGTTGAACCAGGTCGCGGTTGAGCAAAACAAGGTCGCATTTGCCTGGGGCCGCCGCTGCGCGCACGATGGGGCTGCGGTGGAAAAACTGCTCACCCCGGCGCAAACCGTTGAATTCATAAAGCGCGATGACCTGGAGACGCTTATCGCCCGCCGCGTCGCGTTTCTGACCGACTACCAAAATGCCGCTTACGCCGCGCACTACAGCGACTTTGTGGCCCAGGTGCGCAGGGCAGAGGCGGCGCTGGACAAAACCAGTTTGACCGAAGCTGTTGCCAAAAACCTCTTCAAACTCATGGCCTACAAAGACGAGTATGAGGTGGCGCGGCTGCATGGCGACCGCAGCTTTCACGCCCGCATTGCGGCCCAGTTTGAAGGCAACTACCAGCTTCACTACCACCTGGCCCCACCGCTGCTGGGCAAAAAGAATGCCCGGGGTGAATTACAAAAAAGCCGGTTCGGCCCGTGGATGGGCACGGCCTTCAAGCTGCTGGCGCGGCTCAAAGGCCTGCGCGGCAGCCCGCTGGATGTGTTTGGCTACAGCGCAGAGCGGCGCACCGAGCGCGCGCTGATGGCTGACTACCAGGCCGACCTGGCGCGGCTGCTCACAACGCTGGACGCCGGCAGTCATGCAAAGGCGCTTGAATTGGCCCGCATACCCGAGCAAATCAAAGGCTTCGGCCACGTCAAGCAGCGCCACCTTGCGGCGGTGCGGCAGCGCTGGGCTGATTTGGCGGGGCGCGGCTGAATTTGCCCAGTCGTTACATGGGCTTACCGCATGGGCTCCAATACAATCTAGCATGCTGCGATGCGCCGCAGGCAATGGTTTTTGTTGATATTTTTCTTGGAGTGTTTTTTGTTTATTTCTTCCGCTTTCGCCCAAACCGCTCCTGCCGCTGCCGCAGGCAACGATATGCAATCGACCCTGACCGGCATCTTGCCGCTGGTGGCCATGTTTGTGGTGCTTTACTTTGTGATGATTCGCCCGCAAATGAAAAAGCAAAAAGAGCACCGCGCGATGATTGATGCCCTGGCCAAGGGCGACGAAGTCGTCACTGCGGGCGGCGTGCTCGGCCGGGTGTCCAAATTGAGTGAGGGCTTTGTCACCCTGGAGATTGCAAGCGGGGTGGAGATTGAGTTGCAGCGCCAGGCTGTGGTGCAGGTGTTGCCCAAGGGAAGCATGAAGTAACAGCGGGCCGTTCGATCACTTTTTGCAGGATGGCCACCCGATGAAAGCCCGCACATGAACCGATTCCCCGCCTGGAAATATGCCCTGATTGCCATCGTCTTGTTGCTGGGTTTGATCTATGCCCTGCCCAATGTCTTTGGTGAGGCGCCGGCGATCCAGATTTCCTCAGCCAAGACTTCGCAGCCCATTGATGCTGCCGTACAAGCCAAAGTCGAGCAGGCCTTGCTGGCGGCGGGCCTGAAGGCCGAGTCGGTGATGCTGGAGAAGCTGTCGATCAAGGCGGCATTCAGCAGCGCGGATGACCAGCGCAAAGCCAGGGATGCGGTACAAAAAGCCCTTGTGCCTGACCCGGGCGACCCGGCCTTTGTGGTGGCTTTCAATTTGCTGCCGCGCAGTCCTTCCTGGCTGACCGGCCTGGGCGCCAACCCCATGTACCTGGGGCTGGACTTGCGCGGCGGTGTGCACTTCCTGCTGCAAGTGGACATGAAGTCGGCCACCCAGAAAAAAGTCGAAGCGCTCAACGGTGAGATCCGCACCAGCCTGCGCGAGAAAAACATCCGCCATGGCGGCGTCAGCCGCAACCAGCAATCGATCGAAATCAAGGCGCGCGATGCGGCAACCGCCAAAGCTGCGGCCGATTTGCTGGCCGAGCAATTTGCCGACCTGCAAGTGACAACTGTTGCTGAAGGCACCGAATACAAAGTGTCGGCCCAGCTCAAAGCCGAAGCGCTGCGGCAGGTGCAAGAGTTGGCGCTCAAACAAAACATCACCACCCTGAACAACCGCGTCAATGCGCTGGGCGTGGCTGAGCCGGTCATCCAGCAGCAGGGCGCAGACCGCATCGTGGTGCAGTTGCCCGGCGTGCAGGACACGGCCGAGGCGAAAAACATTTTGGGCCGCACGGCGGTGCTTGAAGTGCGCCTGGTGGACGAAAGCGCCGAGGGTCGCTTGGCGGAAAGCAATGCCGCCGCAGTGCCGTTTGGCAGCGAGCGGCACCCTGACCGCAATGGGCAATTCGTCATCACCAAAAAGCAGGTGATTCTGACGGGTGAAAACCTGACCGACGCGCAGCCCAACTTTGACAGCCAGACCCAAGAGCCCGTGGTGAATTTGTCGCTGGACGCCAAAGGCTCGCGCATCTTCAGGGACGTGACGCGCGAGAACATCAACAAGCGCATGGCCATCTTGCTGTTTGAGAAAAACCGGGGCGAGGTGGTGACCGCGCCAGTCATCCGCACCGAAATTGCGGGAGGCCGGGTACAAATCTCGGGCCGCATGACGACCAAAGAGGCCAGTGACATTGCGCTGCTGCTGCGTTCGGGTTCGCTCGCCGCGCCGATGGAGATCATCGAAGAGCGCACCGTGGGCCCGACCCTGGGCGCGGAAAACATTGAAAAGGGCTTTAACAGCGTGACCTGGGGCTTTGCCGCCATCATGTTCGCCATGTGTGCTTACTACATGCTCTTTGGCTTGTTTTCCAGCCTCGCGCTGGGCGTCAATCTGTTGCTGCTGTTGGCAGTGCTGTCGATGATCCAGGCCACCTTGACCTTGCCCGGCATTGCGGCGATTGCGCTCACCCTGGGCATGGCGATCGACTCCAACGTGCTGATCAACGAGCGGGTGCGCGAAGAACTGCGCAATGGCGCTGCGCCGCAGCAAGCCATCCACAACGGCTATACCCAAGCCTGGGCGACCATTCTGGACTCCAACATCACCACCTTGATTGCCGGTCTGGCGCTGCTGGTTTTTGGCTCGGGACCGGTGCGTGGTTTTGCGGTGGTGCACTGCATCGGCATTTTGACCAGCATGTTTTCTGCCGTGCTCTTCTCGCGCGGCCTGGTCAATCTCTGGTACGGACGGCAAAAGAAACTCAAAAGCATCTCTGTGGGTACAGTTTGGCGGCCCGAGGCGGCTGCGGCCACCGAAGGCGCGCTGCCGGTGCAGCTTGACGCAACGCCGCCATCCAAAGCGGCTAAGCTGGCAGCAGGCAAAGCCGGGCCTGCACTGGCCGGCAAGTCCGTTGCCAAGGCCATGGCAAAGTAAGCACACATTTGATTTAAGGCACCATGGAATTTTTCCGTATCCGAAATGACATTCCGTTCATGAAGCGGGCGCTGATCTTCAATGCCATCAGTTTCTTGACCTTTGCAGCAGCGGTGTTTTTCCTGTTCACCCGCGGCCTGAATCTGTCGGTGGAATTCACTGGCGGGGTGGTGGTCGAGGCGGGCTATTCGCAGCCCGCCGACCTGGAGAAAATCCGCAGCGCCATGGTCGGCATTGGCATTGCCGAGCCGCAGGTGCAAAGCTTTGGCACCACGCGGGACGTGCTGCTGCGCCTGTCAACCAAAGAAGCGGCATTGCCGACGCTGCACAGCGTCGATGACAACGGCAAAGATTCGCTTGACAGGGGGAAAGTCGCCGCATTGCTGCTGGTGCCAGGCGGCGAAGGCGCGCAAATCAAGCGGCTGGAATTTGTCGGGCCTGCCGTGGGTGAAGAGCTGGCGCAAGACGGCATCAAGGCCCTCGCCATGGTGATCGTCGGCATCATGCTGTATCTGTCGTTTCGCTTTGAGTGGAAATACTCGGTCGCCGCCATCATTGCCAACTTGCACGACGTGGTCATCATTCTGGGGTTTTTCGCCTATTTCCAGTGGGAGTTTTCGCTGGCGGTGCTGGCTGCCGTGCTCGCGGTGCTAGGGTACTCGGTCAACGAGTCGGTGGTGATTTTTGACCGCATCCGCGAGAACTTTCGCCGTCACCGCAAGATGACGACCGAGCAAGTCATCGACAGCGCCATTACCCGCACCATCAGCCGCACGATCATTACCCACGGCAGCACCCAAATCATGGTGCTTTCCATGCTGCTCTTTGGCGGTGCCACGCTGCATTATTTTGCGGTCGCCCTGACGATTGGCATTTGCTTTGGCATTTACTCGTCGGTGTTTGTGGCCGCAGCGATTGCCATGTGGCTGGGCATCAAGCGCGAAGATTTGATACCGGCCACCGCTGCCAAAAAAGAGGGTGACCCGGACGACCCCAACGCCGGGGCCACGGTCTAGCCGGCCCGCAGCATGAGTATCACGGCCACCATTTCCTCGGACTTGACACTCGCTCGCCAAGCGCGCGATGTGTATGTGGCCCATCTGGAGGGTGTGGTGCCCAAGATCTCCCAGGCAATTTTGCAACGCTTGCTGGCGCAGCTTGACCTGGGCGGCAGCGGCAAAGAGTTGCAAGACCGCCGTGATGCTTTGATCGCCTTTCAAAAGGCCCAGTCGGCCTGGGAGCGCGGCCTGCCCAAAGCCTGGCGCAAATGCCTGGTGCCGCCCACGGCGTCGGCCTTCATGCGCTTTGACAGCCGGCAAATGGAGTTGATGGGCGATGAGGTGGTGTCCAACAAAATTCTGAGTTCCCGTCTGTCCTTGAACATCATGGACAAGGCGAATTGGGAGTTCATGGACTTGCGCCTGCGCGTGACCCGGCTTGAGAACGTCCCCGAGTTGGCCAGCCATGACCTGCTGCGCACCGACGTGCTCGCGCTGGCGATGGTGGAGCACTGGAAAGAGACGGGTCTCAGTTACGACACCTGGGTCGCGGTGCAAGACGGGTTTCGCGGCTTGCTGACGGCGCGGGTGGTCGAGGCCTACCACTTCGCCAACGAGTTTTTGGTTCAGCGCGGCGTCATGCCCGACATCGATTTGAAGCCGCT
>JBJXED010000082.1:0-3873 GCA_046155225.1 Burkholderiaceae bacterium
AGCAGCACGCCAGGGTCCAGCGAGCCACTGCGCGTGCCCATCATCAGGCCGTCCAGGGCCGAAAACCCCATGGACGTGGCGACCGAGCGGCCACCTAGCGTAGCGCAGACACTCGCACCATTGCCCAAGTGAGCCATCAGCACACGGCCTTGGGCGCGTTGGCTGTGGCGTTGCAGCGCCTGCTGCACATATTGGTAGGACAGGCCATGAAAGCCGTAGCGCCGAATACCTTGCTCAGCCAGCGCGCGCGGAATTGGCAGGCAACGCTCGACCTCGGGCAAGGTGGCGTGAAATGCCGTATCGAAGCAGCCCACTTGGGGTAGCTGGGGCATCACGCGGGCAAATGCGGCTACCCCCGCCAGGTTGTGCGGCTGGTGCAGCGGTGCCAGGGACTGGATGCTGGTCAGATATGCGAGGGTGTCTGCGTCCAGCCAGCGGGGTTGGGTGCACCGTTCACCGCCGTGCACGATGCGGTGCGCCACCGCTTGCACCTGCTGGGCAGAGCGCTGTAGGCGGTGCACCAGCAGGGCGAGCGCCGCATCAAAAATGTCTTGTCCGGGCAACACTTCCAACGCCTGATCCGGCTCGCCGCGCACCACGAGCCGCCCTGCTCCCCCGGGCTCCAGCCCCTCCATCTGACCCGACCAAAGCGCGGGGCCAGACGAACGGGCATACAAACCGAACTTTAGCGATGACGAGCCGACGTTGACCGCCAGCACCACGGCTTGACCCTGTTGCGCGGTAGACCCCATCGCGCTGCGCTGAATGCTCATGACCCAGGTGTGCGGGCCGCCAGATGGCTGCGCGCCACCAGCATAGCCAGGGCCGCCGACGCCATGCGGGAGGCAGCACTGTCGGCGCGACTGGTGAGGGCAATGGGTACCTTGGCACCCAGCACCACGCCACAGCCCGAGGCACCCGCCAGGTAGTCAAGCTGCTTGGCCAGCATATTGCCGGCCTCCAGATCGGGCACGACCAAGATGTCGGCCGCGCCCGCCACCTTTGATTCAATGCCTTTGATGCGTGCGGCCTCTACCGAAATGGCGTTGTCAAACGCCAGCGGGCCATCCAGCCAAGCTCCGGCAATCTGGCCCCGGTCGGCCATCTTGCACAGGGCTGCTGCATCCAGCGTGGAGGGGATGCGCGGCGTGACGGTTTCCACCGCCGACAAGATGGCCACCTTCGGGCAGGCCACGCCCATCAAATGAGCCAGATCAATCGCATTGCGCACGATGTCGGCCTTGGTCTGCAAGTCGGGCGCGATGTTGATGGCGGCATCGGTGACCAGCAACGGCTTGTTGTAGGCAGGCACCTCGAAGCGAAAGACATGTGACATGCGTCGGGCTGTGCGCAAGGCAGGTTCCGCCAGCACCGCTGCCATCAGTTCATCGGTATGCAGGCTTCCCTTCATCAGCATGCCGACTTCACCGCGCGCAGCCAGTTGCGCGGCGGCGGCGGCCGAGGCATGGCTGTGCGGGGTGTCAAGCCGGGCCATGCCGTCCAGCGAGATGCCCATGGCCCGCGCCAAACCATCGATACGCCCCTGCGGGCCAACCAGCACCGGCGCAATCAAACCCTGCGCGGCGGCATCGAGCGCACCGCGAAGGGATTCTTGATCGCAAGGGTGCACCACGGCGCAGGCAATGGCTGGCCCATCGGCCAAGCTGTGGACCCACTCGATCAAGCGGGCCTCAGGGTCAAACAGATGCAGCGTGGGCATGGCGGCGCGGGCGCGCTTGATCTTGTGGCGGGGCGCGCGTACCTGCGCGGTGCCACTGACCACCTGCTCATCGTGCTGGTTGCGTACAGTGCACTCGAATTCCACACTGCCGTGGGTTGCATCCATGTGGCGCACGACCAGTCGCACGGTCAGGCAGTCGCCTACCCGCACCGGCAATTCGAACTTCAGGCTTTGCGCCATGTAAATCGTGCCCGGGCCGGGGAACTCGGTGCCCAACAAGGTGGAGATCAAGGCACCGGCAAACATGCCGTGGGCGATCACCCCATGAAAGCGGCTGGTCTGTGCGAATTCTTCGTCCACGTGGGCGGGGTTGACATCGCCTGAAACCAGGGCAAATGCCTGGATATCGGCCATGCTGATATGGCGTTGCAGCTCGGCTTCCTGGCCGATGTGCAGTTCATCGAAGGTCAGGTTTTCAATAGGATTGACAAGGGTCATGGGATGTTTCGTTGCGTTTCATTAACGAACCGCGTGCAAGCCGCCGTCCACGTAGAGGGTTTGTCCAGTCATGCCACTGGCATCCGGGCCGACGAGGAATGCGACGCAGCCGCCGATTTCATCCAACGTGACCATGCGCCCCAGGGGCGCAGTCTGGGCGCTGCGCGCCATCAGGGCATCAAAGTCCGGCAAACCCGAGGCGGCCCGTGTGGGCACCGGCCCAGGCGAGACTGCATGCACATGCAACTGGCGCGGACCCAGCTCCAGCGCCATGTAGCGCACCAAAGACTCCAGTGCCGCTTTGACAGGGCCCATAAGGCCGTAATTGGGAACGGCCTCTTCGGCCCCGATGTAACTCATGGTGATGAGGCTGCCGCCAGCCCGCATGTGCGGCTCGGCCAGCCGCGCCAGCTCTGCGAAGGAGTGGCAGGAGACCTGCATGGCCCGGTTAAAGCCGTCGGCAGAGCTGTCAATGACGCGCCCGACCAAATCGACCTTGGGTGCCCAGGCGATCGAGTGAACCACAAAGTCCAGTCCGCCCAGTGCCTGCACGGCACCAGACACCAGCGCCGCCATGTCCCCCGGCCGCTCCACGTCGCAGCACAGCAGCGGCGCACCAATATCGTCCGCCAGGGGTTGGCCGTAGGGCCGGGCTTTCTCGTTCAGGCAGGACAGCACCAGACTGGCACCGCGTGCGTGGAGCACCCGGGCACACCCCCAGGCGATGCTGTGCTCATTGGCGATGCCAAGAATCAAGCCACGGCGACCCGCCAAAGGGCGTAAGGGTGGGGCGTTCGAGGGGGTGTTGGGCAGGCTGTCGATCACGTGGGCTCCAGCGGAGGGTGGGGGGATACTGTGCGCTACGCCTGTGACTTGGCAATGACCTTGTGTGCGTCCGCAACTGTAAATCAAGGCAGCATAAGGTGATTTGATTGCTATACAAATAATAGCTTCTTGGGCATTATTGGTAAAGGCCATACGCCAGTTTGGCAATAAATAAGAACGCACTATCGGTTGTACGTCTTCACCGCCTGCTCCACCTCGCGTTTACCCTTGAAGCCTTTTTGCTCCACCTTGGCCGTGCAGATAACGCATAGGAAGTTCAAACGCACTAGGCCAAGCATGGGACGGGTTCTTGGCATTCTGATTGATGGTTTGAGGATCCCATCTTGGCTAATTAATCTTCAGGCTTTTGTAATTCGCCCTTTTTGCGGTTGGATCTGACGTATACCTACTTCCGCCCCGGCGGCACGTCCGTGCAACTCCCATGCGCCACCTCCGCTGCCATGCCAACGCTATAGCCAGGCGTGGGATGCGAGTGAATGGTCTTGCCGATGTCCACCGCATCGGCCCCCATCTCAATCGCCAGCGCCACCTCACCAATCATGTCGCCCGCATGGGTGCCAACGATGCAGCAGCCGAGGATGCATCGTCGGCACACGTTAAGGAGATTCAAGCAGCTCAGGAATTTCTTGAAATCCCGGAAATATCCGAAGTCGTCACAGAATTTAGGACTTCGTTATCGGAATTGGCACCTCGCATCCGGAAGCGTCCGGGAGTCATACCAAAGTGCGCGCGGAAGACGCGGTTGAACGCGGTCTCGGATTCGTAGCCTACCTCCCAGGCCACCTGCTTGACGCTGAGGTCCCCGCGATCGAGCAGCATGCGCGCTTTGTGCATGCGCCAGTCGACCA
>JBJXED010000083.1:0-15433 GCA_046155225.1 Burkholderiaceae bacterium
TGCGGCCCCGGCGGCCCCGGTTTTCCACGGTGATTTCCGCGCCCTTGAGGACATCCCCCACCGACACCGTGAGATCGGACTGCGCCATCACGGCGGCTTTTTCTTCGGCTTTGAAGTAGGTATAGACCAGGCCGGCGATCACAAACAGGCTCGACAGCAGCAGCAGCCAGGCAAAGCGTTGCAGCGTCTCGACCAGTTTTTCCATTGTCAGTCCCCTGTGCCGTCACCATGCGGCACACCGGGGTACGCGCCAAAGCCGGCCAGTGGTTTCATTGCGGGCGCAGCACCTGGCGCACGGTATTGGCGACATTCTCTGGCGTGAAGCCAAAGTGCTTGAACAGCACCGGTGCCGGCGCCGACTCGCCGTAGGTGTCGAGCCCCACCACGGCCGCGCAGCCGTATTTCCACCACAGGCCCGTCACGCCCATCTCTACCGCAATGCGCGGCACGCCCGGCGGCAAGACGGCGGTTTTATAGGCGACGCTCTGGCGGTCAAACACATTGGTGCTGGGCATCGACACCACGCGGGTGGCGATCTTCAGGCCCGCCAGCAGCTCCTGTGCTTTCAGCGCGAGCTGCACTTCCGAGCCGGTGGCGATGATGACGGCGCGCGCCGGTTTGTCCAGCCCCACTTCAGCGGGCTCCGACAGGATGTACGCGCCTTTGCTGATGTCGGCCAGGTCGTTCTTGGGGGCGTACGGCAGGTTTTGGCGCGACAGCAGCAGCGCTGTCGGGCGCTGGCGGTTTTGCAGCGCCACGGCCCAGGCCACCACGGTTTCGGCGGTGTCGCCGGGCCGCCAGACGTCCAGGTTGGGGATCAGGCGCAGGCTGGCGGCGTGCTCGATCGACTGGTGTGTCGGGCCGTCTTCGCCCAGGCCGATGCTGTCGTGGGTGAAGACATATATCACGCGCTGCTTCATCAACGCGGCCATGCGGATGGCGTTGCGCGAATAGTCGCTGAAAGTCAGGAAGGTGCCGCCGTAGGGGATGTAGCCGCCGTGCAGTGCCAGCCCGTTCATGATGGCGGCCATGCCGAACTCGCGCACGCCGTAGTTGATATGGCGGCCGACAACATACGCGGCGTCGGCAGGGCTGGCCGCGTCGGCCACAGGCGCGGCATCGGTCTGAGGGTAGTACACCGGCTGGCCTGCCTCGTCAAAGCGTAGCGCCGGCGTGCTTTTGGTGTTGGTCAGGTTGGAGCCGGTGAGGTCGGCGCTGCCGCCCAGCAGCTCGGGCAGCGCGGCGGTCAAGGCTTCCAGCGCGATTTGCGAGGCCTTGCGCGTTGCCACTGTCTCGGCCTTGCTGTGCGCGGCCACCACCGCATCGACCACGACCTGGTGAAACTGCCTGGGCAGCTCGCCCGCCATGCGGCGCAGCAGCTCGGCGGCCAGCAGCGGGTGCGCGGCCTTGTAGGCGGCAAAACGCGCGTCCCAGGCGGCTTCCTGCGCCAGGCCTTTGGCCTTGGCATCCCAGGCGCTGTAGACCTCTGGCGGAATTTCAAACGGTGCATGCGGCCAGCCCAGCGCCTCGCGCGTGAGCGCAATTTCTTCTGCGCCGAGCGGCTCGCCGTGGGCCTTGCCGGTGTTTTGCCGGTTCGGGCTGCCTTTGCCAATCCAGGTTTTGCAGACGATCAATGTGGGCTGGCTGGCGCTGGCCCTGGCTTGCTGCAGCGCCGCGTCAACCGCGTCCGCGTCGTGCCCGTCCAGCGGGCCGATCACATTCCAGCCGTAGGCGCGAAAGCGGGCGGGCGTGTCGTCGGCAAACCAGGGTTTGACCTGGCCGTCAATCGAGATGCCGTTGTCGTCGTACAGCGCCACCAGCTTGCCCAGCTTCCACGCGCCGGCCAATGCGCACGCCTCGTGGCTGATGCCTTCCATCAGGCAGCCGTCGCCCATGAACACATAGGTGCGGTGGTCCACCACCGCATGGCCGGGCCGGTTGAATTCGGCGGCCAAAAGCTTCTCGGCCAGCGCCATGCCCACCGCATTGGCCAGGCCCTGGCCGAGCGGGCCGGTGGTGGTCTCCACCCCTGGCGTGAGGCCGACTTCGGGATGGCCGGCGGTTTTGCCGTGCAGCTGGCGGAAGGCTTTGAGCTGGCCCATCGGCAGGTCGTAGCCCGTCAAGTGCAGCAGCGCGTAAATCAGCATCGAGCCGTGGCCGTTGGACAGCACAAAACGGTCGCGGTCGGCCCACTGCGGGTTGCGCGGGCTGTGCTTCAAATGCCGCCCCCACAGCGCGACCGCGATGTCGGCCATGCCCATGGGCGCGCCGGGGTGGCCCGAGTTGGCCTGCTGCACGGCGTCCATCGCCAGCGCGCGAATTGCATTGGCCATCAGGCCGGTGGGGGAGGTCATGGCGTGCTGCTCAAGAAAGGGGTGGGCGGGAGGTGTTCACCTGCGAGGGGCGATTTTAGCGGTTGCCCGTAGTGCTTGCCCATGCTCTACAGTGTGGCCATGCAAGGCCTCCATCTGACCGCTGACCTGCGTGATTGCGGCTGCGATGCGGCCTGGCTGCACGATGCTAGCCGCCTGGGCGCGCATTGCCTGGCGGCGGTGCAGGCGGTCGGCCTGAACTGCGTCGGCCAGCTGCTGCACACTTTTGCCAGCACACCGCACGGCCCCGGCGGCGTGACTGCGACGCTGCTGCTGGCCGAGTCACACCTGTGCGTGCACACCTGGCCCGAGCAGCGCGCCGTCACACTGGACGTGTACGTGTGCAACTTTGGCGGCGACCACAGCGCCAAGGCGCAGGCACTGCTGGCGGGCCTGCTGGCCTTGTTTGAACCGCGCCAGGTGACGCGCCATGCGCTGCAGCGCGGGGAGCTGGCCACTTGAGCAGCGCCACGCAGGCCATCGTGCTGGCTGCGGGCCGGGGCCAGCGCATGGGCGCGCTGACCACACACCAGCCCAAGCCGCTGCTGCCGGTACGCGGCAAGCCGCTGCTGCAGTGGCACCTGGAGGCGCTGGCACGCAGCGGCTACCCGTCGGTCGTCATCAACACCGCCTGGCTTGAAGGGCAGATTTCAAGCCATTTTTCAAGTGTTTTTAGCCTGCAGCCAGCGGATGGTTTGCCGGTACCGCTATCCATTTCATATTCGCGTGAAGGCGCTGATTTTGGTTATGCGCTGGAAACTGCCGGCGGCATTGCCCGCGCCCTGCCGCTGTTGGACGAGGTTTTCTGGGGTATTGCGGGCGATGTGTACGCGCCCGATTTTGCGTTTGCAAAAGCGCATGTAGTCGGCTTTGCGGCCAGCGGCCAACTCGCCCACCTCTGGCTCGTGCCGAACCCGCCGCACCATCCGGCGGGGGATTTTGGTTTGTCGCCCACCGGCCTGGCCCTGCGCCATGCCGAGCAGCGCCACACCTTCAGCGGCATCGCGCTGTACCGGCGCGCCCTGTTTGAATCGCCTTGGTTGGCTGTGCCCGCAGGCAATCCGCACGGCACCGTAGCCCCCTTGGCCCCGCTGCTGCGCACGGCGATGGACAATAGCCTGGTGAGCGCCAGCCACTACAGCGGCCCCTGGACCGATGTCGGCACCCCCGAACGGCTGGCTTTCTTAAACTCCTGAAATTCCCGCCATGCTGTCCGCCACTCACGCACCTGCTGATCTCTACGCCCAACGCCGCGCCCGCGTCGCCGCTGCACTGGCCGCCGCCAGCCCGCACGCGGTGGCGCTGATTCCCACCGCGCCCGAGCGCGCGCGCAACCGCGACAGCGACTTTTTGTACCGCCATGACAGCTACTTTTACTACCTCACCGGCTTTGCCGAGCCGGGCGCTTTTCTGGTGATTGACAGCCGCGGCCAGAGCACGCTGTTTTGCCAGCCAAAAGACCCGGAACGCGAGATTTGGGACGGCCTGCGCCTGGGGGTAGAGGCCGCGCCCGCCGCGCTCGGTGTCGATGCGGCGTACCCCATCACCGAGCTCGACACGCAACTGCCGCGCCTTTTGGAGAACTGCCAGCAAGTCGCCTTTCCCTTTGCCACCCACGCCGGGCTGGAGGCGCAGGTGGCGCAGTGGCTGGGCAAGGTGCGCGCCCGCGCCCGCTACGGCGTGCTGTGCCCCGAGCAGCAGACCGACTTGTGCGCCCTGCTCGACGAGATGCGCCTCTTCAAAGACGCGCATGAGCAGGACGTGATGCGGCGCGCCGCGCACATCAGCGCGCAGGCACACATCCGCGCCATGCAAACCTGTGCCAAGTACGTGCGCGTGCCGCCGCCCGGTGGCCTTCGAGAATTTCACCTGGACGCCGAGTTGCTGCACGAATTCCGCCGGCACGGCTCACAGTGCCCGGCCTACGGCTCGATCGTCGCCGCCGGGGCCAACGCCTGCGTGCTGCACTACCGCGCCGACGCCGCGCCGGTGCGCGCGGGCGAGCTGGTCTTGATCGACGCAGGCTGCGAGCTCGACGGCTACGCCAGTGACATCACCCGCACCTTTCCTGCCAACGGCACATTCACCGCGCCGCAACGCGCGCTCTACGGCATCGTGCTGGCGGCGCAAGAGGCAGCGGCAGCCGCCACCAAGCCAGGCGCAAAATTCACCGAGCCGCACGACGCCGCTGTGGCGGTGCTGGCGCAGGGCCTGCTGGACGTGGGTTTGCTCGACAAAAACAAGGTCGGCAGCTTGCAGGACGTGATTGAAAAGCGCGCCTATTTCCCGTTTTACATGCACCGCACCGGTCACTGGCTGGGCATGGACGTGCACGACTGCGGCAGCTACATCGAACCGCCTTATGGCCAGCCGACGAACGAACCCGGCGTGCAAGGAGAGGTCACCGAACGCACCGACCCGCTGTCGGGCGAGGTGATCCAGAACCGGCCCAGCCGAATCCTGCGGCCCGGCATGGTGCTGACGATCGAGCCAGGCCTGTATGTGCGGCCCGCCGAGGGTGTGCCCGAGGCGTTCTGGAATATCGGCATCCGGATTGAAGACGACGCCATCGTCACCGCCAGCGGCTGCGAGCTGATCTCGCGCGGCGTGCCGGTCCAGCCGGATGAAATTGAAGCGCTGATGCGCGAAGGGGCATCCGTATGAACGCCGCCGCAATGCACGCCGTGGTCGGGGTGATTGGCGGCAGCGGCCTCTACCAGATGGACGCGCTGCAAGGCGCGCAAGAGCATGCCATGACGACCCCGTTTGGCAGCCCGTCGGATATGGTGGTTACCGGCACGGTGCACGGCGTGCCGGCCGCCTTCATTGCCCGTCACGCGCGCGGCCACAAGCTGATTCCGTCGGAGGTGCCCTACCGCGCCAATATCCACGCGCTCAAACAACTGGGCGTGCGCTATGTGCTGTCGTTCTCGGCGGTCGGCTCGCTGAAGGAAGAATTCAAACCGCTGGACATGGTGCTGCCCGACCAGTTCATCGACCTCACGCGGCAGCGCGCAGGCACGTTTTTTGGCAACGGTGCGGTCGCGCATGTGTCGATGGCGCAGCCCACCAGCGCGGCGACTCGCGCAGCGCTGGCGCAAGCGGTGGCGCATCTGAATTCAGAGAAAAACGCTGCTGTCACGCTGCACCAGGGCGCAACCTATGTCTGCATCGAAGGGCCGCAATTCTCCAGCCTGGCCGAGTCGCAGTGGTACCGCAGCATGGGCGCAGGGGTGATCGGCATGACCAACATGCCCGAGGCCAAACTGGCGCGTGAGGCGCAAATGGCCTACGCGACCCTGGCGATGGTGACCGACTACGACTGCTGGCACCCGCGCGAGGCGCATGTCAACGCGAGCATGGCGATCGCCAACCTGATGCAAAACGCGGCGCACGCCCAGCACATTGCGGCGCACGCCATCCGGATCCTGGGAACCAAGTTGCCCGATTGCGAGTCACACTCGGCGCTTGCCGCGGGCTTGGTGACGCCGCAGGACGCCATGCCCGAGGCTACCCGTACTGCACTGGCACCGCTCTTGCGTTAAACCGCTTTCTTGTCCATCACCCCAAGCTTACCCACTGCCCGCCCATGCACGCCACACTTCCCCTGCTCCAGCAAACCCACTTCCCCGCCATCCGGCGTGCGGCCCTGCAAACCTTGCAAGTCAACCTGGGCTACCGCTGCAACCAGAGCTGCCTGCACTGCCATGTGAACGCCGGGCCTAACCGCACCGAAATGATGGACGCCACCACCCTGGCGCAAATCCCCGCCGTGCTGGCGGCGCGGGGCATCCAAACGCTGGATTTGACCGGCGGCGCGCCCGAGTTGCACGACGGCTTTCGCACGCTGGTCACGCAAGCGCGGGCGCTTGGTGTCAACGTCATTGACCGCTGCAACCTGACGATATTGTTTGAGCCGGGCCAGGAAACCCTGGCGCAGTTTCTCGCCGCCAACCAGGTCGAAGTGGTCGCGTCAATGCCGTGCTACAGCGCCGCCAATGTGGACAAGCAGCGCGGCGACGGTGTCTTTGACAAAAGCATCGCCGGGCTGCAGCAGCTCAACGCGCTGGGCTATGGCCGGCCGGGCTCGGGCCTGGTGCTCAACCTGGTCTACAACCCGCAGGGCGCAGTGCTGCCGCCACCCCAAAGCGGCTTGCAGGCCGACTACCAGCGCGAACTGAAAAAACACTTTGGCGTGGTCTTCAACGAATTGTTTGTCCTGGCCAACATGCCGATCCAGCGCTTTGGCTCGACCCTGGTGTCCAAGGGCACGTTTGCGCAGTACATGCAGTTGCTCAAGGGCAGCCACCGCGCCGAAAACGTGCCCGGCGTGATGTGCCGCAGCACCGTCAGCGTCGATTGGCAGGGCTATTTGTACGACTGCGACTTCAACCAGCAACTCGGCCTGCCGCTGGGCGCGGCCGAGCCCGGCCAGCGCCTGCATTTGAACGACCTGCTGCACACCGGCTACAGCGGTGAGGCCATCCGCATCGCCGACCACTGCTACGGCTGCACGGCCGGCCAGGGCAGCAGCTGCGGCGGCGCGCTGGCCTAGCAGACCGCGCCTGCCTGTGCACCTGTCCATCATCATCCCCGCGCTCAACGAAGCCGCCGCCCTCCCCGCCACGCTTGCCGCCCTGGCCCCGCTGGCCGAGCGCGGCGCGCAAATCCTGGTGGTTGACGGCGGCAGCACTGACGCCACGTTCGCGCTGGCGTTGCAATCGGGTACCGCTGGGGTGCAGGCACTGCGCAGCCAGCCCGGCCGCGCCCGGCAGATGAACACGGGCGCTGCGCAGTCCAGCGGCGATGTGCTGCTGTTTTTGCATGCCGACACGCGGCTGCCGCCCGCTGCAGACGACTGCATTGCCAGCGCCCTGGCGGCTGGTGCCGCAAGCCCGGCAATACCGCCTGCGCCGCCGCTGTGGGGCCGCTTTGACGTGCACATTGAAGGCCGCTCTCGCTGGCTGCCACTGGTGGCGCGGCTGATCAATCTGCGTTCACGACTGAGCGGCATTGCCACCGGCGACCAGGCGCTTTTTGTCACCGCCGCCGCGTTCCGGCAGGTGGGCGGCTTTCCCGACCAGCCGCTGATGGAAGACGTTGAGCTGTGCAAGCGCCTGGGCGCGCTCTCGCGCCCGGCGTGCCTGCGCGAAAAAGTCACCACCTCGGGCCGCCGCTGGGACCAGCGCGGCGCGCTGCGCACCATCGTGCTGATGTGGCGGCTGCGCTGGCTCTACTGGCGCGGCGTGCCCGCCGACGCGCTGGCCCGCCTGTACCGCTGAAGCCGCGTGATGAACACCCGCATTCAGGTTTTCGCCAAAGCGCCGCAGCCGGGACAGGCCAAAACCCGCTTGATCCCGGCCCTGGGCGCAAGCGGCGCAGCGGCGTTGGCGCGGCGCATGCTGGGCCACACTTTGGCCCAGGCCCTGGCAGCAGGCATTGGCCCCGTGGAGCTGTGCGCCAGCCCGGACACGGCGCACCGCGACTGGCTGGGTGTGCCCTTGCCTGCGGGCATAGGCTGCAGCGCCCAGGGCGACGGCGACCTGGGCGCACGGCTGTCGCGCGCGTCGCAGCGGGCCTTGCAAACGGCCACTGCCGTGCTGCTGATCGGCACCGACTGTCCGGCCCTGGACGCCAGCGCCCTGCGCGAGGCCGCCCTGCAACTGGCGCGCCACGACGCCGTGCTCATCCCCGCGACCGACGGCGGCTACTGCCTGCTCGGCTTCAAACAGCACCACGCCAGCCTGTTTGAAGCCATGCCCTGGAGCACGGCCGTGGTGGCGCAAGAAACTCTGGCCCGCTGCGCTGCCCTGCGCTGGCGCGTGTGGCAGGGCGCGCCGCTGCCCGACATCGACGAGCCCGCCGACTTGGCGGCGCTGCCGGGGGACTGGCAGTGAATCGCACGTCTACCTTCAAGCGCAATTAATTTGCAGGTCGGACTTGCTGACTTTACGCGGGGTCAGCGCAGCTTGGCGTAAGTGGTCTGCCTGAAAGTTGGCAATGGCGGTTTGAATGGCCAGCTTGACCTTTGAGTCGGCCATGCTCAAACCGTCCAGTCTTCAAGCCGCAAGCCCGGCACGCGCGAGAAGTGGCGGATGTTATGGGTAACAAGAATGAGGTTTTCGGCCAAGGCGTGGGCGGCGATTTGTGTGTCCAGAATACCGATCACCTGACCCGTGCTGCGCAATTGAAAATGAATTTCGCCATAGATTTCGGCGGCCTGGCTTGTCCAGTCCAATGTCGGCACGGACAGTACCGCTTTGTCAATCATGGCTTGGCGCTTGTCGTTTGCATTCAATCGCCGCTGCCCGGCCCTGATTTCAGCCCGCATTACGGCGGAAATTGCAATTTCGCTACCCAACAGCGCCTGTTCAAAGCGGGCAGTTAACGCCGGGTAGTGCGGTTTGAGTGCATAGCTGAAGATGTTGGTGTCGAGCAGGTAGGCAATCACTTGCCGGCCTCTGGCGCGGCTGCCGGTGTGGGTTCATCTTCGGCCCAATCCGCGAACGGGTCGCGCTGGTATTCGACGGGCTCGTTTTCGTCACGAAACAAAAAATCGTCGGGCAGCGGATTTTCTTCAATCATCTTGAACAGCTCTTTGAGTTTGCGTTGGCGCAGTGCCTCGCTGTCTTTGGGTTTGAGCGTGATTTCGCCCGTGACCTCGTTCTTGCTAATCCATACCTCGCTGGTATCGACACGAAACGCCTTGGGCAAACGAACAGCCTGACTGTTACCGGTGGCGAAGACTTTGGCAGTTGTAAGCATGACGGCCTCCTGAGGAAAATAGCTACGAAAACGTGTCTATTTGATAACCAGCCAAGTAATCATCTCAAAATCTTCACTACCCTTGACGGTGGTGCTGGCGTCCAGCAGCTTGCCGCCCCGGCCGCCAAACAGGTTGGCGGCGTTTTTTCGGCTGAACTGGGCGGCAATGGCAGAGGTGGGCGAATGATAGGGCGGGCCACCGGTCACCCCGCCAGCGCCGCCATCCCCGCCCGGTGCCCCAGCGCAAAAGCTTCTTCAAACACCGAATACCCCGCCCAGTCGCTGTGGGCAAAAGTCAGCCGCTGCAAGGGTGCGCTGCTGGCGCTGTTGGCGCTGTTGGCGTTTGTCGCCGCGCTGCTGATTTTTTTTGATAGCGGACGCGGCAGGTTTCGTGCTGGCAAGAGGCCTGAATCACTGTATTTTTGGCGTTGTAGTAGGGTTGCGGGCAGGGGGATGGCCATGCCGTGGCCCCAGCGGCAGACGTCCATTTGCAGCAGCTTGCCGGGCAAGTCGGCATGGGCCGGGGCCAGGTCAGCCAGCACCTGGGCCTGCCACCAGGGCAGGGGCTGGGTCAGCAGCTGGCGGGCCGCGCCGGGGACATCGCCCAGGGCGCGGTAGTAGGTCAGCACGCCTGCGGCGTTGCGGGCGGGCTGCGCCTCCAGCTGCTGATGGCGGGCGTTCACATAGCCCAGGCCGGCCGCGCCGTAGAGCACGTTGTCCCAGCTCGGCGCGGCACCGCCGCGCTCGTGCAGCGCGCCCGACAGCACCAGGTTGGCAACCAGCCAGGGCGCGCTGCGCAGGCTGGCAGCGGCCGCTTGCAGGCCGCGCTGCTGCTGGCTGCTGCGCAGTTGCACCACACGCGCCGCCACGCGCAGCGGCAGCGCGACGATGCAGTGCGCGGCCAGCCAGCGCTCGGTGGTTTGCGCGCTGACGTTGAGCGCGTCCACCTCGACCCCGCCGCGCCCCTCGGCTATGCGGGTGATGACGCGGCCGGTGTGCAGGCGCTGGCCGAGCGGCGCGGCCAGGCGCTGGGTCAGCCAACTGTTGCCCTCGGGCCAGGTGAACAGGCCGGGTGAGGCGGCGGCCTCGCCCGGCGCGAGCCCGGAAATCAGCGCCTCACCCGGCGTCAAGCCAGGGAGCAGCGCCTCGCCCGGCGCTGAGAACCCATGCCGCGCGGCAAAGTAGGCGATGCCGGCATAGGCGCTGACGATGCCCGTACCGGCGCCGTATTCGTCGCGGCAGCAGTAGCCCAGGTACCAGCGCAGGTGCGCATCTTGCAGGCCCTGTTGCGCCAGCCAGGCATCAAAAGTTATAGCGTCTAAGGCAAGCAATCCCTTGGCTAGCGGCTGATTTGATATGGGAATCGTGAATTTCACCTGTTGTTGGGCGGTTTGCACGGCCTGCGCGAAGCGGCGGTACTGCGCCAGCGTGGCCGCGCCGACGCCTGCCAGCGGCAGCAGTCCGGCTTGCCACGCGCCGTTGAAAAACAAGCGCTCTTGCGGGCTGTGGCACAGGTGGCGCTCGCCCAGTGCGCTCACGCGGTAGCCGCCGCCCACGCGGCCGACAGTGCGCTCGAGCAGGCCGAATTCATGCAGCAGGTCTTGCAACTCGGGGGTGCCCGGCCCTGGCACGGGCAGGTAGTGCGCGCCCAGCGGGCAAGGCTGGCGGCCCGCGCCCGGCCCGCCCAGCGGCATGGCACTGGCGATGCTGTTGCCGCCTGCGCTGTCATGCAGCTCCAGCAAGGCCAGGTCGTGCATGCCGCGCAGGCGCAGGGCGCGGGCGGCCGCCAGGCCTGCGACGCCGCCGCCCGCAACCAGCACACCGACGCGGCGGCGCGGGCCGGGGGCGGCGTTGGCCCAGGGCGGCAGTTGCGCGGGGGATTGCAACCAGTGGCCACGCTGCGGGCTGGGGCCGACAAAAGCGCCGGCAATGGCCTGCGCTTGGGCGGGGCGGGGCCAAGCGCAGGCGGCAGCGGAGGCTGCGCTTGTGCCTAGAAATTGGCGGCGGTCAAGGCTTGGCGGGTGAGGGTGCGGCAAAAGACTTTCTCCGGGGAGGGCAAATTGGGGTCAGCGACCCCATTCACGCTCGTAAATGCCCACCAGCACCTGGTTGCTCAGGCGGTTGACTTCGGCGGGAACCCGGGCCATGTCGGCGGGAAAATCAAACAGGCTAGGCAAGCCCGGCAGCGTCAGAAAGCGCAGGCCCGACGGCAACTGCGCAGGCAGGCGCCAGGGGCGGCGACCGGCAACGATGAAGCCCCATTCGCCGAAGCTGGGCACGTTGGCGTGGTAGGGCGCGGTGCGCAGGCCGACCGACTCCAGCGTGGTGACCACCGTCCAGAAACTCTGCCGCGCCACCAGCGGCGAGGTGGTCTGCACCACGGCATAGCCGCTGGCCGACAGGCGCGCCTCGAGCAGCGCATAAAACGACGCGGTGTAGAGCTTGCCGATGGAGAAATTGGTCGGGTCGGGGAAATCCACCACGATCACGTCAAAGGTGTCCTGCGTGTCCTCCAGCCACTTGAAAGCGTCGGCATTGACCACCTGCACCTTGGCCGACGAAAGTGCGCCGCCATTGAGCGACACCAGTGCGCTCTGGCTGGAAAACAGCCGCGTCATGGCCGGGTCCAGCTCGACCAGCGTGACCGATTCAACACTCGCGTACTTGAGCACCTCGCGCACCGCCATACCGTCACCGCCGCCGAGTACCGCCACTTTTTTAGGCGCGCCGTGGCCGGCCATGGCCGGGTGCACCAGCGCCTCGTGGTAGCGGTATTCGTCGCGCTGGGCAAACTGCAGATTGCCGTTCAGGAACAACCGGTGGCCGCTGCGGCCTTCGCCCTCGTGCCGGGTCACCACGATGCGCTGGTAGGGCGTGGTCTCGCTGATGACGATGCGGTCCTGGTAGAACTTGTCCTCGGCCAGCGTGGTGATTGCTCCGGCCCCGGCGAATGCCGCGCCGAGCAGCGCCAGCGTCAGGCCGCAGGCCAGCGCATGGGCGCGGAATTGGCGCAGCTCATGGCGAAACAGCCACAGCGCCCACAGCGCCACGGCGGCATTCATCAGGCCAAACAGCAGCCCAGTGCGCACCAGACCGAGCTGCGGTACCAGCAGCAGGGGAAACGCGATCGACACCGCCAGCGCGCCCAGGTAGTCAAACGTCAGCACCTGCGAGACCAGGTCTTTCAGCGCCGCATGCCGCTTCAAAATGCGCATCACCAGCGGAATCTCCAGCCCCACCAGCGTGCCCACCAGCAGCACGCCGCCATAGAGCAAGTAGCGCAGCGCACCCGGCACATAGGCATTGGCCAGGAACAGCAGCGCCGGCAGCGCGCCACCGAGCAAGGCCACCAGCAGCTCAATGCGCAAAAAATGCGCCGGCAACTGGCGCTCCAGGTGGCGCGACAAATAAGACCCCACGCCCATCGCAAACAAGTACGTGCCAATCACGGTGGAGAACTGCAGCACCGAGTCGCCCAGCACATACGAAGCGAGCGCAGCGGCGCACAGCTCGTAGATCAGCCCGCAGGCGGCAATGACGAAGACACTGGCCAGCAGCGCCACCGCCACCGGCTCGGGGCGATGCGCCAGGGGCGCTGGCAAAGCCTTCATCCGTGAATAGCGGCCGCCACGATCAGGCAAATGCCCAGGCTCATGGCGGCGATCACCAGCGCCAGTGCCATGTTCTGCTTCTCGACAATCTCTTCCCACAGCTTGTAGGGCGTGATCTTGTCGATAACGATAAAGCTGATCCAGAACACCACCACGCCGAGCAAGGCGTACACGATGGAGCCAATAAAGGCCGCCGGTTTAAACCATTCCATGATGCTCTCCCTTGAATTAAAAAAACGCGTCTGAAAATCATTTGTGGCTGCCGCCGCCCGAATAGCCGCCCGAATAGCCCCCCGAGCCGCCGCTGTAGCCACTGCTGCTGCGCTGGCAATTTTCCTTCTGCGGGTCGCAGCGCGAGCAGCGGCTGAGCAGCGAGGAGAGAAAAATCAGCACAACGAACATGATCAGAATGGTTTTCACGCCGATGCCGGAAGAGGCGCTCAGCGGGCTGGCGTCGCTGCGCTTGAAGGCGTCTTGCCGGGCCTGCAAATTAAACGCGCGTGCCACCAGCTCGCTGCTGAGCTGGTGGCCTTTGGACCAGGTAATCTCGTTGCCGCCCTGCTCGCGCGAGAGCAGGATTTTGCCGCTGGCAAAGTCGTGGTTGCTGGTTTTCTGGCCGCGCTGGACTTGCCAGTAGAACTCACCCGCGACATAGGTGGTCTCGGCGTCGTAGCTGGACTGCAGGCGGTACTTGAGCTTCTGGTAGGTCAGCTCGGACTGGCCGGGTTTCCAGTCGGGCGCGCCGGTGAGCGGGCGCACCAGGCTCCAGCCGTCGCTGGCGTCGACCAGAAAGCAAAAACCCGCACGCTGGTGATAGAGCAGGTACTCGCTCCAGCCGAAGGACTCTTGCACGTCGTCTTCATCGCTGTCGTCACTGTCGCCGATGCGCCAGGCCGACCCCGGCAACTGGCCGGTCTCGCGGCCCATGCGGTGCTGGTAGCCCACCACTTGCCAGGGCCTGCCTTGCAACTGGCCTGTCGTGCCCAGCGGAATCAGCGGGCTTACCGGCTCATGCTGCAGGGCGTGCACGAGCTCACCGCCGACACCACGGGAGACATCGATCACGCTGTGGCAACTGCCGCAGGCAATACTTTTGCTCACGGCCAGCACCGGCAACACGGGCGCGCCGCAATTCGGGCAATTGAAGGCACGGCCTTTTTCTTCTTTGGCTGACTCGCCGGCCAGGCCGCTGAGTTGCAAGTCGTCCAACTGCACCGACTGGCCCAGGCTGACCTGCGGCGCGGCGCTGTCCATGTAGTCGAGCGACAGCACCTCGCCGCCCTCGCTGCGCAAGTCCACCACGGCAAAGGCCCGGCCCAGCGGCGGCAGCTTGGGCAACTCGCCCTGCGCCGATATCAGCACGACCTGCTCGTTCGACGCGACCGAATAGCGCTTGCCGCCCACCGCCGTGGTCATGCCGACGCGAAACACCACGGCGGAGGGCAGGCTGCGCGCCAGGCTGCTGGGCTTGGAGAACACGTAAGCGCCGTTGTCCTCGCTCAGCACGGCGCTGCTGCCGTCGTCCATCAGTGCCAGCCACTCGCTCCAGCGGCCGCCGGCGTACTGGTACTGCAGGCGGCCAATCAGCCGGAAACCGGTACCTTGAAATTTGCCACAGGCGAGCAATTGCAGCGGGCTGTGGTCGTCAAACAGCTCGGCCATCTTGCCCACGCGTGCGAGCACCTCGCCACGGCGCACCACCGTGCTGCTGCAGTAGCCGCAGACCGCGTGGGTCGATTGCGCGCTGGCAAAGGCCAGCGGCGCGCCGCAGCCGGGGCAGGCGGCGCGGTAGGCGCGTTGGGGCGGTTCGTTGGCCACGAAGAAGGTGCGGAAATTGCGCCGGACGGGCACAGCGCCCGCCCGGCCCAAACCCGTGCTTTAGACCAGTTTTTTCAGCAGCTCAGATTTCTTGGCGTCAAACTCTTCCTGCGTCAGGATGCCTTTGACTTTCAGGTCGCCGAGTTTTTCCAGCATGGCTATGATGTCGTCGGGTTTGACGACGGCACCGGCCGATGCCGCAGCAGCCGCCGCCGCTTGCGGGGCAGCCAGGCCTTGCTGCAGGTTTTGCGCCAGCACCTGGCCGAGCGCCACGCCCGCGCCCAGGCCCATCGCATCGCCGACCACACCGCCGCCGCCACCGGCAGCGCCTTCGGCGAACTTGGGGATGGCCTGCGCGGTCTGGTACTGCATGAATTTGCCCATGTCGTTGCCGACCATGCCCATGCCGATGCGCTGGTCGAGAATCTTCTGCAGCTCCTCGGGCAGCGACACGTTCTGCACCGTCACGCCTTCGAGCTTGAGGCCGATGGCGGCGAACGCATCCGCCGTCGCGCCCTGCAGGGCCTTGGCGAATTCGATCTGGTTCGCCGCCAGGTCGAGGAAGGCGATGCCGCTGCTTGCCACCGCGTCGGAGATGTGCTGCAGCATCAGCGCGCGGAGCTGGCCGTCAAGTTCGGTCGCGGTGTAGGCAGCGCGCGTGCCGGAGATTTCGGTGTGGAACAGTTTCGGGTCGGCGAGCCGGTAGGCGTAGTTGCCGAACGCGCGCAGGCGCACCGCGCCGAAGTCCTTGTCGCGAATCGTCACCGGCTGCGTGGTGCCCCAGCGCTGGTCGACCTGCTGGCGCGTGCTGAAGAAGTAGACGTCGCTCTTGAACGGGCTCTTGAACAGTTTGTCCCAGTTCTTCAG
>JBJXED010000084.1:0-2538 GCA_046155225.1 Burkholderiaceae bacterium
CAAAACGGATCTCGCCGCTCTTGGCCACGAGTTTTTCGTTGGTAGAAAAACCCGCCAGGCGGAACTGGTTGGTTTCCAGCTCAATGGTTCCCGTAAGTGACTCGACCGTGCCGGCCAATTGCAAGTCCTTTTGGAAAGGCGTGCCAAAACCCCCCGTGACCAAAATGTCGTCGTGCACGATCAGTGGATTGGTGGCACTGAGGCCCAGGCGCAGCGTGTCTGAAATGCTGTGCAAGGTCAGCCCGCCATTGCTGCCGCGCACCTCCCCCGAGACGGCGCGAATGTCGTTAACACCCAGCAATTCGACTTGCCCCAGGTTGTTGCCCGACGCCGCATTGCCGCGCAGCACTAGCGACTCGGCGGCAACGAAACTGTCCGCAGCTGAAATACCGCCACCGCCCGCCACCAAAGTCAGCTGGCCCGAGTAAGGGTCTTTGCTGCCGACCGCGCTGAGCACGCTGCCGCCCTCGCCTCCCAGCAAAGTGATGGCACCGCCTGCGGCAGTAGCTTCCAGCACCACCACACCGCCATTGCCGCCGGGGCCGAAAACGGCAGGGGCAGGGGCAGGGGAGGGGACACGCGGCGTGAGCAGCTCGCCGCCTGCACCGCCATTGGCCACCACTTCAATGAAGCCTTGCCCGGTGAAGCTCAGGTTGGGCGCAGAGATCCAGACGTTGGGCTGGTTGCTGCCGCCGCCACTGCCACTGCCGCCCGTGCCGGGCAAAGCGCCGTCGGCAAACGCATCGACATTGCCGCCGTCACCGCCGCTGGCGCTCAAGCCCAGGAAACCATTGGGATTGATGAGCCCGCCTGCCGCAGTGCTGACGGTGACGAAACCTGCTGCGCCGCCTTGGCCAGCCGTGCGCCCGCTGCCCGCCGTCTCGCTGTCTTCGGTGGCATTGCCGCCCGCACCGCCATTGACGTTGACCGACAGGCTGCTCACCAAGATGCCGGTTTGCGCCTGCACCGTCACGCTACCGCCCGCGCCGCCCGCGCCGGCACGCAGCCCGCCGGACTCGTCTTGCCCCAGGCCACCCGCTGCGTCAATGAACAAGCCCGGCACACTGATGTGGCGGTCCGCGCTGACCGTGACTTGCCCGCCATTGCTGCCCGATTGCGCGAATGGCGTGCCGTCCAGGGTGACCCCGTCAGCATTGATAACGAGTTGCACGAGGGGCCCAGCGGCTTCAATCGACCCTTTTTGCGCTACCAGGCTGATGCTGCCGCCGCCCTCAGGAATCGGATTTTGCGCATTCAGGATATTGGCGCCGCCGCGGGCCGAGACAAAAATGCTCGTGCTGTTGGCGAGAAGGGGGTCGGGGTCCAGAATCAGCGTCGGCATGTCGCAGGGATTGGCGCAGGCCAGCCCGCTGGTGACATTGATGTTGCCAGGAGCCGAGCCAAAGCTGACATCAGCCCGGCCGTCAGCGTTCAAAAAGCCGCGCAGCCGCACCACGTTGCCGTTGATGGTAATGTCGCCCGCCTTCGGGCCACCCACAAACCCGTTGACGCTGGTGCCGACATCGCCCACCACCAGCAGGCCCTTGGGCGCATCCAGCAAGACATCGCCGCCCGAGGCAAAAGTGAAGGTGTTGTTGTAGGTGCTGATTTGCCGGGCCAGCAAGTCGCCCGAAGAGCGCAGCGTGATGTTGCCGGGGCCCAGGGTGAAACTGTTGCTGCTGACTTGAATGTCAGGTACTTTCAGCACCACACCGGGCACGGGCATGGCGTCGGTACCGGCGTGAATCAAGAGGTTGGCCTGCGTAGAGCCCTCGTTGTGCACCCCCAGAAAGTTGGTGGCGGTGAGATCAATGCCTGTAGTAAAGCCGCCAAACGACAGCGGTGCCACGGGGATCGGCCCGGGTGCATTCACGGTGCTGAGCGTCAAGCCGCCGCGCACCACCAGTCCTTCATCGAAAAGGCTCGACAAAGTCGTCGCGACAATCGCGTGGTTGGCTCGCAACTCGATCTGGCCATCAAAGCTCTCCAGCTCGCTCTCGTACAGCGTGGTGGTACCCATGCCGCCGACCACTTGCAACGCCATCATTGGCGGCGGGCCGGGCGGGTTGGGTGAGGGCGAGGGCGCTGCGCCACCCGCAATCTCGATGTAGTCCGGATCCAGCAACCACAGCCCTGCCTGGCCCTGGGGCGCGGACACATCCGGCAAGCCGCTGCGCTGCAAGGTGCTACCTGAAGTCTCCACCTGTCCGCCGTTACCGCCTTCCGGGCCGCCACGCGCACTCAGCGTGCCGTGCGCCTGCGTCAGCCCGTCGCTCCACAGCACGATGGTGCCGCCATTGCCCCGCTGGGTGGCGTTGGCGCTGAGTTTGGCCCCGGCTTCCACCAGGGTGTTCAGGGCGTTGCTGAGGCGGCTGTCGTTGCCCTGCCAGCCCCCGCCAATCAAAACCTCACCGCCGCCTGCGGGCGCGCTGGCGTCAAGCTGCGCCGTGCTGGCGATGCGCACTTGCTCGCCGGTGACGTGGATTTGCCCACCCTGGGTGCCGCTGGGGGTTTGGTTTTGCGCCGTGATGCGGCCAT
>JBJXED010000085.1:0-9120 GCA_046155225.1 Burkholderiaceae bacterium
TTCGATTTTTTCCTTCTCGCCAGCATCCAGCTTGTCACCGTATTCGGTGAGGTTTTTCTTGACGCTGTGTACCAGCGCTTCGCCCTGATTTTTGGCCTGGATGATTTCCAGCTTTTTCTTGTCGTCAGCGGCGTTGAGTTCCGCGTCTTTCACCATTTTCTGGATTTCCGCTTCAGACAGGCCCGAGTTGGCCTTGATGGTGATTTTGTTTTCTTTGCCAGTGCCCTTGTCTTTGGCACCCACATGCAAGATGCCGTTGGCATCAATGTCAAACGACACTTCAATTTGCGGCGTGCCGCGGGCTGCGGGCGGAATGCCCTCTAAGTTGAATTCGCCCAGGCTCTTGTTGCCGCTGGCCATTTCGCGCTCGCCTTGGTAGACCTTGATGGTCACGGCGGGTTGGTTGTCGTCAGCGGTGCTGAAAGTCTGCGCAAACTTGGTTGGGATGGTGGTGTTCTTGGTAATCATCTTGGTCATCACACCGCCCAAGGTTTCGATGCCCAAAGACAGCGGCGTCACGTCGAGCAGCAGCACGTCTTTGCGGTCGCCACTGAGCACTTGGCCCTGGATGGCGGCACCTACAGCCACGGCTTCGTCGGGGTTCACGTCTTTGCGCGGCTCGCGGCCAAAGAACTCTTTGACCTTGTCTTGCACCTTGGGCATGCGGGTCATGCCGCCGACCAAAATCACGTCGTGGATGTCGGCCACGCTGACACCTGCGTCTTTGATGGCGGTGCGGCAGGGCGCAATCGTGCGCTCGATCAGCTCTTCGACCAAGGCTTCCAGCTTGGAGCGGGTCAGCTTGATATTGAGGTGCTTGGGGCCAGTGGCGTCGGCCGTGATGTAGGGCAAGTTGATGTCGGTCTGCGCGCTGCTGGACAGCTCGATCTTGCCCTTTTCAGCGGCTTCTTTCAGGCGCTGCAAGGCCAGCACGTCTTTGGACAAATCCACACCTTGGTCTTTTTTGAACTCGGCAATGATGTAGTCGATGATGCGCTGGTCAAAGTCTTCGCCGCCCAAGAAGGTGTCGCCGTTGGTGGACAGTACTTCGAACTGCTTTTCGCCATCGACATCGGCAATCTCGATGATCGAGACGTCAAACGTGCCGCCGCCGAGGTCATAGACCGCAATCTTACGGTCGCCTTTTTCTTGCTTGTCCAGGCCAAAGGCCAGGGCCGCTGCAGTGGGTTCATTGATGATGCGCTTGACGTCCAGCCCGGCAATGCGGCCAGCGTCTTTGGTGGCTTGGCGCTGCGCGTCGTTGAAGTAGGCAGGCACGGTAATCACCGCTTCGGTGACCGGCTCACCCAAATAGTCTTCAGCGGTTTTTTTCATCTTGCGCAAGATGTCGGCGCTGACTTGCTGGGCCGAGAGCTTTTTGCCGCGCACATCAACCCAGGCATCGCCATTGTCGGCAGCGACAATTTTGTAGGGCATCAGGCCAATGTCTTTTTGCACTTCTTTCTCGGTGAACTTGCGGCCAATCAATCGCTTGATGGCATACAGCGTGTTCTTTGGGTTGGTTACCGCCTGGCGCTTGGCTGACGCGCCGACCAGCACTTCGCCGTCTTCCTGATACGCCACGATCGATGGCGTGGTGCGCGCGCCTTCAGAGTTTTCAATCACGCGTGGCGTGTTGCCCTCCATGACCGAGACGCAAGAGTTGGTGGTGCCGAGGTCGATGCCAATGATTCTGCCCATGGTGTTTTTTCTCCGGGTAATTTAAAAGTGGGTGGCAGTGTGCGCTGTGTGTGGTAACTGCCGGGATGTGATTAACTTGTGGATAAAGCGGGTGATTTCAAGGCGTTGCGCTGCCCGATGCCGCTATTTCGCCGCGCTCACCGTGACCAACGCAGGCCGCAGCACGCGCTCGGCAATGGTGTAGCCCTTTTGCAGCACCGCAATCACGGTGCCAGCCTCTTGCTCGCTGGCCACGGCGCTGATGGCCTGGTGCTGGTGAGGATCGAACTTCGCTCCCGCGGCGGGGTTGATTTCAATGACTTTGTGGCGCGACAGGGCGCTTTTGAGTTGATTGAGCGTGGCATTGGCGCCTTCGCGGATTTGTTCGGGCGTGGCGTCTTTGATCATGAGGCCCGTCTCCAGGCTGTCCATCACCGGCAGCAGGGCATCGGCAAAACTCTCCACCGCAAATTTGCGGGCCTTGGACACATCTTCGTCCGAACGGCGGCGGGTGTTTTGCATGTCGGCCTGGGCGCGCAGGTATTGCTCGGCCAGCTCGGCGTTCTTGGCTTGCAGTTCGGCCAGTTGGGCTTGTGATTCAGCGAGTTGGGCCTGGGTCTGGGCCAGGGGGTTGAGCAAGTCGTCACCTGCCAGCAGGGCCGCTTGGGCCAACTCCTCAGGGCTTGGATGATGCTCGGGTGCGGCGCTTTGGGTTTCAGGCGCGTGGGATTGCGGGTCGGACATGGGTCGGTGCAGGGTAGTGGGAATTGCAGCGCAGGTGCGGTTGATCCACCCCCACTTCAAGTAGGGGGATGAACTTTTTTGCGGCAATTGCCGCCGCAGCGGGCAAAAGGGGGGAGCTTAACCCCGGGTGGAGAGCAATTCCACGTCGAATTTCAGGGTGGCGTTGGGCGGAATGACGCCGCCCGCGCCGCGCGCGCCGTAGCCGAGTTCGGCCGGGATGATCAGGGTGCGTTGGCCGCCCACTTGCATGCCCTGGACGCCTTCGTCCCAGCCTTTGATGACCATGCCCGCACCGAGCGAAAAGGCAAACGGGCTGCTGCGGTCATGGCTGGAATCGAACTTGGCACCTTGCGTGCCGTCGCTATAAAGCCAGCCGGTGTAGTGGACGGTCACTTGCTGGCCCGCTTGGGCGGCGCTGCCGCTGCCGACTTGGGTGTCTTCGTATTGCAGGCCGGAGGCGGTGGTAATCATGGTGTGCGTTAGGGGTAAGGTGATTGGGAGTTATCAAGATTAATAGCATCACAGGCAGTATTTATACTGGCTAGATACCAATTCAGCTCTAAAAACAAGAAAAAAATGGCTTTGGGCCCCTTTTCAGGGGCTTGCCAGGCAACCGAGCGCTTAGCTATTTCTTTTTGGCCATCGCGGTGGACCACTTGTTGGCAAAGGCCTGCACATCATTCAGGCGCTTGAGCAAATCGGCACCGGAGGAGGTCACGCCGTAGCCTTGGCCCAGATGGTCGATCAAGCCTGCGGCGCGCAGGGCTTTGATGCGGGTGTTGAGGGTGTTGGGGGTGATGCCGCCCACACTGTCTTGCAGCAGGCGAAAGGTCTGTACATGGCCGTCGCGCAGCGCCCAGAGCACGCGCAGGGCGTAGCGCGATTCGAGCAGATCAAACAGTTGGCTCACGGCGGTGTTGTCTTTGGTACTCATGGTGGCTCCCCAGATCGGTACGGTGTTGAGATGGCCGGTTGGGCCTGACTGCACTGAAACTGTAGTGCAATTTCGGCAATGCTACAACATTGGTAGCTGCTAAGGCAAATAAAACGCGGGCCAATGCCAAAAATCGTGTGATTTTTGTAACGCGGGCTGGCCTGGACAGTTGGCACGAGCAGGGCGCGTGTCAAGCGCCGCTCAAGCCTTGGCGGCCTTTCAGGCCTTGACGGCGGGGCCTGCGAACCAGTGCAGCAGGCGCTGGGTGACCCTGGCGTTGGTCAGCAAGTCAAGGTGGCCCATCCCGGGCTCTATCGCCAGATGCGCGGGCGGAAACGCCAGTTGGCAGGCCGGGTCGTTGTGCTGACCCAGCGCGCTGGGCAAGGGCACCAGGCCGTCGCCCAACCACTGGTCGCGCAGGCGGTCGCCCAGCCTGGGCTGGCCCGCCGGGAGCTGGGCGGTACTGGCAGCAATCGCAAAACAAGCCACTTCAGGTGGCAGCGGGACATGGGCCTGCTGCGGCACCCCAGCCGCAAAGCGGTCTTGCGCGGCCGAGTCCTGCGGCAGGAGCAAGCCGTGGCGCAAATCGGTAATCCCAGCACTGCGGAGCTGTCCGATTTTGGCAAAAGGCGCCGACCAGCGCGTGGCACCCAGCAGCAGATCCACCCCATGACCGGCCCGCTCCAGTGGCGCGCCGTGGTGGGGTGTGCCCAGAAACGCCACTTTTTTCAAATAAGGCAGCCAGCCCTCGGGCAGGCCCGTGCCCGCGTCGCCGGCCTGGGCACAGGCGCTGCGCACTACCAGGCCGCCCATGCTGTGCGCGACGATCGCCAGTTCGGTCACGGGCTTCGGCCAGTGCGACACGAGTTGCTGCAACTGCAGGGCCAGGCTATGGCCGTTGGCAGATATATGACGGCCACTGTTGTAGCGCAGGTAAACCGGGGTATAGCCCAGAGCATCTGCAAGCTGGCTGCCGTGATCTTGGGCGGTGGCGGGGCTGCGCCATTGCAAATCGTTCATGCACAGGCCGTGCACAAAGAGCACAATTTTCCCGCTGATTGCCGGGTCATTTTTAAGCGCCGCAAAGTTCAGCGCTTGCCCTTGGTAGCGCAAGCCCATGGGGGTGGCCAGAGGGTTTTCGGTGGCTTCGAGCTGGTCACCCAGCACACCGTTGAGTGCCGCCAGCACCGCCTCCCGCTGCGGTGAAGAGGGCGAGGCGTCGCCCGCGCGGTCCAGCAAGGGCTGCAGTTGATTCAAGGCAAGATCAATGCCGCTTCCGACCCAGCCTGCCACGCGCCGCACACTGCCGTAGGCAAAACTGGTCAAACCGTTGCTGGTGCTGCCTTCCGCGGTGCGCACGGGGAAACCCAGGGTTCGCAAAACGGTGGTGTGCACGCCTTGTGCAATGTGAGTGACACCTTGGGTGCCAGCCACCGCCAAACGCGCGGCACCGCGTACGTCGGACAGGCGCAGATGGCGTGGTTTGAGCGTCGCGGGTCGGGCTGGGTTCATGGCGATAGTGGGTAGCGTTGATGCCGCGATTGTGGAGCGGCTGCCGGGACGCAATTAGAGGCCGCCGCCTAGCCTCTAGACCGTTTTGTCGTGCTGACGCTCAACCCCCTGCACCCTTGTTGTTCTTCATCATCGCGGTGCAGGCGGTGTCCATTTTTTTTCATGGCGTCATCCTTGTTCATGGTGCTTTGAGCCATGGTGTAGCTAGACAGCACCTAGGAGGCCGAGCACAGCAATCGAATTACGAGGGTTTTCATACGGTAGTTTCCTCCACTGGCCTTGCGCAAAATCAATGCGGTAGACCACGACAGCGAGCGCTTAATTTCGCTGCAGAGGCGGGCTGTACCCTGGCGTATGCCGCGCTTCGAGCAACTGCAGGGCATCAGCCCAAGCCATAGGCACAGCGGATTGCGGCAATTCAACACGCAGCAAACGGATGGTTTGCAGCGCCGAATTGCCGTTGACCATTGCAGTGCGGTGCGCAGCAGAGGTGACAAATTCGGCACGCGATGCTTCGCTGGCCCAAACCGTCATGGTCCAAACCTCGTTGCCCAGCAACTGGCGGCGCACCGAATACCCTACGAGACCGGGCTGTCCGGACAGACTTTCAAGTACTCGACTGGTTTGAGCATCAAATGCTGCGCGGTTGTTTGGATCGAGTACCGCATGCGTTACCACCATCACCACGGTGGGGGGTGTTGAGCTGATGGTTTTGAAGGGGGTTGAGATGGCGCAGCCCGAGAGCAGGCCGACCAGGCCTGCAGAGGCAATGCCGGTCCAGGAACGTAAGGTTTGACGGAACATGCTTGACCTTTCTGGGTTGCGTTGAGTCACAGTGGGATGAAAGCCCGGCCCGCCAGCGCCTGGCTGAATGTCAGTACCACTACGCCAATGCCCAGCAAGGCTGCGGTGGCCACTGACGCACGCGCCCAGGGCAAGCCGCCGGCCAGCCAGCCAGCCAACGGCAAGGCTTGTGTCAGGTGCGTGGCAAAAAAATGCGGCACGCGCAAATCACCCCCGGTGCTAGACCAACCGAATAGCGGCAGGCCAGCGGCATCGCTGTGCACACCACCGACCCAGTGCACCGGCCCAGCGACGGCACCGCTGGCCAATGCACCGGCTGTTACCAGGGTGGCGATGGACCCGACCATCAGCCCCAACGCTGCACCCCAGTGCACACCCGCTGCAAGGCCGGCGCGTGGGTGTCGCCAGAGCAGCCAGCCCAACACTGCGGTGGCGAAGACCACCGCCAGCGCCGCACCGCCCATCAGGGCGTAATAGGCGGCGGTTTCCCATTGCGTTTCAAAGTTGAAGTGCGACTGCCGTCCACGCGCCGCCTGAAAGCTGATGTAGAGCAGTTCAATCAGCGTTGCTATCACGACGGTGCGCACCGCCAGCAGCGCCCAACCGCCCGAGCGCGAGACCGGCGCCATGTGACGTATCAACCATGCCAGTGTGAGCAGGTGCAAGGCAAACGACAGGTTGAACTTCAAGGGTTTGGACCACACGCTGACCCCGTTCAAGGTACGCGTGTCGAGTGTCCAGGCTATGGCGCATGCCAGCAGCAGCAGGGCTGCTGCGGCTGTACCGCGAAGCAGCCAACGGGTATCGGATTGCATAGGGCTTCTGGCGTTAGTTGACAGTGTCAACCATTATCAATACAGTGGTAGACGCCGTCAACTAAAAATGATGTAGTCGGCTTGAAGGTGCTTTGATCAACCCCAAGGATTACAAGGAACAGTATGAAAATAAAACTATCAATTTTGCATAACCTTTTGTTTGGACTGGCTTTTGCAACGCCGCCACTGGTTTCTGCCATGGACATCGTGGTGAAGGTGTCGGGCGTGCCAGACGCGACGGGGATGGTGGGTTGCGGCTTGTTTGCCGACGCCAACGGCTTTCCCCTGGACAACTCGGTCGCGAAGATGCAGTGGTTGCCCGCCGACCCCAAAGGCGTGACCTGTTTGTTTACCGAGGTGACCAGTGGCAGCTATGCGGTCTCGGTGATGCAGGACCTGAATGCCAACCGCAAGGTTGACACCAACTTTTTGGGTATGCCGCAAGAGGCCTGGGGGGTCTCAAACAATGCGCGCCCTTCGCTGCGGCCACCGCGTTTCGATGAAGCCGTCTTCAAGGTAGAGCCTGGTCGTTCGGTGTCGCTGGAAATCAAGGTGGCCAAATGAACATGCCCGCCGGTCAGCTGTCCGGGACAGCTTGGGCACAACGCTTTCGCGCGCGCTACGGTCCGTGGGCAGTGGTCACGGGCGGCAGCGATGGTATCGGGCTGGCGATAGCGCAACAATTGGCCGCCGCAGGCCTGAACCTGTTGCTGGTAGCCCGCGATGCAACCCGGCTAGCAGGCGTGGCAACACAGTTGCGCGATGCCCAGGGTGTGCAGTGCGAGACGCTGACGCTGGATTTGTCCAAGCCCGGTGCCAGTGCTCAATTGATAACCCATACAGAGCGGCTGGATGTGGGCTTGTTGGTGGCCGCCGCCGGTTTTGGCAGCGCGGGTCCGCTCATCAGCTGCGACCTGAATGTGGAAGGCAACATGGTCGATCTGAACTGCCGCGCGGTGCTGGAGCAGGCCACGTGCTTTGGCCGCCGTCTGGCCGATCGCGGCAGCGGGGGGATGATACTCATGAGCTCACTGCTCGCCTTTCAGGGTGTGCCGCAAGCGGCTAATTACGCGGCAACCAAAGCCTACGTCCAGTCGCTCGCGGAAGCCTTGCACCACGAATTGGCACCGCATGGTGTTGACGTGCTTGCCGCAGCGCCAGGACCGGTACATTCCGGCTTTGCCAAGCGTGCTGCCATGACAATGGGGTTCGGCTTGGAGCCTGTCGCCGTGGCCAGCGCCACATTGAGGGCCTTGGGACGGCGCACTGTGGTGCGACCCGGCTGGCTCTCTTGGGGTCTGGAGGCGTCGCTCGCGCCACTGCCGCGTCTGTGGCGCACGAGAATACTGGCCCGCGTCATGGCGGGCATGGCTGCGGGGCGAGGGGCTCAAACTACCGAATAAGGGGCAAGGATGGCTTTGGAGCCGAAAGAAACGGTCAATTTGCGCGAGGCGTGCGTACAAGCCGCGCATGCTGTGATTGCCGAGCAGGGCGTCGAGGGGCTGAGCCTGCGCGACGTGGCCCGGCGGCTCAATGTGTCGCATCAGGCTCCTTACAAGCACTACCCGAGCCGGGATCATCTGCTGGCCGAAGTGATCCGCCGCTGCTTCGAACGCTTTGCGAGGGCATTGAATGAGCGCACGCGCCACCCTGACGCCTTGGCGGACATGCACTCTTTGGGCACAGATTACTTGTACTTTGCCCTGAACCAGCCGCTGGAATACCGGCTGATGTTCAGCACCCCATGGCCCAGCGTGGCCGACCACCCTGACCTGCTGCGCGATGCGCGCCGCGCCTTTGGCGTGCTGCGTGAGGCCCTGGCACCGCTGTATGCGCAAGCGGGCGCTGACGCCGACAAAGTGGATGCCGATGCATTGTTTGTCTGGTCATCCATGCACGGCCTGGCCACGATATTGCAGAGCAATGCCATGCAGCATCTGGCGCTCAGTCCGCAGGTATTGGAGGACGCTGCCAACCACGTCATGCGAATGGTTGACGTGGCGCTGATGGCCAGCAGTGGGATAAGGCGCGCCTGAGCCGGGGCGGCATGACGCGCGGCTCGGCTTGCCGTTACAGGGTGTCGATGAAACTGCGCAGCTTGTCGGAACGTGAGGGGTGCTTGAGCTTGCGTAGCGCTTTTGCTTCAATCTGACGGATCCGCTCGCGCGTTACGTCAAACTGCTTGCCGACTTCTTCGAGTGTGTGGTCGGTGCTCATCTCGATGCCAAAGCGCATGCGCAGCACCTTGGCTTCACGCGGCGTCAGTCCGTCCAGAATGTCTTTGACAACATCGCGCAGGCCGGCCTGCATCGCCGCTTCGATCGGCGCGGTGTTGGCGCTGTCTTCAATAAAGTCGCCCAGGTGCGAGTCGTCGTCGTCGCCAATCGGCGTTTCCATGCTGATCGGCTCTTTGGCGATCTTCATGATCTTGCGGATCTTGTCTTCGGGAATCTCCATGCGCTCGGCCAGCACGGAAGCATCGGGCTCAAAGCCGAACTCCTGCAGGTGCTGGCGGCTGATGCGGTTCATCTTGTTGATGGTCTCGATCATGTGCACCGGAATGCGGATAGTACGGGCCTGATCGGCAATGCTGCGGGTGATGGCCTGGCGAATCCACCAGGTGGCGTAGGT
>JBJXED010000086.1:0-10074 GCA_046155225.1 Burkholderiaceae bacterium
CAAGAAACCGATTGTTTTAGCGCTTGGGCGCTCATCTGGCGGCCGCGTACAACTGTCAAAACTCGCGCGTTTTGAAACCTTGAGCAGCTTTGGTGAGTGGCTGCAGCAGTCGCAGCCGTGGGTCGGCGCATTTGACCTGCCATTCGGCCTGCCGCGCGAGTTGGTGGAAACGCTGGGTTGGCCTACCGAGTGGCTGGCCTGCATGCGGCACTACACCCGCCTGCCCCGCGCACAGATTCGCGCCACCTTCAAAGCCTTTTGCGATGCGCGGCCCGCCGGTGCCAAGTTTGCGCACCGCGCTACCGATCGGCCTGCAGGCTCCAGCCCCAGTATGAAATGGGTGAACCCGCCGGTGGCCTACATGCTGCATGCGGGTGTGCCCTTGCTGCTGCAAGCGGACGTGCACTTGCCGGGCCTGCACGACGGCGATACCGTCCGGGTGGCGCTGGAGGGTTACCCTGGCTTGCTGGCTCGGGCTGTGCTGGGCAATCGAAGCTACAAAAGCGATGACAAGGCCAAGCAAACCCCCGAGCGTTTGATTGCGCGAAAAGATTTGATCACCGCGTTGGAACATGGCGGGAGCCATTTGGAGCTGCGCCTCAAACTCAGCCATGCTCAGCGCGACGCGCTGGCTCATGATGCCAGTGGCGACAGCCTGGACGCCGTGCTGTGCATGATGCAGGCGGCTTGGGCGGCGCAGCAACACCAGGCCGGTGCGCCGCGTTATGGCTTGCCAGACCAGATGGACCCGCTGGAGGGCTGGATCATCACGGCCTAGAAATTTCCCGCAAGGATGTTCTGGGGTACGGCGCGGCTTCAGCGCTCGGTGTCCAAATCCGGAATGCGGTTGAAGGCGATCCGCATCGGCGCGTGGTCCAGGGCATGGTGGGCGGTGGCAAAGTACACCTTGTTCTTGCCGTACGCGATGTTCATTTGATCGACCGCCGCATGCAGCTTGCTGCGGTCGCGCAGCGGCGGTGTGTTCACAGCGGCTTGGAGCGGTGCCGCAGCAGATGTGGCGAAAGGCGCTGCGGTGGGCGCATCAAACAAATCCGGCGTGTGCTGCGACGCCAGTACCAGCCCGTGCAATGTCACGCTCACGGCCTTGGGGTGCGCGATTTCCTGCAAGCCGCTGTGCCACAGCAAGTGCAGCACATGCAGCAAATACGCCGTGTCTTGGGTTTGCGCAAACCGCGTGTCGCGGCTGCCGCCCAGGCTGTCCTTGTACCGGTGGTCAGCCCGCACACCGACGCTCATGGCCGCAGCAAAGTAGCCTTGCTTGCGCAGCCGCATGGCGGCTTTTTGGGTTAGCCGGTTCAGCACATCAAACGCGCCTTGCGGGTGGCGCATGCCCGGCGGCATCACATGCGCATGGCTCAGACTGCGCGCTGTAGTAACGCGCGGGCCATACCACTGGCCGCGCAACATGTCATGCATCTCGCTGCCTGCCACGCCACCCCACACAGTGTGCAGCACGTCGCGCGGCGCGGCATACAGCTGCTCAATGCTGTGGATGCCGCAACGGTTCAGCCGCAGCAACATGCGCGGCCCAATGCCCACAATATCTTGCAGCTTCAGGTGGTACAGGCCGTGGGGCAGGTCGGCGAGCTCAATGATGGTGAGACCGTCGGGCTTTTTCATGTCGGACGCCAGTTTGCCTAACAAGGTGTTGGGCGCAATGCCAATCGAAGTCGTCATGCATACGCCCAGGCTGCCGGTGATTTCCTTTTTGACCGCGTGCGCAATGGCTACGGCCTTGTCGCGCGCGCGCCAGCGGCCTGTGAGTTCGCATTCCATTTCGTCAATCGACAGGACCTGCCGCACCGGCGCAATACGGTCCACGGCCGCCACCGCACGCTGGTGCATGCGCACGTATTTTTCATGCTGAGCCTCCACCAACACAATATCGGGGCATAACTGCCGAGCCTCGCGCACGCCAGTGCCGGTTTTTACGCCAAATTGCTTGGCTTCAAAGCTGGCCGCAATGCAACAGGTGGTCTCGGCCAGCATCGGCACCACGCCCACCGGGCGGCCACGCAACTTGGGATTGAGTTGCTGCTCTACCGAGGCGAAATAGGAGTTGAAGTCGACAAACAGGGTGCGCAGCATGGCGGGCTTAAAGCCCATACCGTATCAAATAACTGTATAAATAGCCAGTTATTTATGCGTTAAATTGATTGCCCAGGCAAACTAGTCAGCGCCGCATCGGCCGCAGCGACGCAAGCGTCACCGTGGCAGTTCCGCATGTGTGCAATCATCGGCGTGCAAACCAAGCCATTGCCTGTTTGCGGGACGGGACAAGACCAAATTCAATGACTTTATGACTGCCACAACGGTACTCACCCTATCGGTCTCCACACCAGAGCCTGGCCTGTTGTCGGGCATGCGCTGTATTTTTTTGCGCGATCTGCGGCTGGCTTGGCGCAGACGTTCCGATACCCTGGCCGGGTTGTTTTTCTTTGTCATTGTTGTCAGTCTGTTTCCGCTGGGCATAGGGCCGGAGCCCGAGCTGCTTCGCACGATGGCGCCGGGGGTTGTCTGGGTGGCAGCGCTACTGGCTTCGATGTTGTCACTCGGCCGCCTTTTTGCCGATGATCATCAGGATGGCACGCTGGAACAACTATTACTCGCTGCCACGCCGCTGCCCCTGCTGGTTCTGGGCAAGGTGGCTGCACACTGGTTGTGCTCTGGCCTGTTGCTCACACTGCTGTCCCCGCTGCTGGCCCTGCAGTTTGATTTGCCCTGGGATGCTGCCGCAGTTTTGCTGCTGTCCCTTTTGCTGGGTACGCCACTGCTAAGCCTGCTGGGCGCTGTGGGTGCCGCACTCACGGTGGGTGTGCGCGGAGCCAGCGTATTGTTGTCGCTGTTGGTCTTGCCATTGGTGATTCCGGTGCTGATATTTGGCGCCGGCGCCGTGCAAGCCAGTTACGCTGAATTAGGTGTTGCGGCGCACTTTTCGTTGCTCGGTGCCATGTTGGTAATGGCGTTGGTTGTCACGCCATGGGTCACCGCTATCGCGCTGCGCATCGCGCTGGAATGATTGGGACCGAAGATGCCGCCTACGCAATGGAACTGGTTCAAATACGCCGCCCCGCAACGCTTTCATGCATTGGCTGGCCCTTGGGTGAAATGGTTTGCGATTGCGGCCGCCGTGTTTGCGGCAGCTGGGCTTTATGTTGGCTTGCTGCTGGCACCTACTGACGCTCAGCAGGGTGAGGCCTATCGCATCATTTTTGTGCATGTGCCTGCGGCCTGGATGTCGATGGTGATTTACCTCGCGCTGGCGTTCTGGGCTGGCATTGGCCTGGTGTTCAACGCACGGCTGGCATCCATGATGGCACTTGCCTTGGCACCAACCGGTGCTTTGATGACGTTTCTGGCTCTGTGGACGGGTGCGCTTTGGGGCAAGCCAACTTGGGGCACTTGGTGGGTGTGGGATGCGCGGCTCACTTCAGAGTTGATTCTGTTGTTTCTCTACATTGGCTACATGTCCTTGCACGCCGCCATTGACGACGCGCGCCGTGCTGACCGTGCAGCGGCTTTGCTGGCTTTGATTGGCGTGGTCAATATTCCGATCATCTATTTTTCTGTGCAATGGTGGAACACCTTGCACCAGGGGGCATCGGTTAGCCTGTCCCGCGCGCCCAGCATGGCCGCACCGATGTTGCTGGGCATGTTGCTGATGGCGCTGGCTTTCTGGATGTATGCCATTTCGGTGTCACTGGTCCGCGTTCGCGCGTTGATTTTGGAGCGCGAGCGCCATACTGATTGGGCCCGTCAGGCCATTCACGGGGCAGCGGAGGCGGCATGAATTGGGCCAGCTTGTCAGACTTTTTGGCGATGGGCGGCTATGGGCTTTATGTTTGGGGGTCGTTTGGCATGGTGGCGTTGACGCTGGCTGCCGAAGTGACCCAACTGCTGCTTCGGCGCAAAGCGCTTTTGCAACAAGACCCGTTTGAGACAGACTCTGAGGCTGTGGCGGCGGTGCATACGCGGGTAGAGCGTCAATGCTAAATATCACAGGCGTTCGAGAGTTTTCCAGCCGATAGGCCCTGTACGGGGCGGTGTTTCAAAAGAATCGGCTATGCCGCAACAGCGCGCCGCAGTGCCAGGAAAAAGCGCACCATTTCTGATGACGCATCGGGTCCGCTGCCATCTGCAAAAGAACCTTTTGCATTGCCGCCCGACCAGGCATGGCCAGCGCCATGCAATGTCCATGACTCGATGTGAGCACCCGCAGCGGGATCGGCATGCACGGTGCGGCTGTAGCTGCGGCCACCCGCTGAGGTACCCCTGTGCGTCAAGGCGCTCAAAGTGCCGGTGCCTGCCTTGGCCTTGTGTGCATCTTTTGCCTGCTGGACGATCTCAGCGCTGTTCACGGCTTGCACAGTCTGGTCTTGATCGCCATGAAAGACGATGATAGGAATAGCGTGCAGCGCTTTTTTGCGTGGCGCTGAGGAAACTGAAGGCTTGCCCTTTAGTCTCGCGCCGGCACTGCGCCCGCGCTTCATCGCCGCCATCGCTGACGGAATGTCATGTGCACTCCCGTACGGCAGGCCGGAATGTGCACCGACGCCGGCAAAAAGCTCTGGATAGGTTTCGCCCAGGATCACAGCCATTGCGGCTCCCGCCGACAAACCGGCCACGAATATCCGCCCAGGGTCCGCGCCGTGTTGCGCAGCGACTTCGGCAGCGATACCGGCGATCAGCGATGCTTCGCCCGCATCACGCGCTTGGTCCTGCGCCTTGAACCAGTTCCAGCACTTCGACGCGTTCGCATGGGCTGCCTGTTCGGGGTAGACCACCAGGAATCCGTGCTCATCGGCCAGCCGGTTCATCTGCGTGCCCATCGCGAAGTCGTCTGCCGACTGGGTGCAGCCATGCAGCATCACAAACAGCGGTGGCGGCGCGCTGGGGCGGCGGGCAGGGATGTAGAGCTTGTAGGTTCGCGCCCCGGCGTGGTTGCTGAATTCCCTTGTTTCAAATGTCCCGCGAGCGTCCGCATCGCCGGGCTGTGTCCAGTGGCCTGCGCTGAAATCCTGGTGCTGTTGAACGCCCAGGACGCGGGCGACGACATCGATGACCGTTGCGTTCGATGCGGGCGGCACCGCATCTGCGCTGGTGCTGCCTGACTTCAGGGCCTGCCAGAAAGTTTCAGTGGCGCTGTGGATAGTGCCCGCTGCGGGACTCAGCCCAGCGGATGCCAGCGCGCGCCGGATCGTGTCGTTGATCGCATCGGCGTCGAAAAGGTTTTTCATGAGAAGGTTTTCTGTTGTTTTCATAAGCGTCAGTGGATGCGGCCGTGCAGAGCCCGCCGCACTGCAGGGCTGGCCTGGAACGCGCCCAGGACCGTGACAGAGTCGATGGCAGCAAGCGCGAGCTCAGGCGTCACGTCATCGGCGATGCGTGCGAGCCCGACGACCTGCACTTGCAGTCGCTGGCCTGAGGCCACCGCACGCTCGAGCTCCGCGCGGCTGTAGTGCTGAAGACCCACAGTGAGTGTTCGCCGCGCCACGGTCTGCTTGACCGTGTCAGCATGCAGGGCAAGCTGGTTGCGAAGCGCTGTTCTGACGAGGTCCGAGCGGTTCGAGTAGAAACCCTCCTGGACCAGCAGGTCCACATGGCCCAGATCGACAACACCTACATTCACCGTCATCTTTTCCGTCTCGCCGGTGCGCGACCGGGGTTCGGCTAATTCGCTGCTATTTTCCATAATTTGCCATTTATGCTCTATTTGGAATCTAAATAGATTCTAATTGGAGCATATTTTGCCATTGAAGTCTATCAAAAAGTAACTCCTGATTTAATAGCTATACAGGCAATAAACACATTGGCCAGCGTACATTTTCATCATTAAAAACGCTAAAAACAGCTTGTTTAGGTGTTTTGGGCCTCCGCGCCGACCAGGCGGCAGCGAAGCAGGGTTTTAGTCATCCGCAGCAATGTACGTGCCCGCACAGACCACAAGGTTTAGCGCGCCCACAGTCAGCTCAGCAGTGTTTTTGCGCTGCGCTCCTACCTTGACTGGCAATGCAAAAAATGACATCCCCGCGGAGAAAACCATGCAAGAGTCCAAGCATCGTCCTGTGCGAACGCGCCCTACCTTGACCCCCTGGCACCCCGCGTTGGGCATGGGCAATGGCGCAGACGGCAATACCAGTCCCATCGTGTTCACTGCCGCGATCACACTGAAGGCTGAGCCTTGGTGCACAGAAGATTGGGATATGTTGTTCAGTGCCGTCATCACCCGGCTGCGCCGCAGCGCAGCGCCAAGCCAGGCAGCCCCGGGCAATGACGCCGCGCAAGCCGCCCAGCAATTGCAGGCTGCGGCAATGGAGTGTGCGCAGGCGCTGGAGCAGTTGCACCAGAACGCGCTCTGCGAACTCCGGCAGGCTCAGCAACGGCATCAGCAACTGCTGGAGTTGCACGCTGAATTTGCCAAATCACAAATGGATTCTGCACAGGCGCAAATCGAATTGGCACAAGTCCAAACCGCATTGGCCCAAGTGCGCAGTGAGCTGCTCGACAGCGAAGCCACCCACCAGCGTGCGGGCCACCAGGCCATGCATGACCGCTTGACGGCGCTACCCAACCGCAAATTGTTTCAAACCCGATTGAACAGCATGCTGGGCAGCGGCCCGCCTCATGGTGACCCGTTGACGGTGATGTACCTTGAGCTGGATGGATTCAAGCCCATCAATGACGCTTATGGCCCGGACGTCGGAGCTGAACTGCTGAAAATTGTGGCCGCCCGGCTCAGCGGCGTTGTCGGATCGCACGGCATGGTCAGCCGTTTGGGAGGCGACGAATTCGCCTGCCTTCTGGCAGCGCAGCACAGCCGGCAACAACTCACCGAATGGGTGGGTAAGCTGTTTGACACTGTCTCAGCGCCTTTGAAGATTGGCAAACTTCAGCACAGTGTCAAGACCACGATCGGCATTGCCAGCGCCCCGGCCGACGGGCATTCGGGCGAGCTGCTGCTTAAAAATGCCCAGGCGGCGATGCACCGCGCCAAGCGTCGTCAGTTGGGCCATGCGTTTTTTGATCTGAAGGATGACGTTTAGCTTCCGCCCGAGTCACTGGGGCCTCTTGTTTGGACAATACGTTGCCCAACAGGGCGGCCCAAGTGTGAATCGGCAAATGGCTCAAGGTTTTGGAAACCAGCTGCGGCAACAAGCCGGAAAACAAGGCTGGCTTTAACAGCCAGCGCCACGGACGGCTCCACATCAACAGCCCGCCAAACACAAAAGCACCTGCAACCAATGCTGCGGGATGACGCTGGGCTACAGGAAGAACCATGGCTTTCGCCGCATCCGCAGCCACTCCGCCCACGCTGCGCAGCGGATGCTGCGCCCACCAACTGCCCAAGGCCTCAATCACCACAGCCACTGCCGGTACCGCACTGGCGCTGGCCACTAAAGTTGTCATCATGCTGGGGCCACCTTGGTCATCACTGGAGCGTGAAGCGCCTTGCTGACTATGCGCCCTGGTCTCCTCATGCAGCGCCACCCGCAAGCGCTCGCGCGACAAAGCCAACCGGTTCGAGTGCGTCGACTGTGGCGCACTCATGCCGCAACCTTCTTGCTGGATTCTTGCAACATCGCCATATCGGCTTTCATTTGCGAAAGTAGCCTGTCCATCGCGATGGCAAAACCGCCTGTTTGGCGCGCCAGCATCACGAAGACCGCCGCGCAGGCTGCAGGCACCAGTGGTGCAATGACCAAGGCCCAGGGGGCGCGTATCTGGTCCGGGGGCAGCACCGCCCACAGCATCAGGGCCACCCCAGCCAATACAAGGGCCACACCGCCGCAGCACAAAGCCGCAGCCATAAAAGTGCACCTGCGCTTCCATGCGCTGGTGGCGTGCTCCAATTCGGCCGCCGCCAACTCTGCATAGGCCTGTGCATGCTCTGCCAGCGCGTCAGGCTCATGAGCCATCAGGTGCAGCAGGGCACGCACTGGCGCGGGCGGTTTAATCACGGCTGCGCGAGCGGCTGCTGAGCATCGTGACCAAAGCCATCAGCACAGCACCGGTGGCCGCAGCAATCAGCATGGCTTTGACGGGGTCTTCACGGATATAGCGCGCAGTGGACTGCGATGCCCGGTGCGCCTTGTCACTGATGTCATTCGAGCCGTCGCGTATGGCGTTGGCACCGCGGTGGGCCAGGTCACTGGCCTGGTCTGCCAGCCTGCTCAGCATGGGCGCGGCATCATCGCGAATATCACGTACCGTATGTGACAAGCTGTTGAGCGCTTCATTGGCGGCACGTTGGGCCGACTTGATGCCTTGATCGGCGGCGTGAGCAGCCTGGTCACTAAGGCTGTTGGTGGTATCTGAGGGTTTGTTGGTCAGCATATGAATTCCTTTTGGAGGGGTTGAAAAATCGGAAAAATGAGATGGGTTTGACAGCGCTACTAGCGCGGCTCAACTTTTTTTGATGAGGCCAAATAAAAAGCTGGCAACAGCCAGCACCAGAAACACAATGAACAAAATCTTGGCAATGCCGGCGGCACTGGCAGCAATGCCGCCAAAGCCGAACAAAGCGGCGATCAATGCGATGACAAAGAACACAACGGCGTAATGCAACATGGCTTGGCTCCTGATTTCTGGCGGGCGGTGCGCCCTGGTTTTTGAGAGAACATAAAAACTTGCTGAAAGCAGACTCAGTGTCTTGCGTTACCGCGGACAAGGCTGTCGGCAGTGCCCTCGCAGCACTGTCGGTGGCCTCAGCACAGCCGCGTAGGACGGTGCTGACGGGCTTCAGGCCAGTTGTAGCGCAGGGGCTAGTTCCACCGCGTTGACCAGCTCCACCTCGGGCTGGATATCGACCATGCGCGCCGGGCCGAAGATGGTGGCAAAGGCCACATCCTTGGCATCGCGGCCGGTGGCAACGCGCACCACATGGTCTACCGGCACCATGCCGGTAGGGTCGAACAATACCCAACGCCCGCCCAGCCACGCCTCAAAGATGGCGTGAAAGTCGGGCGGCGGATCGGGAAAGGGGGCGTAGCCGCATACCAGCCGCGCCGGAATGTTGAGCGCGCGGCAGAACGTTACCGACAAATGCGCCAAGTCCCCGCAGACACCGCTGCGCTGGACAAAAACATCACGCGCCGTGGTGCCGGCGTGGGTCGAGCCGATGCGGTAGTGAATGTGGGTTTGTACCCAGTCGCAAATTGCCTGCACGCGCTGGTAGCCGCGCGGCAACGCGCCAAAGAGTTGCTGCGCTGCGGGTGAGAGCAGGTCCGACTCGCAGTAACGGGTGGGCATTAAAAAATGCAGCACCTTGTCAGGGATGTCGCAGACGTCAACTTCGGCCGCGTTGACATTGGCGGGCTCCAGCAAGCGGTCCACCACGGCGCGGTAAGTCACGCTGAAAGGCCCGGCCTGGGCTTGCAAGCGCAGAAACCGGTTGCCCGATTGCGCATCGGTGTAGGTGCGGTAAGGCGTGGCGGGCTGGATCACCAGGGTTTCCTCAAGCACTTGCTGGCCCATGCCCTGCGCCGCATGAATCATGAACAGGAATTCGCACGGCGCGGCAATCTCGTAGGCCAGAAGGCAATCAATTTTCATGCGGGCAGTGGTTGCGACATTTGCAGGGGTCATGCTGAATTACCAAGGTGGTTGATGGGCAAAGGCCAACCCGAATTGGAGCGGCAATTCCCGTCAGCAGGCGTCGGCGCGGGGCCGTGGCCGGTGTAGGACGATGCGCCGCACAGGGGGCATGTAGGACAGGCATTACAGCGCATGGCGTTGCCGTCTGCTGGCCCTGCTGGCAATGGGCGCACACACTTGTGAAGACACCCACACTCTTTAAGGAACTCTCATGAACAAAGCACTTCAATTCAAAAAATCCCTGGTCACTATCGCGGCCATGGCAGCGCTGATGACCTTGCCGCTGGCATTCGCGGCCAATATGCTTAAGGGCGACTACCAGGCAGGCAAGACACGTATCAGTGAGGGCTACAAGGCAGACAAGGCCGCCTGCAAGCCCATGAGTGCCAATGCCAAAGACGTTTGCATTGAAGAAGCCAAGGCCAAGGAAAAAGTGGCCCGCGCCGAGCTGGAATACGG
>JBJXED010000087.1:0-10766 GCA_046155225.1 Burkholderiaceae bacterium
CGGCCACTTGCTGGGCCAGCAGTTTCGTCAGCGCATAAACCGTCTCCAAGGTCGGCGTTGGCTGCCCGGTAATTTGCCCCAGCTCGATCACACTGCCCAGCAGCGCTTCCAGCTCCAGCGCCTTGCCTTGTTCGAGGTCTTGCAGCATCGAGGTTTTGTGCGCGCCCACCGCCTGCGCGCCGTCAATGCGCTGCGCAATGCTGACTTTGAAGCGCACGCCCAGCCGCTCGCCCACCGCCTGCGCCTCGGCCATCATGCGTTCAGCCAAGCTGCGGGTCGGCGCAAAACTGCAAATTTGTTCGAGCGTGGCGTGGGTCAGCGCCGAGACCGGGTTGAACGTCAAATTCCCCCACAGCTTGACCCAGAGTTCGCTGCGGATGTCGCTGGACACCGGCGTTTTGAAGCCAGCCGCCATCATGGCTTGCGCCAGAGCCGCGGTTGCCGCGCTTTTCTCGCCGCCGGGCTCGCCCAGGGTGAAGCGGTTGCCTTCGATCAGTTGCACCACGCCCGGCGCAATCAACTCGGCCGCCGGATACACCACCGCACCAATCACCCGCTCAGGCCGGATGCGCTGCCACAGCAGGCCGCCGGGGTCCACCGATTGCAACTGCGCGTTTTCATGGGCACCTGGCAGCTGATAGAAGTACCACCAAGGCAAGCCGTTTTGCAGGGTGACGATGCGCGTGCGCTCATGGCACAAGCCATCAATGGTCGCTGCTACCGGCGCGACCTGGTGCGCCTTCATGGTCAAAAACACGTAGTCGTGCGGGCCAGCGGCTTCAATGCTGCTGGCGCGGGCACCTTCGGTTTGCAGCGCGGTGCCATCCGGCAGCAGCAGCTTCATGCCGCGCTCTGCAATGGCGGCCAAGTTGTCGCCACGCGCGACAAACGTGACCTCGCAGCCCGCGAGCGCCAGCTTCACACCCAAATAGCCGCCAATCGCGCCAGCCCCGACGATGGCAATTTTCATTTGCAAACCCCTTTCACCATAGCCCAAAACCGCGCAGCGCCATCGCCGCGCCAATCACCAGCAGCAGCCCGGCAAAGGCCTTCTTGAGCTGGCCGGTGCTGCTGCGCGCCGCCACCCGCGCACCCAGCGGAGCCGACAGCACGCTGGCCAGCGAAATCACCAGCACCGCGGGCCAATAAACATAGCCAAAGCTGCCCGCCAGCCCGGTATTCACATGCCAGCCGTTCACCACATAGCCCAAGGTGCCGGCCACGGCCACCGGGAAACCCAGCGCCGCCGAAATGCCCACCGCCTGGTGCGCGGCAACGTTGCACCACAGCATGAACGGCACCGACACAAAAGCCCCGCCTGCGCCCACCATGCCCGCCAGCACGCCAATGCCGCCGCCCGCCGCCGCCATACCCGCCGGGCCGGGCAGGGTGCGCGCCGGGTGCGGCTTGCGGTTCATGAACATTTGGTAGGCCGAGAAAAACGCAAAAACCGCGAACAGCAAGGTCAGCGGTACGCCCGGGATCAGGCTGGTGATCCAGGCTCCCAGGTAAGCCCCAAGCGCTATGCCTGGCGACAGGCGCAACACCACCGGCCATAGCACCACGCCGCGCCGGTGGTGGGCGTAAACCGAGGACAACGCGGTAAAGCAGATCGTGGCCAGTGACGACGCAATTGCAATGTGCACGATGTGCTCGGGCGCAGCCCCTTGCTTCAGCAGCAGCCAGGTCACTACCGGCACCAGGAGGATGCCGCCACCAATGCCCAGCAGCCCAGCCAAAAAGCCAGTCACCAAACCCAAAGTGGCGAGTTCAACAATGAGGAGGAGGGGGACGTTCATGGAGCCATAAAAGGTGTCTGCAAATGCCACCGGGCCGCATCCTGAACCGGGGTTCAGGTGGGCGAGAGCAGCCTGTGCTTGGGTTCGTCTGACGCGAGACGATCACGCCGCACGGACTAGCGTACCAAGCCCGAGCTCAATGAGCATTGGTTGCAGGAAATATAAAGCCCGGTGGGCATCGCAGACAACAAGATTGTAGAACCGGTGCGGCGCGCCCGCCAGTAAATTCATACCCAGGCAAGCCCGCTTTACAACAAGCGGTCGTCGTGTGCGAGGACGTGGTCAATCCGCGCCAGCAGCGCGAGCAGCCGGGGGTCGTGCGAAGTGTTATGTACTGCAGGAGTGGTGTTTTTTTCCGTCGCGCTGGGCGCTGCTAGGGTGGTAGCGGCGGAGGTGGGCGGCGCGGTTTCAAAAGCAAGGTTGAGTGCTGCCAGCACCGCAATGCGGTCGCGTGCCTTGACCTTGCCCGCATCGCGGATGCGGCTCATCGCGGCGTCTACCTTTTCCACCGCGCTGAGCATTTGCGATTCGCCGCCTTCGGGGCAGGCCAGCAAATAGCTTTGCCCGAGGATGTGCACTTCAAGTTGTTTCATGCGCCGTCTCTGGGTTCAGGAAGCGCTTCAGGCAGGCGCTGCAGCAGCGCGTCAACACGGGCGCGGGCCGCACCCAGGCGCGACTTGAGCGAGTCGCGCTCCAGTGCCAGTGCTTGGGCCTGTTCCGACAGCAGCGCGTTGGTGCGCAGCAATTCCTGGTAGCGCACCAACAGGCGCTCCACCCGCTGCGCGAGTTGTTCGACAAGGTCGCGCTGCACCTCTTGCGCGGGATCGCCCGGCGCAGTGCGCTCGGTGGTGTCGGTGGATGTGGGGGCACTCATGCAGACAAACATTGTAGGGTTGCAGTCCGGTTGCAGCCGTAGAATTGCAAGTGTTGGTGCTCGCGGTGTGGTTCACATGCCGCAGTTCAACGGGAAGCAGGGGGAGGAGCCTTCAAAAAGCCGATCTAACCTGCGCTGCCCCCGCAACGGTAAGCGGACGGGTTTGCCTAGCAAACCCCGCGTTCATCCAGACCACTGGACCACTTTGACGCAGGTCAAAGCACATCTGGGAAGGTGATGAGCGTTGTTCCGCCAGCCCGGATACCGGCCAACACGGTGGCTGCGCGCGTCTTTTCAAGGTGCGCGCAACCGTGACGCTCAAGCACTGGCGGGGACGCCAGTCAGAGCTTATTTTGATGGCTTTATTCTTATGAAAACCTTGACTTTTCGTGCGCCGTGTGCGTGCCCAGCCGCGCATGGCGTGGCCGCCGCGGTTCTGTGTCTGGCTTCGGCCGCCGCCGGGGCGCAAACCCAAAACCAGCTTCCCGATGTGGTGGTGACCGCCACGCGCTTTGCCGAAAGCGCTGCGCCGCTGCCATTTGGCGTCAGTGTCATCACCGCGCAAGACATCCGCCAGGCGGGAGTGGGCACGGTCAATGAAGCGCTGATCAAGCTGCTGGGCGTGGTGGGCCGGCAGGACTTTTATGGCGGGGGTGATTACGTGCTTGATTTGCGCGGTTTCGGGGCCACCGCCGACAACAACCAAGCCGTGATTCTCGACGGCATCCGCCTGAATGAAGCCGACCTCGGCGGCACCCGGCTGGCGGGGATACCGATTGACAGCGTGGCGCGCATTGAAGTGCTGCGCGGCAGCGGCGCGGTGCTGTACGGCGAGGGGGCTACGGGCGGCGTCATCGTGATCACGACCCAGGCCGGCCAGGATCAGGCGCGCAGGAACAGTGCCGCGCTGTATGCCGGGCTGGGCAGCCACCGGCTGCGCGAATTGCGCGGCAGCACCACGCTGGTGACGGGTGATTTTTCGTTTGACGCTGCCGTGCATCAGCGCGACAGCGACAACCACCGAGACAACTTCCAGTCCAAAACCGATGGCATGACCCTCGGCGGACAGTGGTCGCCAAGCAATTTGCGCCTGGGCCTGCGCTATGCGCAGGACGCGCTGGACACAGGTTTGCCAGGAGCTCTCAGCAACGCGCAATTTGCCGCCAACCCGCGCCAGACCAACACCCCGAATGACCGCGCCAGCATCGACAACGCCCGCACCAGCGCGTTTGCCGAACTCACCCTGGGCAACTGGCAGTTGGCCGCAGACTTGGGCCAACGCAGCAAAAGCCTGGACAGCAACCAGAGCGGCTTTGCTTTTGCCTACGAGATCGATGCCAGCCACTACGCGCTGCGCGCGCGCCATGACGCGCGTTTTGGCACGCTGCACAACGTGTTGGTGGTGGGCACCGACTATGGCCGCTGGGAGCGTGAGGTGCTCGGGGTGTTCGGCTCGCTTGCCGAGCAAACCTCGCGTGCGCTGTATGTCAAGGACGACCTCAGCCTGCCCGGCGGCACCCGTGTGTCGGTCGGTCTGCGCACCGAGAAGATTGACAAGGCCATCACCACGGCCCCCAGCCTGGGCGGCCGGCAGCAGGCCTTTGAGTTGGGGCTGAGTCAGGCCCTGGGCAGCAGCGCCACCGTCTGGGGCCGCGCCGGGCGCAGCTTCCGGCTGGCCAATGTCGATGAATTCAGCTTTACCAATCCGGCGCTGGACATCCGCCCGCAGACTGCACGTGACCTGGAAGTCGGCCTGCGCTGGGCCCAGTCGGCGTACCAACTGGAGGCGCGCCTGTACCGCAGCAACCTGACCGACGAAATCGGCTTTGACCCGGCAGGCAACGGCCCGTTTGGACCCGCCAGTGGCGCCAACATCAACTTTGACCGCACGCGCCGGCAAGGCGCTGAGTTGGAAGCGGCCTGGGCCGCCAGCCGCATGCTGAACCTGCGTGCCAACCTGGCGCTGCGCAAAGCCACGTTCCGCAGCGGGCCGAATGCGGGGCAGGACATCCCGCTGGTGCCGCAGCAAAGCCTGTCGCTGCGGGCCGACTGGCAGCCTGCGGCCGGGCACCGCCTCAGTGGCGGGGTGAACTGGGTCGGCAGCCAGCACCCGGATTTGGCCAACCAGTGCAACATCCCCCGCTATGCCGTGGCCGATCTGCGCTACGCTTATCAGTGGCGCAATGTGGAGTTGGCCGTGAATCTGAACAACCTGTTTGACCGTCAGTATTTCACCCAGGCCTTTGCCTGCGCGGGCAGTAGCGCCACCTCGCTCTACCCCGAGGCGGGGCGCACCGCGATGGTTTCTGCGCGGGTGGGTTTTTAGGTGCTGCCCATGCCTGCTGCCAGCCTGGGACCCCAGCGCATCGTCTGCCTGACCGAAGAAACCACCGAGTGGCTGTATTTGCTCGGGCAGGAGCAGCGCATCGTGGGTATCTCGGGCTACACCGTGCGGCCGGCCCGGGCGCGGCAGGAAAAGCCCAAAGTCAGCGCGTTTTTGAGCGCCAAAATCGACAAGATTCTGGAGTTGAAGCCCGACTGCGTTTTTGGCTTTTCCGACCTGCAGGCCGACATTGCCGCGCAGCTGATTCGCGCGGGCGTGCAGGTCACGGTGTTCAACCAGCGCAGCGTGGCTGAAATTTTTGCCATGCTCTACCAGGTCGCGGCGATGGTGGGCGAGGCCGAGCGCGGTCTGGCCTGGATTGCCGCCACCCAGGCGCAACTGGCACAAATTCAGAGCGCCGCGTCGCAACTCAAGCGCCGGCCCCGGGTGTTTTTTGAAGAGTGGGACGTGCCGCACATCAGCGCCATCGCCTGGGTCAGCGAGCTGCTGGGCATAGCGGGCGGAGACGACTGTTTTGCCGAACTGGCCAAAGAGCCGCTGGGCAAGAACCGCATCATTGCCGACGGCATGGAGATTGTCCGGCGCAACCCCGACATCATCATCGGCTCCTGGTGCGGCAAGAAATTCCGCGCCGAGAAAGTCGCCGCGCGGCCGGGCTGGGAGGCGGTCAATGCCGTGCGCGACGGCCAGTTGTTCGAGATCAAATCGGCCGATATATTGCAGCCCGGCCCGGCGGCGCTGCAGGATGGCGTGGCGCAGATGCACCGGATCGTGGTGCAGTGGGCGGCTGACTATGCGTGAGCCTGGCCGACCTGCGCCGAACCCGCACGCGCTGATCCTTGGCGGGCAAAAAAGCGGCAAGTCGCGCCGCGCCGAGCAATTGGCCCAGCACTGGCTCGGTGGCGGTGGCCAGCGCCAGGCATTGCTGTTGGCCACGGCGCTGCCGGGTGACGCCGAGATGCAGGCGCGCATTGCCCGCCACCAGCAAGACCGTGCGGCTCGCTGCCCGCGCCTGCAAGTGCTCGAAGTGCCGCTGGGTTTGGCGCAGGCGGTGCGGGTGCACAGCGCAGCAGACACCTTGCTGGTGGTGGATTGCCTCACGCTATGGCTGACCAACTGGCTGATGCCGCTGCCAGCGCTGCCTGCGCTGCCTGCGCTGCCTGCGCAAACGCCCGCGCAGGCATTTTCAGGCCCCCAAACGCCAAATTTAATGCCAAATAGCACGCTAGCCAAGGAATATCCTGCCGGTATAGCTATGCTTTTGGAAGCGATTGAAGCCGCACCCGGCCCGGTCATTCTGGTCAGCAACGAGATCGGTTTGGGCGTTGTGCCGCTGGGCGGTGAGGTGCGCGGCTTTGTCGATGCGCTGGGCTTGCTAAACCAGCAAGTGGCCCAGGTCTGCAGCCAGGTGACGCTGATGGCAGCGGGCCTGCCGCTGGCGCTCAAGGGCGGCGCATGAAGGCGCTGCTGGCGGTATTGCTGCTCAGCCTCAGCCTCAGCAGCCAGGTGCTGGCGCTGGAAGTGACGGACCAACGCGGCAAGCTGGTGACGCTGGCCAAGCCGCCGCAGCGCATCGTGAGCCTGCTGCCGTCGCTGACCGAAAGCGTCTGCGCGCTGGGCGCGTGCCAGCGGCTGGTCGGGGTGGACCGCTATTCCAATTTCCCGGCCAGCGTGCGCCGCCTGCCGCAGGTCGGCGGCGGGCTGGACCCGAACATTGAAGCCATCGCGGCGCTGCGGCCCGATCTGGTGCTGCTGTCCGGCTCAACCCGCGCCGCTGAGCAATTGCAAGCCCTGGGCATCGCCGTGCTGGCGCTGGAGCCGCAGACCAGCGCCGACGTGCCGCGCGTGCTGGCGGCGCTCGGCACGGTGCTCGGCGTGCCCGATGCGCAGCGCGTCTGGCGCGAAATTCAAGCGGGTCTGGCCGAAGCCGAGCGTTCCGTGCCGCCCGGCATCAAGGGCGTGCGGGTGTACTTCGAGGTCAGCGACGACCCGTATGCCGCCGGCACCGCGTCCTTCATGGGCGAGACGCTGGCGCGTCTGGGCGCGCACAACATCATTGGTCCCGAGCTGGGGCCGTTTCCCAAAATCAACCCCGAGTGGGTGGTGCGCGCGCGCCCGGATGTCATCATGATCAGCCAGCGCAGCGTGCACGGCTTGCAGCGCCGCCCCGGTTGGGCTGCCCTGCCTGCGGTGAGAGAAAACCGTGTTTGCGTGTTCACGCCCGCGCAGTCCGACGTGCTGGTACGCCCCGGCCCGCGCATGGCCGAGGCCGCGCGCATCATGGCGCAATGCCTGCGCGATAAAGCGCCGCCGCAGCCCGCAGCAAGCCCTGGTGGCAAGCTGCCGTGACAGCTGCCCAGCCCCAGGAAAACCGCATGAGCGCGCTTGCTGCGCCGCGCCGCCGTACGCTGGCCTGGGGCCTGGGCCTGCTGGCCTTGTGCGCGGGCTTGCTGCTGCTCGGTGCCAGCGTCGGCAGCACCGGTTTTGACAGTGTGCTCAATGCCCGCAGCGACGTGCTGGCCTGGCAAATCGTGCGGGACATCCGGCTGCCGCGCACGCTCGGCGCGGGCCTGGCGGGCGCCTTGCTGGGGCTGGCGGGTGCGCTGGCTCAGGGGCTCTTCCGCAATCCGCTGGCCGACCCGTATTTGCTCGGCAGTGCTTCGGGCGCAGCGCTCGGTGTGGCGCTGACACTGGTGCTGTGGGGCGGTGCGGCGCACACCGCGCAGGCTGCGCAGTGGGCCGCGCCCCTGGGCCTGACGGGCGGCGCATTTCTGGGCGCGCTGGCCGGGGTCGGCCTGACGCTGCTGCTGGCCGGCGGCGTCCAGCACACGCTGCGCCTGCTGCTGGCCGGTGTGGTGGTGGGCGTGGTGCTGGGCGCGGTGGTCAATATGCTGACGCTGGCCTTGCCTACGCTGCTGCTGGCGATGCAGGGCTTCATGCTCGGCAGCACCGCCTTCATCGGCTGGCCCGCCTGCCTGCTGATGGCCGCCGCGCTCGGGCTTTGCCTGGCGTTGGCCTGGGCTTTCAGTCCCGTGCTGGACGGCCTCACCCTGGGTGAGGCCACCGCCATCAGCCTGGGCCTGCCGCTAGCCCCGCTGCGCGCCGCGCTGGTGCTGGTGCTGGCGCTGGCCACCGGCACGGCGGTGGCCCAAACCGGCTTGATTGCTTTTGTCGGCCTGGCAGCGCCGCATCTGGTGCGCCCGCTGGCACCCGGCACCCACGTGGCTTTGATGGGCCTTTCGGCCCTGATGGGCGCGGCGCTGCTGATGGCCGCCGATATTCTGGCGCGCGCGCTGTTGGCACCGCAGGAGCTGCCGGTGGGCGTGCTCACTGCCGCGCTTGGCGGCGGCTATTTGCTCTGGCTGATGCACCGGCGCAGCGCGCGTGCCAAGCGGGGCGGGTTGTGAGCGCGCCCGCACTGCAGGCCCGCCAGCTCAGCGTCCGCCTGGGTGGGGCTGAGGTGTTGCACGCGATGAACTTGAGCTTGCCCGCAGGTCGCTGGACCAGCCTGGTCGGCCCCAACGGCGCGGGCAAATCGACGCTGCTCATGGCGCTGGCGGGGTTGCTGCCAGGCGCGGGCAGCGTCGATCTGCTGGGCCAGCCGCTGGCGCAATGGTCGGCCCGCGCCCGCGCGCAGCAACTGTGCTGGCTGGGCCAGGGCGGCGCGGCAGATTCGGCCCATGCCGATGAGATGACGGCCTACGACCTGGCCATGCTCGGCCGCCTGCCGCACCAGCCCTGGCTGACCGGGCCTGCGCCTGCCGACCATGCGGCGGTGGAGCAGGCGCTGCGCAGCACCCAGGCCTGGGCGTGGCGCGGCCGGCGCTTTGGCCAGCTCTCGGGCGGTGAGCGCCAGCGGGTGCTGCTGGCGCGTGCGCTGGCGGTGCAGGCACAGGTGCTGCTGATGGACGAGCCGCTGGCCAACCTCGACCCGCCGCACCAGGCAGACTGGTTGCAACTGACACGCGGCTTGGTCGCCAGTGGCAAAACCGTGGTCAGCGTGCTGCATGAAATCACGCTCGCGCTGCACGCCGACGACGTGGTGGTGATGGCCGCTGGCCGCGTGCTGCACCACGGCGGCAGCAACGACACCGCCACGCACGTCGCCCTGGCGGCGGTGTTTGAGCAGCGCATCGCCATCCACAACGTGGCGGGGCAGTGGGCCGCGCTGCCGCAGCTTGCACCGCCAATTCCCCCCACCAACGAAGGCCAGCGATGACCCACCATTCCCCCCTCGCAGACATTCACGACGCGCCATTGGCCGCGCGGCTGCAGCACAAGCTCGACCATAAAACCAAGCCGCTGGGCGCGCTGGGCCGGCTCGAAGCGCTGGCGCTGCAACTGGGTTTGATTTTGGGTAGCGAATCACCGCAACTGGTGCAGCCGCAACTGCTGGTCTGCGCGGCCGACCACGGCCTGGCGGCACGCGGTGTCTCGGCCTACCCGAGCGACGTGACCTGGCAAATGGTGGAGAACTTTCTGGCGGGTGGCGCGGCCGTGAGCGTGCTGGCGCGCCAGCACGGCATCGCGCTGACGGTGGTGGACTGCGGCGTAGCGCACGACCTTGCGCCGCGTGCCGGTTTGCTGGACAAAAAAATCGCCCCCGGCACCGCCGACTCTTCGCTGCAGCCCGCCATGACGCCCGCGCAATGCGCGCAGGCCATCGCCAACGGCCGCGACGTGGTGCGCAGCCTGCCCGGCAACGCGCTGCTGCTGGGCGAAATGGGCATTGGCAACACCAGCGCCGCCGCCTTGCTGATGGCGCGGCTCACAGGCCATGCCATCGCCGATTGCACCGGCTCGGGCACCGGGCTGGACGCTGCGGGCGTGGCGCGCAAAACCGCGCTGCTGGCGCAGGTGCTGGCGCTGCGTGAAGCAGCCACAAAGCCGCTGGACGTGCTGGCGGCCTTTGGCGGTTTTGAAATTGCCACCCTGCTGGGCGCGGTGCTGGAGGCGGCGCAGCAGCGGCGCGTGGTGGTGGTCGACGGTTTCATTGCCACCAGCGCCGTGCTGCTGGCGCATGCGCTGGACGCGCGGGTCTTGCAGCGCTGCGTATTCGCCCACCGCTCGGGCGAGCGCGGCCACGCCCTGATGCTGGACTATTTGGGCGTGCAGCCGTTGCTGGATTTGGGCTTGCGCCTGGGCGAAGGCTCGGGCGCGGCGCTGGCCTGGCCGCTGCTGCTGTCAGCCTGCGCCGTGCTGGCCGAGATGGCGAGCTTTGAGGCCGCTGGCGTGTCCCAAAGAGCCACTGCGGAGTAAAAAATCCGTTTTTTACAGTCAAATAAGCCTGTAGCCAGCGTATTACTTTCCGGTAGTGCTATAAAAAACTAAGTATTGACGGGCCTGCAAGAAAGCATTGCGCCTTGTCACTGGAACATTTCGTTACTAAACTGCTCTGACTTTTTCAGCCGTAACGTTTTTAGTTTTTTTCCCGCCGCATTCCCTTTCACCCCCCTACCCTGGAATTCCCATGACCAACCGCGCCCCCGTTGCCTACAAAAACATCATCGCCGGCACCCCCACGACGACGCAAGTCATCAGCGCGGCGCAGCTCCTGGGCAACGACATTGACCCCGACGGCGACGTCCTGCGTATCGGCAGCATCACCCCCAGCAGCAGTGGCAGCGTGGTCCTGAACGCCGACGGCACCATCACCTTCACCCGCGCCCCCGGCGGCACCGGCCTGGTCACCTTCAGCTACACCGCCACTGACGGCAACCTCAGCTCCAACAGCGCCCTGGTTTACCTG
>JBJXED010000088.1:0-13722 GCA_046155225.1 Burkholderiaceae bacterium
ACCGGCTCAAATGGCGCGCAGGTTGCATCGGGCGCGACTTTGTAGTCGCCACTGGCCACCCAAACTCGCCCGCCATGTTCCAACCGCACTTGGGCTGAGCCCAGTACATGGCCAGCCGGGTGCAACGATACCCGCACGCCGTGGTGCGTAATCTGCTCACCGTACTGCAAAGTTTGTAGCGTGATAGGCCCTAAACGCGAGCGCAGAACGCCCTCGGAAGCAGCGCTTGCGAGGTAGTGCGTGTGGCCGGTGCGGGCATGGTCGGCGTGGGCGTGGGTGATGACGGCGCGGCCCACTTTGCGCCAAGGGTCGATGTAGAAGTCGCCGGGCGGGCAATACAGACCCTCGGGTTTTTGTACCACCAAATCCGCCACGCGCAACGCCCCAGTCAATACCGCTTGCCCGAGACCAACACCGCGAGCCGCATCAGGCCGTAGGCCAGATGCTCCACCAAGCGTTTTGGCCAAGGCCGGTTCAAATACTGATCCGGATCAATGGCAGGGCATTCTGCCATCGCAACTTCTAGCGGTTCTTTTAAAGCTTGCGCAAAGGCGCTGCCGTAAATGCCGACATTGGCCTCGCGCGCTAGCAGCAGACTCAAGGGATCGAGGTTGGACGAGCCAACGGTTGACCAAGCCTGTGGCGTATCCGCATCAACCACAGCAACTTTAGCGTGCAAAAAACTCGCCGCATACTCATGAATTTCCACCCCTGCCACAAGCAGGCTGCGGTAGAGCGGCCGAGTGCCGTGGAACTGGATGAAATACTCATGCTTGCCTTGGAGCAAAAGCCGCACTTTGACGCCACGACGCGCCGCCATGATGAGCCCCTGGCGCAATCTGCGGCCCGGCAAAAAGTAGGCGTTGGCAATCGTGATGTCGTTCCGCGCTAGGCTAATAGCGCGGCGGTAGGCGTGCTCAATGCGGGTGCGGTGGCGCAGGTTGTCGCGCAGCAGCAGATCGATTCGTTCAGACTGGACGACGCGACCTGCTGGCGGCGCAGCATCGGGCGCCGCAGCAGCGGGTGTGGTGATGAAGGGGGTTGAGCTGCGCAAGTTCTGCCAAGCCCCTTTAAAGTCGCGCGCCTTGGCGTTCTGCACGGCAGCTAAGCGGCGCCAAAGCTGGCTGGTGGCGGCTTCAATTGCCGGCACCACCGGCCCTTGCAGGCGCACAGCAAAATCAAAGCGCGGCGCATCCAACTGGCCATGATTCGGGTCGTAGTGGTCGTCCAGGATATTGATGCCGCCGCAGTAAGCAATGCGGTTGTCAATGACCACGAGTTTGCGGTGCAGCCTGCGCCACTTGTTGCCCGCCAGCAGCGCCAGCTTGCCCCACCAGCGGTGCAGTGGCGAGAACACGCGCCATTGCACACCAGCCTGCCGCAGCTGCGCCACTGCGCCCACCGGCATCGCATCAGTGCCAATGCCGTCGACCAGCACCCGCACTTGCACGCCGCGTTCGGCGGCGCTCTGCAGTGCATCGGCAATCTGCTGGCCCTGGCCGTGCAAATCAAAAATATAGCTCTCCAAGTGAACGCGCTGCCGGGCGGCATCCAGGTCGGCGATCAGGGCAGGGAAAAATTCGTCAGCGCCGCTCAGCAGTTGTACTTCATGGACGCCAGGGTTGGGTGCTGAGGTGGTTTTCAAGGGCGGGCGGCTAGTCAATAAACGCCCATTGTGCAAGCAGCGGCAGGTGGTCTGACATGCGCGCCCAGGCTGGACCGCGCGGCACTTGCTGGCCCACAGGCCGCAGGCCGCGGGCGTAGATGCGGTCTAGCTGTGCCAGCGGGAAGCGCGAGGGGAACGTCGCCAGCGCTGCACCGGCTGGAGTCGGGCAGGGCCGCATTTCCGCAGCTTGCATTGCGCGCATGCAGGTGCTGCCCCAGTCGTTGAAATCGCCGGCGACCACGAGTGGCGCAGCACTCGGCACATCGCGCGCGATATAGGCCAGCAGTTGCGCCACTTGACGCACCCGGCTGGCGGCAATCAGGCCCAGGTGCACCACGATCACATGCAAGTCGCGCCCATGCACCTGCACCACGCCGTGCAGCAGGCCGCGCTGCTCGAAGCGGTGGTCGGACATGTCCTCGTGCTGGTGGCTGAGCACCGGCCAGCGCGAGAGCAGCGCGTTGCCATGTTCGCCATGCGGCGTGATGGCATTGCTGCGGTAGATGGCACGGTAGCCCTCGGGTGCCAGGTAATTGGCCTGATCGCCCGCTGGCCAGTGCGCAAAGCGGGCCTGCTCGCGCTTGTGGCTGTGCTGCACTTCTTGCAGGCAGACCACATCGGCGTCGAACTGCTCCACTGCGTGCAATAGGTTATGGATTTCCAGTCGCTTGAGTGGCCCTATGCCCTGCACGCCTTTATGGATGTTGTAGGTGGCAATGGTAAAAGTGTTGTCTGCGTTGGCGGCTACGGCGCTATCAGGGTCTGGGGAGTTTGGGGTTTGCACTGACGAATTTTGGCAGCATGAGGATGGCCTCAGCATTCGACGGTGAAAAACACTGGTCAGCGGCCTCGCGCCACGGCAGCCACTGGTGGGCGGTATGCTCTCGTGGATTCAGGTGTATGGCTTGCCCAGCAGGTACGGCCAGGCCAAATACCCGCTCGGTATTGCGCGATACCTCGGGCGCGTAACGGTAGCGCCATGCGGGGTAGATGTCGTAGATGTTCTCCAGCAACCAGTCTTTCAGTTGACCGGCTAAGGCGGTGCCGGGGCCACAGTCGATGCCGGTTTCTTCCTGCACTTCGCGCGCGGCGGTGATTTGAAACGACTCAGTCTCAAAATCCTTGGAGCCGGTGACCGATTGCCAAGTGCCTGAGTCGGCGCGGCGGATCAGCAGCACATCCAAGGCTGGGGTGTAGATCACCACCAGCACGGATTGGGGGATTTTGGTGGAGCTGGGTTTGTTAAACACCCGAAATCACGGCATCCAAAGTCGACAGCAACACGCCCGATTGGCTGCGCAAAGAATCCAGCGGCGCTTTGAGCTGTTTGGCAGGCAAAGCTGCGCACAAGTGGGCGGCAAGGTAGAGTGCTTCGCCATTGACCGACACAGTTTGCGTCAAGTTGCGCGGCAGCCTGATAGGCGGCAAAGTAAGCCGCGCCAGCGGCATCACCATGCGGGTGGTGTAGTGATCAAGCTGGTCGGTTTGCAGTACCACCACATAGGGATAAGCCGGGCGCTGCGCCGCATTGGGATTGGCATAAAGGTCGTACTGAGCCATTTGCGCTTACCAAAGCCGATGTTCTTCGCCAAACACGCCATACTTTTCGACCAGCGCGTTTTGCAGATCCACCCAGTCTTTGTATTCGGCATAAAACCGCTCCCCGGGAGTTTTGCCGTCAGCTGGCGCGACGGCTACCGAAGATGCTGCCAACAGCGCGTCGTAGCGCCGGGCAGAAAGCAGTACGCTGTGCCTGCGGCCCGATTTTTCGATCACCACCGGCTCTTGCTGGCAATGGTCCAGCATTTGACCGAACTGGTTTTTGGCTTGAGTGGCGGTGACTTGCATGGCTACCTCGCAGGAAATTTTAGCCATTTTAGCTATTCTGACGCCCAATAGATGGCGATTTTGGCTAAAAAGTGAGCAGAAATCAGAAGTAACTCCCGACCGCTCTATAAGCCTGGCGCTATATATGACTAAAGAAATTGGCTCGTCATTTCTAAAATATAGTGAGTGTGCTATTCGTCGGCAAAAAAGTCGGAGTCGATGCGCTTGAGTTGGTAGGTCGCTGCCACCGACACGCCTAAATCGTGCTCAATCATCAAGTCGGCAAGGCGCTGGCCATCGATCAGGACGATTTTGTAGTTGCTGGTGACGGCATATTCCTTGGCTTCTTGCGTGAAACCAGAGGTTGTTATGAATACACCCTTGCTCGCACGTTGGCCAGCCAGCGCACCAACAAATTTCATGATTTCTGGACGACCAACGACGCCTTCCCAGCGTTTGGCTTGAAGGTAAATAGCATCCAAGCCCAATCGATCCTCGTTAATGATGCCGTCAATTCCGCCGTCGCCTGATTGCCCTACTGCTTTCCCAGCTTCCTTGCGGCTGCCACCATAACCCATGGTAATGAGCAGTTGAACAACCAATTGCTCAAAAAATGTAGGCGAACATTTTTTAACGTTGCTGAGTACATCAGACATCAACTCACGCCGGAGTTGCTCATGTGAGCGCTCAAGAGATTCCTCGGGGGTGACTTCAGAAATAACAACACTGATGGCGTCTTCAGCGGTTGACGAGCTATCGCTGATGTTGTCCCGGAACTGCACATACTCGGGAAATTTTTCCAGATAGCGGATGTCAACTCGGTCTGGATTGGAGGCTAGTACTTGCCTACCACGTTCAGTAATTTTGAAATATGCGCGCCTTGGTTGGTCGATCAATCCGGCTTTTTACAGATGTGTTTTTGCCCATCCCAGGCGGTTGTCAAACGTTGGATACCGTCCACTCGGCAGTAGCTCTGCGCGTTCATCGGAGGTCAGTGAAAACTGCTCAGCGATTGCCTCCACCGCCTCTCGAAAACGCAGTTCCCGTCCGCCATTGGCGAAATTCAGCAAGGGCAGCATCAATGTTTGAAAGTCAGGGATAGCCATGCTCATCCAATTCAAGAGGGCGCTGTTTGGCGCACTTTGATTTTGCCTAAGACTACGAAATCCAAACCTTCAAGCCGCCGCCGTCCGCAGCCGAATATGCAATTCCCGCAATTGCTTCTCGTCAACCGGCGACGGTGCTTGCGTCAGCAAACACTGGGCGCGCTGGGTTTTAGGGAAGGCGATCACGTCGCGGATGCTCTCTGCGCCGCACATCATGGTGACGATGCGGTCCAGGCCAAAGGCCAGACCGCCGTGCGGGGGTGCGCCGTATTGCAACGCGTCGAGCAAAAAGCCGAACTTTTGCTGCGCTTCCTCAGCATCTATATTCAGCGCAGTGAAGACCTTGCTTTGAACGTCGGCACGATGGATACGCACCGAGCCGCCGCCGAGTTCCCAGCCGTTGAGCACCAGGTCATAGGCTTTGGCGATGCAGCGGCCAGGATCGGTTTCAAGCCAATCTTCATGGCCGTCTTTGGGAGCGGTGAACGGGTGGTGCATGGCGCTCCAGCGGCCGCCCTCCTCGTCAAATTCAAACATCGGGAAGTCCACTACCCACAGCGGTTTCCACTGGCCCTGGACCAAACCGCGGGCTTTGCCAAATTCGCTGTGGCCGATTTTGATGCGCAGGTTGCCGATGGCGTCGTTGACAATTTTGGCCTTGTCAGCACCGAAGAAAACAATATCGCCATCTTGCGCGCCGGTGCGCTTCAATATCTCGGTCAGCGCCACATCATGAATGTTTTTAACGATGGGGCTTTGCAGGCCAGGCCAGGGCTTGGCTTTGTCACCAGGCTCAATGGCGCTGCTGTTCACTTTGATATAGGCCAGGCCCTTGGCACCATAAATCTTCACGAACTCGGTGTACGCATCAATCTCGCTGCGCGGCATTTCTGCGCCTCCCGGCACGCGCAGACCGACCACGCGGCCGCCCGCCATATTGGCCGCACCGCTGAAGACCTTGAAATCAACGTCCTTCATCACGTTGGTGAGTTCGGTGAACTCCAGTGGGACGCGCAAATCGGGCTTGTCCAAGCCGTAGCGGGCCATGGCCACCTGGTAGGTCATCACCGGCAGTTCGCCCAGTTCCACGCCGAGAACGTTGTTGAAGGTCGTGCGGATCATGCCCTCAAACATGGCGCGAATGTCCTGCTCGGTCATGAAGGAGGTTTCAATATCGATCTGTGTGAACTCGGGCTGGCGATCGGCGCGCAGGTCTTCGTCGCGGAAGCACTTGGTGATTTGGTAGTAGCGGTCAAAGCCGGCGACCATCAACAACTGTTTGAACAGTTGCGGGCTTTGCGGCAGCGCGAAAAACATGCCGTTGTGGACGCGGCTGGGCACCAAATAATCTCGCGCGCCCTCGGGCGTGCTCTTGGTCAGCATCGGGGTTTCAATGTCGATAAAACCGTTGGCGTCCAAAAACTTGCGCACCTCCATAGCCACGCGGTAACGCAGCATCAGGTTGCGCTGCATGGCGGGGCGGCGCAGGTCAAGGACGCGGTGTGTCAGGCGCGTGGTCTCGGAGAGGTTGTCATCGTCAATCTGGAACGGAGGCGTGACCGAAGGGTTGAGCACCAGTAACTCGTGGCACAGCACTTCAATCTTGCCGCTTTGTAGCGCGTCGTTGGTGGTGCCTTCAGGCCGTGCGCGTACCAGGCCGCTGACCTGCACGCAAAACTCACCCCGAATGTCTTCGGCAACGGCAAAGGTAGCAGCACGGTCCGGGTCGCAAACCACTTGGCATTGGCCTTCACGGTCGCGCAAGTCAATAAAAATCACGCCGCCGTGGTCGCGGCGGCGATTGACCCAGCCGCACAGTTGCACGGTTTGCCCGATCAGGGCTTCGGTCACCAGACCGCAGTAGTGGGAGCGCATGGTCATGTTTGAAAATTCCGGAATTTGGCTGCGGCAACGCAGCGCATCAGTGCAAAAGACTCAGGGGTGTGGGGTGGGCTGACCAGCCGCATTCAGAATCGGGCGGGCATGTACCGGAGGCACCACCACCCCCATCGAGATGATGTATTTAAGCGCCTCGTCAATCGTCATGTCGAGTTCAATCACTTGAGCACGCGGCAGCATCAAAAAAAAACCGGACGAAGGGTTGGGGGTGGTGGGCATGTAGATGCTCACGTGCTCGCCCGGCAGATGCTCTGCCACCTCGCCGCCAGGCGCACCGGTTTGGAACGCCAGGCTCCAGCAACCTTCGCGCGGGTATTGCACGAGCAGCACTTTTCGGAAGGCATTGCCTGAGTCGGAAAACAGGGTGTCAGAGACTTGCTTGACGCCTGAATACAACGAACGCACCACTGGGATATGGCCCAGTAGTGCATCCCCCCAACGCACCAGCTTGCGGCCCAGAAAATTACTGGCCGCCGCGCCGATGCCAAGCACAATCGCAAATGCCAGCAGCACGCCGAAACCTGGGATATGCACGCCCAACAAGGCATCGGGCTGCCAGGCGGCCGGCAAAATCAGCAGGGTTTGGTCCAGCGTGTTGATAAAAAGCTTGAGTACCCAGGCGGTAATCGCCACCGGCACTATCACCAACAGACCCGCGAGCAACCATTTGCGAATTTCAGACATGGGTAGGGTGCCTGCAGGCTTCAGGGGGTGGATGAACTGGGCAGACTGGTGGCCGCCACCGCCGCTTTGGCCGCAGCGGGTGCAGTTGCAGGGCTGGCCGCGTTGCTGCTGGCGTCTGCGGTTTGGGTCACAGCCTGCGTGCTGGTGTCGGCCTTTTCAGTGGGCTTGTCTGCCGCCACCGTATCGCCGTCCGCCGCCTTTGCAGGTTTGGTGGCCCCGCTGCCGCCCTTGAAGTCAGTCACATACCAGCCCGAACCTTTAAGCTGAAAGCCTGCTGCCGTAACTTGTTTGCGCAGGGAACTGGCATGGCAATTAGGGCAGTCCAGCAAAGGGGCGTCGGACATTTTTTGCAAAACATCCAACTGGTGCCCGCAGGATTCGCATTGATAAGCGTAAATGGGCATGAGGTGCTCTAGAGTAAATGGCTTGGCAGCGCAACGTCAGCGGTCTGGACGAAGAACGAAAAGCCACTGATTATAAAGTGGCACCCGCAGGCTGCGGCTTGCCCGACCCGGGTTGGGTCTGCCCTTGCACGCTGATCCATTGCGGCACCAGCGACCCCACCAGCATGCCGAGCAGCGCGCAGGCAAAGCCGGCCAACTGTTGCGGCACCGTTTGGCCCAATGGCGTCATCAGGCATACCAGCCAGCCAAGCAAGCCCAGGACAATCGACAGCCAGGCTCCCTGAGTGGTGGCGCGTTTCCAGTACAGGCCCGCCAGCAGCGGGACAAATGCCCCCACCAGGGTGACTTGGTAAGCGCCCGAGACCATGTCGTAAATCGAGGTGCCTTGCAAGGCAATGGCATAAGCACAAACCAGCACAGAAAACACCAGCACGGCCACGCGCATGGTGAGAAGTTGGGCAGCGTCTGAAGCCGGAGGGTAGAACTGGCGCCAAATATTCTCGACAAACGTCACTGAAGGTGCCAGCAGTGTGGCCGATGCAGTGGACTTGAGCGCCGACAGCAGTGCGCCGAAGAAGATGACTTGCATCACAAACGGCATGTGCGTCAGGACCAGCGTGGGCAGCACTTTTTGCGGGTCTTCTTTAATCAGCGTAGCCGCTTGCTCGGGCATGATGAGCAGGGCGCTTGCGATGATGAACATCGGCACAAACGCAAACAAGATGTAGCAAATACCTCCGATCACCGGGCCGCGCGTGGCGGCGCGCACGTTATTGGCCGACATCACCCGCTGGAACACGTCTTGCTGCGGGATGGAGCCAAACATGATGGTGATGGCCGCTGCTATGAAAAAGGCTATGTCTTTGCCATTGGCGGGCGGCAGGAAATTCAGCAGGTCTTTGCTGGTCGCCAGTGCGATGACTTTATCGGCCCCGCCCGCCAGGTTGCTGGCATACACCGCAATGATGGCCAAGCCCACCACCAAAATAATCATCTGGATAAAGTCCGTCACCGCGACCGACCACATGCCGCCAAACAAGGTGTAGGCCAGGATGGACGCGGTACCAATCACCATCCCCAGCGGGATGCTGATAGCCCCGCCCGACAGCAAATTGAAGACCAGCCCGAGGGCAGTGACCTGCGCCGAAACCCAGCCCAAATAGCTCAAAATGATGATGAACGAGCAGAGCACTTCTATGCCGCGCCCGTAGCGCGCACGGTAATAATCGCTGATGGTCAGCAGCGTCATTTGGTAGAGCTTGGCAGCAAAAAACAGGCCAACCAAAATCAGGCAAAAACCCGCGCCAAACGGGTCTTCCACCACGCCGCTGAGCCCGCCCTGCACAAATTTGGCGGGAATACCAAGCACTGTTTCGGCACCAAACCAGGTGGCAAAAGTGGTGGTGACAATCATCACCAGCGGCAGATGCCGCCCCGCAATCGCAAAATCGGCCGTGGTCTTGACGCGTTTGGCGGCCCACAGGCCGATGCCAATCGTGACAAGCAGGTAGGCAATCACAAGGGTCAACAGCATGGCGACTCCGGCAGGGATGTTGAGTACAAGCGCTCGATTCTAGAAAATCCGGATACGGATAAAAACCTGCATCACCATCAAACCGAAAACAAACCCCAGCGCGCCGTAAATCAGGCTTTGCAGCAGTTTGTTGGTGCGCTTTTGCTCGGCCAGCAATTCAAGCAGTTCACGCTGGTGCCGGGCGGGTGGGTTTTTTAAATAGTCTTCCAGCAGGCGCGGCAAGCCCGGGAGCAGCTTGGCATAGCGAGGGGCTTCGGCCTTGAGCTGCGCCAGCAGTTTTTGCGGACCGACTTGCTCCAGCATCCAGCTTTCCAAAAAGGGTTTGGCCGTGTTCCATAGGTCCAGGTCAGGGTCGAGGTCGCGACCCAGGCCTTCGATGTTGAGCAGGGTTTTCTGCAGCAGCACCAGTTGCGGCTGGATTTCGACATCAAACCTGCGTGAGGTTTGGAACAGCCGCATCAGCACCATGCCCAGCGAGAGTTCCTTGAGAGGTCGGTCAAAGTAGGGTTCGCACACGCTGCGCACAGCCGATTCGAGCTCATCGACCCGCGTATTCGCCGGCACCCAGCCCGACTCAATGTGCAGTTCGGCCACACGCTTGTAGTCACGCCGAAAAAAGGCAGTGAAGTTTTGCGCCAAGTAGTCTTTGTCCACCTCGGTCAGCGTGCCCACAATGCCAAAGTCCAGCGAGATATAGCGTCCGAAGGTGGCCGGGTCAATGCTGACCTGAATATTGCCTGGGTGCATGTCGGCATGGAAAAACCCGTCGCGAAAGACCTGGGTAAAGAACAATGTCACGCCATCGCGCGCCAGTTTTTTGATGTCCACGCCGGCGGCACGAATCTGCTCCAGATGGTTGATGGCGATGCCATTCATGCGCTCCATCACCATCACTTCGGTAGTGCAAAAGTCCCAGTACATTTCGGGAATCAGCACCAGGTTCAGGCCCGCCATGTTGCGGCGCAGCTGCGCAGCGTTGGACGCCTCGCGCACCAGGTCAAGTTCGTCGTGCAGGTATTTGTCGAATTCGCCGACCACTTCACGCGGCTTCAGGCGCTTGCCGTCGCCGGACAAGCGCTCGATCCAGCCGGCCATCATGTGCATCAAGTCCAGGTCTTTCTCGATCACTTTGAGCATGTTGGGCCGCAGTACCTTGACAGCTACCTCACGCGACTTGCCGTCCCGGTCTTGGATCACGGCGAAATGCACCTGCGCAATGGAAGCGCTGGCCACCGGGGTTCGCTCAAAACTGGTGAAAATCTCATGCAGGGGCTTGCGAAATGCCCGCTCGATGCTGGCCACCGCAATCTCCGAGCTAAAAGGCGGCACGTTGTCTTGCAGCTTGGCGAGCTCGTCGGCGATGTCCAGCGGCAGCAGGTCGCGCCGGGTTGACATGACTTGGCCAAACTTGACAAAAATCGGCCCCAGCCGCTCCAGCGCCTGGCGTAGACGCTGGCCGCGCGGGGCCTCCAGCTTGCGGCCAAAGGTTAGCAGGGCCGCAGCGCTGCTGAGCCAGGGTTTTTGGAAACTGCTGAGAAAGAGCTCATCCAGACCGTAGCGAAGCACGATCCAGACGATATAGCCGCCGCGCAGCAGCCGCATCATGCGCCGGGTGCCGGTGGTGCTGTGGGCGTGGGGCTAGGCGTGCTGGACTGGCCCGCGTTGGCTTGCGCTTCGGTGGGCTGTAGCGAACGCAACATTTGCAGCGCCCGCCCGGCAGCCAGGCTGATGGCGTGGGCCGGGCCGTTACCAAGAAAACGTGCCAAGTCTTCTTCCGCGTCCCAGCGTACATGGTCGATTAGCCAGTTCACCTCGGCAGCCAATTGCACGTCGCCCTCGATCCGCACGGCGGGCTTGCTGCCTTGCAGGGCGTGGCGGGCAAGCTCTAACGGCGATGTGTCGGTGAGGGTCAGCGTCAAATCGGCGGCTCTCCCGGCGTCAGCCAAACTCAGCAAGCCGGCCGGGGTGGCTAGCAAGCCTATGGCCATCCCCGTCCATTGCATCAGCACCACCCGACCCGCTTGCCTTGCGAGCCGCTCACGTGCCTGCGGCTCGTTCATCAGCACATGGTTGAGAAACAAGACCACTCGGTTCTGCACGTCTTCCACCAGCCACGCAGGGGGAGCGGCGCGCGCCAGAAACTGGTCGCGCAAGTCATTCAGAAAAGGGGGCAAAGGCGGTGGTGTCAGCATGGGCTGGATTATTCACCGAATATGCTTCTTGGGCGTCATCAGAGCTTGGGTTCACCAAGATCGCTGGACCATGAGATCGGTAAAATTTACTATTAAAAATATAGCGAGACCGAAAGGATAATCACTGGCTAGAGGCCAAAAACGTTATATTTTCGACCTTGCAGCGGCAAATTCGGCCTGTTAAGCCCGCAAGCCAAGGCCCGGGGTGATTAAGACCTGTGCCGTTTACTGCAGCGCTTGGACACCGGCCACCAGCCAACCACCCACACCGTCTTTGCTTTTGGACAGATTCCAGACTTCGCGGAAAGGGTTGGGGCCGCTGGCAACATCTTCGCGGATCATGCCCGAGAACTCGACGCTGGCAATGTGGGCACCCTCTTCTTCCTCGATACCCAGAAGTTGCGCCTCCAGCACCATCACTTCGGTCTTGTTGGGCTGCTGGCCACCGGTATGGGCTTCGCGCTCACGCAACTGCGACTGGATTTCGGCCAGCATGGCGTCGGTCATCATGGCTTGCAGCGTCGCGATGTCGGCACGGTCCCAGGCGCTTTGCAAAGTGATGAAGTGGCGCTTGGCCGCGGCGAGAAAACTCTCTGAGTCGAAATCCGCGGGTATGCCCCAGCCGGTCGAGCGTGCCAAGGCCGAACCTATGGCTACCGGGCCGCCGCGCGAGGCATCCGCCGGAAATTTATCGGCTTGAAAAGCCATGCTGCTGCGCTCCCAGGGGCGGGCCGAAGCGTCGTTGCCGACATGGTCTTCGCTGTACTGCCGCGGACTGTTGGCACCGGCACCCTGCATTGCCAGCGAACCGGGCCTGCTGCCCTGAAGCCTGCGCCGCAAGAACCAGCCCACCGCCGCCATCACCCCGAAAGCCAGCAGGCCAAAAAGCAAAATGTTGCCAAATTCTTCGCCAAATCCGAGCGAACTGGCCAGCCAGGCCAACCCCAGCCCTGCGGCCAGACCACCCAGCATGGCACCCCAAGGCCGGCGCGGCGCGGCAGCAGCAGCCCCTGCGGCAGCCGGCGTTTGCGGCTTGGCCTGGGCATTGTCGGGCGCGGATTTTTTCGTCACTTGGCTGGACTGCTTGCCAACCGAACCGCCGCCGCCCAAACGCCGAGCGGCATTGGCGTCCAAGCCCGCGAGCAGCATCACCATTGCCAACATCAAAGACCAGAATTTCATAATGCCTCCTGCTGTTTTCAAATCAACCCAACTATTCAACACTTGATTGCAACATGCAAGGCCACGATGCCGCCAGAGAGGTTGTGATAGTCCACATGGCCGAAACCACTTTTGGCGATAAGGCTTTTAAGGCTTCGCTGGTCAGGATGCATCCGGATCGACTCGGCCAGGTAGCGGTAACTGGTTTCGTCGCCGGTGACCCAACGGCCCAGGCGAGGCAGTATGTTGAACGAATACCAGTCGTATATTTTTTCCAGGGGCGGGATGATTTTGGAGAATTCCAGCACCAGCAAACGCCCTCCAGGTTTCAGTACTCGCTGCATTTCTGATAGCGCAATATCCTTGTGTGTCATATTGCGCAAGCCAAAGGCCACGCTGACCGCATCGAACTGCGCAGCGTCAAATGGCAATTTCTCGGCGTCACACACGAGCGTAGGCAGTACCACCCCGGCATCGAGCAAGCGCTTGCGACCCGCCTCCAGCATGGCCTGGTTGATGTCGGTATGCACGACCAGACCGCCGCTGCCAACCTGCCTGGCAAAGGCCTGCGCCAGGTCGCCGGTACCACCCGCAAGGTCGAGCACGCGGGCACCGGGCTGCAAATTGGCGGTCATCACGGTGTAGTTTTTCCACAACCGATGCAGTCCGCCGGACATCAAATCGTTCATCAGGTCGTAATTGGGCGCAACCGAGTCAAAGACCTGTTTGACCTGCGCGGCCTTGTCACCTTCGCCTACAGTCTTGAAGCCGAAATGGGTGGAATTCATGGTGCGCGAGGTTTCAGTGCGCACTGCAGCCAGCCAGCGCTTTGCCAGGCATGGCGCTGTCGCGGTCCACCCCGGCCGCTAGCAACCGGGTGGTGTAGTCTTGCCACAAACGGTCTTGCTGCGAGCCCAGAAAATAGAGGTAGTCCCAAGAATAAATACCGCTTTCGTGGCCGTCCGAAAAAGTCGGCTGGATGGCGTAATTGCCCACCGCCTGAACTTCGACAACCTGTACGTCCCGCTTGCCGGTTTGCAACACTTCTTGGCCCGGACCGTGGCCCTGAACTTCTGCCGACGGCGAGTACACCCGCATCAACTCAAAAGGAATGCTGAAAACACATTCGTCAGCAAAGCTGATTTCCAGCACGCGCGACTGTTGATGGAGCGTCAAAGCGGTTGGCGCTGGGGTAGTGGGTTGAAGTCCAGCCATAAAAATACCTGATCGTAATGGAGCCGCCAATGCA
>JBJXED010000089.1:0-9541 GCA_046155225.1 Burkholderiaceae bacterium
TAGTGATGGTGAAGCTTCGCCCGAAGTGGCTGCTGCGCAGAGCAGTGATGCGCTGCGCCTGCAAGAGGAGCGCCGCTTGATGTACGTCGGCATCACCCGCGCGCAGCGCAGCCTGGTGGTGAGTTGGCCACGCAAAAAGAAAAAAGGCCGCGAGCAGGTGGCGGCACAGCCCAGCAGGTTTATCGCGGAGATGGCGCTGGATGAGGCAACGACAAAAGAAAACCCACGGGAAAAACTCAGGGCGCTGCGGGAAGAATTTGCACGCAAAGCGGCCCTGACAGTGCGGTAACTCGCATTGGCACGCATGCTATAAGGCGGTTTGAAGTACTCCCCCAGAATACGAATTGAGGCGAAAGGACCGCGTTGTTACGGGCAGAAAAACCATGCTGGAGTTGAGTAACCTAGGCTGCGAGCGCGGCGGTCACCGCCTGTTCCATGGGCTTGCACGGCAGCTGGGGCCCGGTGCGGTGCTGAACGTGCAGGGCGCCAATGGCGCGGGCAAAACCAGCTTGCTGCGCATGCTGTGCGGCTTGCTGGAGCCCTCCTCTGGCCAGGTGCGCTGGTGCGGCCAATCGATTCACGCGATGCGCGAAGACTACAACCGCCACCTGATCTACATAGGCCATGCGGCAGGCCTGAAAGGCGACCTGACTGCCCTTGAGAATCTGCAAATCAGCAGTACGCTGAGTGGCCACTGCATCCCTGCTGACATGGCACGCGTCGCATTGGATGGCGCCGGTTTGCGTGGCCGGCACCATACGCCAGCCTACAAGCTGTCGCAAGGTCAACGCCAGCGCTGCGCCCTGGCACGGCTTTGCCTGTCGAATGCCGGTGCGCACCAGGTGCCGCTTTGGGTGCTGGATGAACCCTTCAATGCGCTGGATGCCGCCGCCACAATTTGGCTGGCGGGCCTGTTGGATACCCATTTGCAAGGCGGCGGCATCGTGGTGATGACCAGCCATCAAGATACACCGCTTAGCACTGCGGGCCAACAGACCTTGACCCTGTGACGGGTCCCGCGTGCCGGCCCTTTTTGCTGTACTGCGAGCCGGTGCCCCAAGTCGTATCGGAAAACCATGCCGAAACACTGGACGGAATAGCCCACAATGTTGGAGAATCTAAAGCATGAAAGCCCGCAGCAAACGCGCCCTCGCCATCGTGTGCGGATTGACCGCCATTGGCGTTGCCAGTGCGCTGGTACTCAATGCCTTCAACAGCAACCTGGTGTTTTTTTTCAGCCCTACGCAAGTCGCCGCCAAGGAAGCCCCCTTGGGGCGAAGCTTCCGTATTGGCGGGCTGGTCGAGGCGGGCAGCGTGCAGCGCGATCCGCAGAGCATTGCCATCCGATTTGTTGTGACGGATTTGGCGCAAAAAATCCCAGTCACCTATTCAGGTTTGCTTCCCGACCTTTTCAAAGAAGGCAAAGGTGTGGTGGCGCAAGGCAAACTCGGTACGGACGGTGTGTTTCGGGCAGACCAAGTCCTCGCCAAACACGACGAGAACTATTTACCGCCAGAGGCCGCGGTAGCGCTCAAAAAAGCCACGCCGCCGCGGTAACCTTTCGCCATTGAAACCTGAGGCGATTCAGTTCCATAAATTAATCTCCATCGTATAAACGCCTCAGCACCCTGACGGGGGCTGAGGCGGATAAACACTGGTGGCCTGGGGCGGAATCGAACCACCGACACAAGGATTTTCAATCCTCTGCTCTACCGACTGAGCTACCGGGCCTGAGCCCAATATTATAGCAAGCCCGACCGTTTGTTCCGTGAAAGATCTACACCCAATTGCTTGAGTTTGCGGTACAGGTGAGTTCGCTCCAAGCCGGTCTTATCTGCCACACGGGTCATCGAGCCTGACTCCTTGGCGAGGTGAAATTCGAAATAGGCTTTTTCAAACTCATCACGCGCGTCCCGCAGGGGTTTGTCCAGATCGAAGTTCTGGCTGCCCATCAAGCCCATATCGACCACGGCAGGAAGGCTGCTGCCGCCGGTCATGGCGGTTTCCACCGTCAACTCGGCGGAGGGGCCGGGCACGGCATCGACCACTTTGCGCGGCAATAACCTGGCCAAGCCAAGTTCAACGGCTTTAAGCAGTTTTTGCAACGTGATGGGTTTTTCCAAAAACGATTGCGCGCCGATTTTTGTAGCCTCGACAGCCGTGTCGATGGTGGCGTGGCCGCTCATCATGATGACTGGCATGGTGAGCAGGCCGGCGCTGGCCCATTCTTTGAGCAGGGTGACGCCGTCGGTGTCGGGCATCCAGATGTCCAGCAACACCATGTCCGGGCGTTCACGCAGCCGGGCGGCCCGGGCCTGCGCGGCATTCTCTGCCAGTTCAACCTGGTGGCCTTCGTCATTCAGAATTTCCGACAGCAGGTCGCGTATGCCCAGCTCATCGTCCACCACCAATATGTTTGCCATGTTGAAGTCTGCTGTTTTCTTAGCGCTGATGAATAAATCTATACCAATGGGGTTGGAGCTATGGCGAATGATAGCGAGACTTGCGCACCCTGCAGTACGCCCGCCTCGACACGGTTGGACAGGTCAACGCGGGCACCGTGCTCATCTGCAATTTTTTTGACAACGGCCAAGCCCAGGCCCGTACCTTTGACTTTGGTGGTGACATATGGCTCAAACGCACGGTTCAAGATGTGCTGGGCAAATCCGCCACCACTGTCTTGAACGCTCAAGCGTACTTTTTTGCCCGCCTCATTCCATCGGGTTTTGATGATGATGGGACACGTAAGAAACGTGCTTATAGGTGAGATTTCCTTGGCTGCCAAAACCGCGTCCTGGGCATTTTGAATCAAGTTGTGCACCACCTGGCGCAATTGCTGACTGTCGCCAAGAATCTGCGGACAATCAGGATCCAAAACGGCGGTGATGGGCACCAAAGTGCTTTCGTCACTGTAGAGCAACAGGATTTCTGTGATGAGCGCATTCAGATCAAGTGCTTTAAGTTCTGCTGCAGGAAGGCGCGCGTAATCCCGGAACTCATTGACAAGCCGCTTCATGGCGTCCACTTGGTCCACAATAGTTTTAACCGATTTGCTCAGCAGCAACTGATCGGGCTCGGACAGCTTGGTCTTTAATTTGGCTTCCATGCGCTCTGCAGACAATTGGATTGGCGTCAATGGATTCTTAATTTCATGGGCGAGTCGGCGCGCCACTTCAGCCCAGGCTTGGGTTCGCTGGGCCGAAACAATTTCGGAAATGTCGTCTAAAACCAGCAACCTTGCATCGCTCAGCATATGGGCCCCGCGCGCCACCAATGTCACCGTGTGTTGATGACCTTCTGGTTCCGCCGTATTGAGCTCAAAAGACTGTTGCCAATGGTCCAGATCATGCTGATTCCGTTCACCAAGAAACGCATCAAACTGCGACTGTACTTTTTGGCCAAATACCGCCAGCTCCGGGATCTGCGCGAATGTCTTCCCCTCATGCGCCGCCAGTGGCACGCGCAAAATTCGGCTAGCACCCGGATTGGACGACAAAATATGGCCTTGTTCATCTAGCACCACCACGCCCGCAGTGAGGTTGTCCAAAATAGTTTGCAACTTGGCACGGGCAGCACTCACATCACCCATACTTTTCTCCACTGCGGCGCGCGCGTCAGAGAGTTGGAGCGTCATTTGCGCAAACGAACGGGTCAGCCCGCCCAATTCATCGCGACTCTGCAGCACACTTTTGGGACGGAGGTCACCCTCGGCCACTTGACGAACGCCGTCGGCAAGCAAAAGCAATGGCCGAGCCAGCTGGTTGCCAAGCAGGACCGCCAACAAGACCGCACCAAAAACCGCCAAGAACAAACTCAGGGTCAAGGTGCCGATATACATACGGCGCAGGCCATTGCGTGCCAACGCGCGCTCTTGGTATTCGCTGTAGACGGCTTGCACTGCCAAGGCATTGGACACCAAAGCCGCCGGTAAATCCTGGGTGACTTGGAGATAGCGCGGCTCGGCCAGCAAGCCGACCTTATTACTGGTCACGATGGCTAATACCCGGATTCGAGGGGGCACTTCTGTAACTGGCGGGCCTTGCAAAGCAACCCCCTGGTTCGCGTCCAGGCGCTCTTCTAGGCCCTCAATCTGGCTGACCACTCGCAAGCTGCGCACCATGCGTAGCTGCGCCAGGCTAGGCCGCTCGGGATTGATCTGGAAACGCGATTCACCGCTGCTGGCAATCAGGTAACCCGCCGCACTCCACAATTTGATATCACTGGCTGAAAGCTGTTCGCGAAGTCGTTCAAGTGACAAGCCAACGGTAGCCTCCGGAGCGTCTGCCAACTGGGTTGCCGCACTACGGCTTTTGCTGGCCAGATCGTTGCTTAATACTTCGAGTGTGGTTCGACCCAAATTCAATCCGGCATCCAGGGCCCCTTCGACCTTGACGTCAAACCAGCTCTCGATCGACCGAGAAACGAATTGGTAGGAGACCACATAGATCAGCATGCCAGGTACCACCCCGACCAGCGCAAAGATGGCAGCCAACTTGACCAGCAAACGACTGCCGAACTTGCCACGCCGCAAACGCGAGACCAGCCGCCAGACAATCCAGAAAATCACCGCCAGCAGCGCGGCAGCCACTGCCACGTTGAGAATCAGCAGCCGTTCATAGTTGCGCTCGTAGAGTTCCCTGTTGTTGGTGGCTTGGGCGAGCAAAAAAAGCAATACGAGGCCCAGGGCAACCATGCTGGCAGCGCCGATGCCCAGGGCCCAGCGCAATGCCGGGGGACTCACATGCGGTGCTTTTACGCCAAGCACGGGCTGAATATTCATTTGGATGCTTCAAAAACCACACGCTGATTTCGGCTTAAATTGATTGTCCAGTCCGATTGCCCCAGCGTACCGATTTGCAATGGGCGGGCCAGTTGCGATACATCCAGCCGAAAACGGAAATCGATCCAATAGCGCGCATCCATATCCATCTCGCCGAGCTCAGCCACCCTCCAGCCCGAGACTCTCTTCAGCGAAGCCAGTGCATCGGCCAGAGTTTCAAAATTCTGATTCAGCGTGACTCCCAAACCGCTACCGCCGTTGGCAGCGCTGCCAGGCGAACTGTTCAGTCTCCACCGCCGCGTCAGCGGCTGATAGGCAAGGCGAATGTTTTTTTTGCTGCTGGAAATGGTTTTGTCGTACCAATACCAGCGGTCACGGTTGATTTCGGCCTCCATGACAAAGAAAATCGGAATGCCCTTGAGCAGCGCCTCTTCCACCAAATTGGAGATCTCAAACTTCAACTGGGCCGACAAGAAGATGCCGTCATCGGTGCGGTCGAGCTTGAGTTGGCTAATTTCGGGCAATGCGGCTTGTGCCTTTGCCGCTGGCAACAAAGCCTGTCCATCCCATCCAATGACCAGTACCAAGCAAAAAATGAAACGCTGCAGCGCACGAAGTCCAACGCATGCACTTGAATGGAACTCATGCAAGCGCACGTTTTTCAAGAAGTGCGTAGAAAAAACAGTCGTAGTCACCCGATACATTGTCCGGGACGGTTGCCGGATTTACTTGCATCAAAGGCAGCAAATAACCGGGGGATGACAGTAAAACCGCATCGGTGTTGCGTGTAAGAAACGTTTGCATTTGCTCACTTCCCTCCGCCTTGAACATCGAACAAGTGCAATAAAGCATCCGCCCGCCCGGCTTCAGGAGTGGCCACAAGCCTTCCAGCAAAACCCGTTGTTGCGCCGCCAGCTGCGCGATGTCGGCATGACGGCGCAACCACCGCACGTCAGGGTGACGCCGCACAATGCCCGAGGCCGTGCAGGGCGCATCGAGCAAAATCGCATCAAACAACCTGCTGCCGCAATGCACTGGCCACCACTGGGCTGGGTCCGCAGCGTTGGCGACCAACACTTGCGCCCGTAGACTGAGCCGATGCAAATTCTGTTCAATGCGTTGGCAGCGGGCGGCATCGACATCAATGGCCACCAGTTTGTCTTGAGGATGCAAGCATTCAAGCAAATGCGCGGTTTTACCGCCAGGAGCAGCGCAAGCGTCGAGTACGTGCAAGGGCTCCGTCATAACTAAATCCTTCAGCAACAAAGGGGCCGCCATCTGCGCTGCGCCGTCTTGAACTGAAACCCAACCTTGCTCAAAGCCTGGCAATTGCTGCACAGGACAAGGCTGGCTCAGGATGAGCCCTTGATCACCAAGTTTTTTTGCTTCTTTATGTATAGCGTTAAGTGCATCCAGATATTGGGCCACAGTCGTTTTTTGCTTATTTATTCTGAGTACCATGGGTGCCGCAACGTTGGCACGCTGCAGCAGCAACTGCCAATGCGCTGGATGGTCCGCCTTAACTTGCTGAATCCACCACAGCGGATGATTCCACTGGGCTACGGGGTCCCTAGCGACGATTTCGGCCAAAGCGTCGCACTCACGCAGATACCGGCGCATGCACGCGTTGATAAAAGGTGCCAGCGTGCGTAATGCAGGTTGGCGCTTGGCCGCTTCAACTGTTTGGTCTACCAATGTATAAACGTCATACGGTGCATTGCCCAAGGGTTCTGTCAACGCCAAGGCAGTGCAAAGCAGGGCGTCTGCAGCGGCTGTAGGTTGACGTGACACCAACTGCCGCCTCACGGCTTGGGCATAGCCGAGCCAACGCAATACATGGAAGGTCAGAGCTTGCGTCCCAGGCCGCAAATTAACGGGGATAGCCTGCAGTACCGAGGTGAGCGACTGGCCCTCTCGGACGCATTGGAGTGACTGCGCGGTCGCCTGCAATTGCCGCCACAGAGGCGGCCCGAATGAGCGCTGTGCTGCACCAACCGCAACAGCCGAGCGCTGTGGGGCAAGCGGCGTTAAACCTTGCTCAGACAAAGCCACCTGCCATGCTACTGGCCACTGAAACACAATGAACCATCCCCTCCGACTTCATACTGATCTCCTTTTGAACGCCGCTCGGCAAGTGACATCTCAAGCTTGTCACGGATTGCTCAATACAACTTTGATCAGTTTATAGGGTGCGTGCCGGTTGCAAACTGAACAGCCACGCCACCAAGCTGGCTGGGGGTTGCGCTATCGCAGCGTTGTACTGCGCAACGGCTTGATTGAATCCTTCGTTGGTTTGCGCTGTTTCCAAACTGATGCGTACCCACTGCGCGCGCATCAATCCTGGCAGTGCATTCGGCGCTTGCACAGATTCAGCATGTTGTATCCAAACCATGTTCAAAATGTCTCGCGCAGCCTGCAGTGAGCCCATCGAACAGTTGCTCAATGGGCTGGCCCTGGCTTGCACCAAGGCACTGTTGAATTGAATGGCCGCTCCTGCAAGTTTGGCTTGAAAGGCATCGTCCAGCTCACCCTCGAGCGTCGTTGGGCCAGTGGTACAAGTTTTAAACAACTCAAGCTGGTCCGACCAGTGCATGTCAAGCTGGGCAAACAAACTCAATGCGGCGCTGCGTAGCGTCATCAAGCGGTTATAAGCACCCACCATCCAACACAATAGCAACATCAAAAAGAGACCCGCCGTGTACAACCCCATGGCTCTCCCTTTCAAACCCACTCATCCACCGCAAGCTCCTTTACCAAGCCCCAACTGTTCAATTGGGAGCTCGGGTGACAAAGTACCAACGACAGTTTGAAAATTGCCCCTGTCGGGTCAAATCGAATACAACTTACTCAGCCGTACTGCTTTCTTGCGCCGCTGCATGATCCGCCGCCAAATCCGCGGATTCGGCCTCTGCTATAGCTCTTCGCTCGGCATCGTCCATCGCCTCCTTGGCTTTACGCGCTTTGTGGTACGACATGCCAGTGCCTGCAGGTATCAGGCGACCAACAATGACGTTTTCCTTCAGGCCGCGCAGCTCGTCTCGTTTGCCCATGATGGCAGCTTCGGTCAGTACGCGCGTGGTTTCCTGGAATGACGCCGCGCTAATGAAGCTGTCGGTGGACAGGCTGGCTTTGGTGATACCCAGTAGCAGGTTGTTAAACGTGGCAGGCAGTTTGGCCTCGGCGCGCAGGGCGTCGTTGGTGTCAAACATTTCGCTGCGCTCAACCTGCTCACCCGCCAAATAGCCGGAGTCGCCAACGTTGTCGACCACCACGCGGCGCAGCATCTGGCGCACGATCACTTCGATATGCTTGTCGTTTATCTTCACGCCTTGCAGGCGGTAGACGTCTTGCACTTCGTCGACGATGTAACGTGCCAGCTCTTCCATGCCCAAAAGGCGCAAGATGTCTTGCGGATCGGCCGGGCCGTCCACCACGCTCTCGCCCTTGTTGACGACCTGGCCTTCGTGCACCAGGATGTTTTTCTCTTTGGGTACCAGTTCTTCGTGCACGTGGCCTTCAGGGTCTGTGATCTGCATGCGGATCTTGCCCTTGGTTTCTTTGCCGAACGACACGGTGCCGGTCATCTCCGCCAAGATGCCCTTGTCTTTGGGCGTACGTGCTTCAAACAACTCGGCTACACGCGGCAAGCCGCCAGTGATGTCGCGGGTTTTCTGGCCTTCGATCGGAATACGGGCCAGCACTTCGCCAGGGCCCACATCTTGCCCGTCGCGCACCTGAATCAGCGCGCCGACCTGGAAGCCAATCGTCACCGAGTGGTCGGTGCCGGGGATCTTGACTTCGTTGCCAGAGCTATCAATCAGCTTGACCTGCGGGCGAATAACTTTGGCAGCGCCGCGGCGTTTCGGGTCGATCACCACCAGGGTAGACAGGCCAGTAACTTCGTCCAATTGCTTGGCAACTGTCAGGCCTTCTTCCACATTTTCAAAGCGCACTTGGCCGGCAAACTCGGTGATGATGGGGCGCGTTAGCGGATCCCAGTTGGCCAGCACGGTGCCGGCTTTGAGCTGCTGATCGGCCTTGACCGACAAAATCGATCCATACGGCACTTTGTGGCGCTCGCGCTCACGGCCATGCTCGTCGTGAATCACGATCTCTCCGGAACGCGCAATCACTACCAACTCGCCCTTACTATTGGTCACGTAGCGCATGGTCGCGTTAAAACCTATCACACCGTTGGATTTGGCTTCAACGCTTGAGGCAATAGCTGCACGCGATGCCGCACCGCCGATGTGGAAGGTGCGCATGGTCAGCTGCGTGCCCGGCTCGCCAATCGACTGTGCGGCAATCACGCCAACCGCCTCGCCGACATTGATCAAGCCGCCACGGCCTAGGTCGCGGCCATAGCACTTGGCGCACAGGCCAAAGCGGGTTTCGCAGTTCAGTGCGGTGCGGACTTTGACTTCGTCGACGCCCTTGATTTCAATCTCGTCAATGATGTCTTCGTCAAACATATCGCCGCGCTTGACCAGCACTTCGCGGGTTTCAGGGTGCAGCACATCTTCAACCGCAGTGCGGCCCAAGATACGGTCGCGCAGCGATTCGATCACTTAGCCGCCCTCGACGATGGCGCGCATGACTGAGCCTTCGTGGGTGCCGCAGTCGACTTCAGTCAACACCAAGTCTTGCGTCACATCGACCAAGCGGCGCGTCAGGTAGCCCGAGTTGGCGGTTTTCAGCGCCGTGTCGGCCAGGCCTTTGCGCGCGCCGTGGGTCGAGATGAAGTACTGCAGAACATTCAGG
>JBJXED010000090.1:0-3901 GCA_046155225.1 Burkholderiaceae bacterium
CAGCAAAAAGCCGAGTTTGCGGCTCTCAATGGCACTGGTGCCGACCTTGGCCATGGCGGCAGCCGTAAAGCCTTCGGTGACGAACTTGAGCAGGTCTTTGTCGCTGGAAGTTTCGGCGTTCTCTGCCGCACGGCGGGCAATGTAGGCCAGGCCGCCAGCGCCAGGTACCAAGCCCACGCCAACTTCGACCAAGCCGATATAGCTCTCCATCGCGGCGACACGCTTGCAGGAGTACACCGCCATTTCGCAGCCGCCGCCCAGCGCAATGCCGCGGATTGCGCTGATCACCGGCACATTGGCATAACGCATTTTGAGCATGACCTTTTGCAGCTCGTGCTCAGCGCCGTCAATGGCTGATACGCCTGCCATCATGAAGGCGGGCAGCATGGCTTGCAAATCGGCACCGGCAGAAAACACGTCGTCGCCCGACCAGATCACCAAGCCTTTGTAGCTCTGCTCAGCCAAGTCCACCGCATGCGACAAGCCTTCGGCGACATCGGGGCTGATCGCGTGCAGCTTGGTTTTGCTGGTGGCGATCAGCACGTCGCTGTGCGGGCCACCGGGTAACGTCCAAAGGCGAATTGCATCGTCTTCAAACACCGTGGTACCTGCAGTGGCATGTGGCACCGCAATACCCAAGCCCTGCGAATGGCCCGACACGTTTTCCGGAAAATACTGGCGCTGGTAGACCGGCAATTCGCGCCGCGGCACAAAAGATTGTTGCTTTGGCGACCACGAGCCTTGCGCCGTGTGCACACCTTGCGCGTCGGCTACGGGGCCTTTGAAAACCCACTCTGGCAGCGGCGCTTTGCACAGCGCTTTGCCGGCATCAATATCTTCTTTGACCCACTGCGCCACTTGCAACCAGCCCGCTTCTTGCCACAGCTCAAACGGGCCTTGCTTGAGGCCAAAACCCCAACGCATCGCCAAGTCAATGTCGCGGGCGCTATCGGCAATGGTTTCCAGGTGCACGGCAGCATAGTGAAAGCTGTTGCGCAAAATGGCCCAGACGAATTGGCCTTGTTTGCCCTCACTCTCACGCAGCAGTTTCAGGCGCTCGCCGGCGGGCTTTTTCAGCATGCGTCCATAGACTTCGTCGGCCTTCTCGCCTGACGGCACATAGTCTTCTTGCGCCGGGTCGTAGCGCAAAATATCGCGGCCAACCTTCTTGTAAAAACCCGCGCCAGCCTTCTGTCCCAGTGCGCCTGCCGCTAGCAATTTTGCAAGTACCGGCGGGGTAGCAAAGCTCTCATAGAACGGGTCAGTCTCAATGCTCAGCGTGGTTTGCAGGGTTTTGATCACATGGCCCATCACGTCCAGCCCCACCACATCGGCGGTGCGGAAGGTGCCTGAGCTGGCGCGGCCCAGTTTTTTCCCCGTCAAATCGTCCACCACGTCATAGCCCAGGCCGTAGTTCTCGACCTCTTTCATGGTGGCGAGCATGCCGGCAATGCCAACGCGGTTGGCGATGAAGTTGGGGGTGTCGAGCGCCCGCACCACGCCTTTGCCCAAGGCGCTGGTGACAAATGCTTCCAGATCATCCAGTATTTTGGGCTCGGTCGTTGGCGTGTTGATCAATTCCACCAGCGCCATATAGCGCGGTGGATTGAAAAAGTGGATGCCGCAAAAGCGCGGCTTGATGGACTCGGGCAGCGCCTGGCTCAGCTGTGTGATCGACAGCCCGGAGGTGTTGGACGCGACAATGGCGTGCGGCGCGATGAAAGGGGCTATCTTGGCGTAGAGGTCGCTCTTCCAGTCCATGCGCTCGGCAATGGCTTCGATGATGAGGTCGCAGTCTTTTAACTGCTCCAAGTGCTCTTCGTAATTGGCCATGCCAATCAGTGCAGCATCTTCCGGCACGCCCAGCGGCGCGGGTTTGAGCTTCTTGAGGCCCTCGATAGCTTTGCTGACGATGCCGTTCTTCGGGCCATCTTTGGCAGGCAAGTCGAACAGGACGACGGGCACTTTGACATTGACCAAATGGGCGGCAATCTGCGCGCCCATCACACCTGCGCCGAGGACGGCGACTTTCTTCACATTGAATCTGCTCATGCGTGGCAACCTGTCGGTTTGTTCATAAAAAATGCGCGCACGGCGGGCCAGTGGTGCTGGGCCGCGTCATGCATGCCGTGGGGTTGTTCTTCGGTGACCAGGATAGCCCCCTCCCTGCCGACGGCTGGATGGGCAGGCGTTACCGCCGAAACGCCTGCACTCACTGCACGCGCGACCATGTCTGGGTACGGCCAATGAAGGCGATAGAGCCGCGTACTTCCAGCTTCTTGCCGCCTTCGATGGGGGTCAGGCGCAAGGCATACTCGCGGCCGTTTTCGGGGTCGAGAATCTTGCCCTCCTCCCACACCTCGCGGCCCTCAGCCTTGCGAGCGCCGCGAATAATCTCAAGCCCCAACATGGGCTTGTCTTTGCGGCTGTCGGAGCATTCTTCGCACACTGCATCGGGTTTGGCATCCTTGCGCAGCAGTTTGCTGATCTTTCCGGTCAGCACACCGCCCGCTTCAGTGATGGTGATTTCCGATTTGATCTCCCGCGTCTTTTCGTCAATCGTGTGCCACTTGCCCACCGGGCTGGTTTGCGCCCAGGCGGCAGACGATAGTGCTATCATAAAAATAGCTGTAGGCACAAGGATCACCTTGGCTATAGGTCGTTTCAGCATGAAAATGGCCTTGGAATAGTCTGATGTGAAGGGAAATGGCGACAGGTCAGGCCAGCGCCAATTCGCTGTTCATCAACACGCTGGAGCCCGCGCGCGCGGTGCGCATCAAGGTTGCGGTCTCGGGCAGCAGCTTGGCAAAGTAAAAGCGCGCGGTTTGCAGCTTGGCCTGGTAGAACGGCTCCGTGTTGCCTGCGGCAATTTCACGCAGCGCCACCTGCGCCATACGCGCCCAGAAGTAGCCAAACACCAGGTGCCCGGCCACGCGCAAGTAATCCACTGCTGCAGCGCCCACTTCGTCGGCATTTTGGAAACCTTTGAAGCCGAGTTCGGTAGTCAGCTTGGTCATCTGGTCGCCCAGGTAGGCCAGCGGGTTGATGAACTCGGCCATCTGCTCGTTCACGCCTTCTGCTTCCACCAGCGCGCCCACCAGCTTGCCGAATTTCTTGAGCGTGGCGCCGTTGTTGCCCAGCACCTTGCGGCCGAGCAAATCGAGCGACTGGATGGTGTTGGTGCCTTCGTAGATCATGTTGATGCGGTTGTCGCGCACATATTGCTCCATGCCCCACTCTTTGACGTAACCGTGGCCGCCAAACACCTGCATGCAGGCGCTGGTGGCAATGTGGCCGTTGTCGGTCAAAAAGGCTTTGACGATGGGCGTCAGCAGCGAGAGCATTTCGCCGCTGTCTTTGCGCACTTTCTCATCCGGGTGGCCATGCTCTTTGTCCAGCAGCACCGCGCAGTAGATGGCCAGCGCGCGGCCGCCTTCGGCATAGGCTTTGGCCGTGAGCAGCATTTTCCGCACGTCGGGGTGAACAATGATGGGGTCGGCCGGCGTGTCTTTGGATTTGGCGCCCGATAGGCTGCGCATTTGGATGCGGTCTTTGGCATACGCCAGCGCGTTTTGGTAGGCCACTTCGGTCAGGCCCAGACTCTGGTTGCCCACACCCAGGCGGGCAGCGTTCATCATCACGAACATGCCTTGCATGCCCTTGTTGGGCTGGCCCACCATGGTGCCGATGGCACCGTCCAAAACAATCTGTGCTGTGGCATTGCCGTTGATGCCCATTTTGTGCTCCAGGCCGCCGCAGTAGATGCCGTTGCGCGCGCCCAGCGAGCCGTCTTTGTTCACCAGAAATTTGGGCACGATGAACAGGCTGACGCCTTTGATGCCGGGAGGCGCATCGGTCAGGCGCGCCAGCACCAGGTGAATGATGTTGCCGGCCATGTCGT
>JBJXED010000091.1:0-17163 GCA_046155225.1 Burkholderiaceae bacterium
ATCGCCGAAGTGGTGGCCAGCGCCACTGGCATCCCGGTAGCCAAGCTGATGCAAGGCGAGCGAGACAAATTGCTGGTGATGGAGGACAAATTGCACCAGCGCGTGGTGGGGCAAGACGAGGCGATTGACGCCGTAGCCAATGCGATTCGCCGTTCGCGCTCGGGTCTTTCCGACCCGAACCGGCCCACTGGCAGCTTCCTGTTTCTCGGCCCCACGGGCGTGGGCAAAACCGAGCTGTGCAAAGCGCTGGCGGGCTTTTTGTTCGACTCGGAAGACCACCTGATTCGCATCGACATGAGCGAGTTCATGGAAAAGCATAGCGTCGCGCGCCTGATTGGCGCGCCGCCCGGCTATGTCGGCTATGAAGAAGGTGGCGGCCTGACCGAAGCGGTGCGGCGCAAACCCTACAGCGTGGTGCTGCTGGATGAGGTGGAAAAAGCCCACCCTGACGTATTCAATGTGCTCTTGCAAGTGCTCGACGATGGCCGCCTGACCGACGGCCAGGGCCGCACGGTGGACTTCAAAAACACCGTGATTGTGATGACCAGCAACATCGGCTCGCACCTGATCCAGGCAATGGTTGGCAAGCCTTATGACGACATCAAAGACGCGGTGTGGGGCGAGCTGAAAACCCACTTCAGGCCAGAATTTTTGAACCGGATTGACGAGACCGTGGTGTTTCATGCGCTGGACGCCCAGCACATTGAGAAGATCGCTGGGATTCAGCTCGGCATCTTGCAAAAGCGGCTGGAAAAAATGGACTTGGCGCTGGATGTGTCGGCCACGGCTCTGGCGGAGCTGGCCAAAGTTGGCTTTGACCCGGTATTTGGTGCGCGGCCGCTCAAGCGGGCGATTCAGCAGCGCATTGAGAACCCGCTGTCGCGGCTCATGCTGGAGGGCAAATTCCCGCCCAAAAGCACGATTCGGGTCGATGTGGATCCCATCCACGCTCCCGGCGTGTTTACGTTTTCACCTGCTGCCTCGCCGGCACTGACCTAATGCACGCTGTTTTTCGCTTTTTCCTGCGCTTGGTTCTGCTGTTGTCGGGCTTGGTGTTTGCTGCCAGCTTGCTGCTGGCGGTCTTGGTGATGCTGGTGTTTTGGGCGATCAGGCGGCTCTGGGCGGGCATCACCGGCCAGCCGTTGGCCCCTTTCGTCATGAAAATCAACCCGCGTGCGGGTTTTGGCCAGGTCTTTGATGCCGCTGTCCCGCGCCGCACGCGGCCCGCGCCGGCAGCGCCCGAGGTGACCGATGTGGAAGTGAAAACCATCACCAAGCCCGATTGAGCCTGGCTATGGCATTATGAGGTTTTGGGGCGTATTTTTGAATCAAATTGACCTATAGCCATTGCATCCATTGCCTGCATTGCTATATTTTATGTAGCGTTTTGCGCGCTGCGGATGAGTGCCCCACTGCGCTTGGCTGGCGTCATGCGAAGCGCAGCGGGTGCCAATCCCCTACCATCACGTCATGAGCGCTGTTATTTCTGCCCCACCCGCACCGTCGCCTGCTTCCTCGGCTGTGGTGACTTTGCAGCAAGACGCCAAAGTCATGGGGCTGGTCGGTTTAGCGCATGCCAGCTCGCACTTTGCGCACATGCTGCTGTCGCCGCTGTTCCCGCTGTTCATCATTGATTTTGGCCTTAGCTTTACCGAGCTGGGTTTGCTCACCTCGGTGTTTTTTCTGGTCTCGGGTGTAGGCCAGTCGCTGGCCGGCTTTGTGGTGGACCGAATTGGCGCGCGGCCGGTTCTGTTTGCGTCGTTTGGGCTGTTTGTGCTGGCGTGCATTGTGGCCGCCACGGCGCAGGGCTACAGCGGCTTGATGGCGGTTGCCGTTTTGGCGGGGCTGGGCAACGCCTCATTTCACCCGGTGGACTTCACCATCTTGAACCAGCGCGTATCGGCACCACGGCTGGGCTATGCCTTCAGCGTGCACGGCATCACTGGCAATCTGGGTTGGGCGCTGGCGTCGGCATTTTTTGTCGGCATGGCGACATGGACGCATTGGCGCACGGCGTATTGGGCCGCAGCGGCGCTGATGCTGGCGGTGCTGGCACTGCTCTTTGTGCACCGTGACCGTTTGAGCACCGAGGTGAACGCGCGCAAGCCGCTGGTGCCTGGTGAGGGCAAGGTGGCTGCGAAACCCGAGTCCGATCTGGCTTACCTCAAGCTGCCTGTAATTTGGTGGTGCTTCGGCTTTTTCATGCTCTCGACCATGACGCTGGCCGTGATTCAAACCTACAGCGCATCGATCCTGCAGGCCCTCTACGGCATCAGCTTGCAGCAGGCTGCGCTGACAGTCACGGCCTACATGGTCAGTGGCGCGGTGGGTATGCTGGTCGGCGGCTTTGTGGCGGCACGCATGGCAGCGGCCAGCGACCATGTCGTGGCGGTGTGCATGACCGTTGGCGCGCTGTGCCTGATGCTTTGTGCCACGGGCTGGCTCGGCACCGCAGCGACTTTGATGGTGTTGGCCGCCACAGGCTTTGCCGTCGGCATTGGTGGCCCTTCACGCGACATGATGATTAAGAAAGCCACCCCCAAGGGTGCTACCGGGCGCGTCTACGGCACGGTGTATTCGGGGCTGGATGTCGGCTTTGCGCTGTCGCCGCTTTTGTTTGGGGCGCTCATGGACAAAGGCTACTTTGCTGCCACGCTGGGTGTGGCCGGGTTGGTGCTGCTGCTGGCAGTGGTAGCTGCGCTGGGGGTGGGGCGGCGCATCAAGGCATAAAAAAAGCCAGCTTGCGCTGGCTTTTCAGTTCGCTCGGGCTGCGCTTATTTGATGTGCTTGCCAATCAGGCTGGCAATTTCAAACATCGACACCTGGGCTTTGCCGAAAATCTCTCTCAGCTTGGCATCGGCGTTGACCATGCGCTTGTTGACCGCGTCCTGCAGCTTGTGCGCCTTGATGTAGACCCACAATTTACGAACCACTTCGGTGCGCGGCAGCGGCGTTGCGCCGACCACGGCAGCCAAGGCGGCGCTGGGTGTCAGCGCCTTCATGAAGGCGGCGTTGACAGCCCGCGGTTTCTTGACAGCGGGGGCCTTTTTTGCGGCCACTTTCTTTGCAGGCGCAGCGGCTTTTTTGGCCGGTGCTTTCGCCGCTACGGTTTTAGCGGGCGCGGCTTTTTTTGCAGCCACGACTTTTTTTGCCGGTGCAGCCGTCTTGGCGGTTGCTTTTTTTGCCGGTGCTTTTTTTGCAGTTGCCATGATTCAATTTCCTTCTTCAAGTTGAGAATTCACCAATGAGAAACAGGTTTTTCACCGGCTAAGCGGATGCTAGACGAGAAAGGCGTGCTTTCCTAGCGAGAAAACGCTTTTTTCATTGGGAGATGTTGTTTTTTATGGCGCTGCGGCGGGCGCTGCTGCTCACATAATTGCATTTGGACGGCCTGGCAGCAGATTTGGCGGTTTTTCAATTACTTTTTGGGCTGCGTTAAAACATGAATACAAACACTATTTCTGCTGAGAATTTCAGCACCTGCGATCTTTGCGACACGCATAAAAACGATCAGTCTGAGCACTTTGGTGTGCTGCCGCCAGTGTTTAAAGCCTACGGCGGCCACACCCGCTTTTGCGGCCCAGTCGTCACGCTCAAGTGCTTTGAAGACAACTCGCTGGTCAAGACCGCACTGGACGAGCCGGGCTGGGTCGATACGCCCCGGGGTCGTCAAGGCCGTGTTTTGGTGGTGGACGGTGGTGCTTCGCTGCGCCGTGCGCTGGTGGGCGGCAATCTGGGGGCGGCTGCGGTGCGAAATGGCTGGGCGGGGGTGGTGGTCGATGGCTGCGTGCGTGATGCAGCTGAGTTGGCGGTGTTGCCGCTGGGTCTACGGGCCTTGGGTTTGATGCCGCTGCCGACCGACAAGCGCAACCAGGGTGAGCGCGGCGTACCGGTTCAAATTCAGGGGGTCTGGATCAGCCCTGACGATTGGCTCTATGCCGATGAAGACGGCATGGTGGTGAGCAAGCAGTGTTTGCATGGCTGATCTGCATCGCGTCACCCTGGGCGCGATGCCGCGCTGCGTTTTTGTGTACGGCACACTGCGCCGCGGCCAGGCGAATGACATCAACCAGCTGCAACCTGCGCCGCGCTTTGTCGGGCCTGCGGTGCTGGCGGGCACCTTGTTTGACTTGGGCGACTACCCTGGTTTGGTACTGCCAGGCAGTGTGAGTGACCTGCCAGTCGGCGAGGTGGTGGGCGAGGTTTACGCCATTGAGTCGGCACTGGAGCAGCGGCTGGATACGATTGAGGGTCTCTTGCCGCAGGACAGCGGCGAGTATGCAAAACGGGACTGTGATGTGCGTGTAGCAGGCAAGCTGCTGCGCTGCCTGGTGTATGAAATTAACCCGCGTCGCCTGACGGCGGCCCGGCTGATTAACGGCTGCGATTGGTCAGCAAGAACCAGTAAATAGAGGTGTGCGGCGCAACATTTTTTCTCAATATGAGAATTTAAATTTCGTATAGAGGAATTTTTTATCTAAATATTTGATTTTTATAGAGAAAATATATATCTTATATAAGACATAAGAGCTTTACAAGGTCTTATAGAAGACTTAAAGTCATGCGCTGCAAGCCGTAACAAGTCTTTTGCATTGTTTAATCACATTTCAACCCAAACAGGAGTGCATATGCCGCAAACCATTACTGAGCAATTGAGCCGCGAGCAACAAATCGCCGCGCTGGAAAAAGACTGGGCCACCAACCCGCGCTGGAAAGGTGTCCAGCGGGGCTACAGCGCCGCCGACGTGGTGCGCTTGCGCGGCTCTTTCCCCATTGAGCACACCTTGGCCCGCCGTGGTGCCGAGAAGCTGTGGAATTTGGTCAACACCGAGCCGTATGTCAACTGCCTCGGCGCGCTGACGGGCGGTCAAGCCATGCAACAGGTCAAGGCTGGCGTGAAGGCGATTTACTTGTCAGGCTGGCAAGTCGCCGCTGATAACAACAGCTACGCCTCGATGTACCCCGATCAATCGCTCTACCCCGTGGATTCGGTGCCAACCGTGGTCGAGCGCATCAACAACACCTTCCGCCGCGCCGACGAGATTCAGTGGTCCAAGGGGGTTGGCCCCGGCGACGCGGGCTACATCGACAACTTTGCACCTATCGTGGCCGATGCAGAAGCGGGTTTTGGCGGTGTGCTCAACGCCTTTGAACTGATGAAAGCCATGATCAACGCAGGCGCCGCAGGTGTGCATTGGGAAGACCAGTTGGCTTCGGTCAAAAAATGCGGCCACATGGGCGGCAAGGTGCTGGTGCCAACCGTTGAAGCCTGCCAAAAACTGATAGCAGCACGCATGGCTGCAGACGTGTGCGGCGTGCCGACCTTGGTGATTGCCCGTACCGATGCCGAAGCCGCCGATTTGCTGACCAGCGACTACGACGAAAACGACAAGCCTTTCATTGAAGGCACGCGCACCGCAGAAGGCTTCTACAAGACCCGCAAGGGCATTGACCAAGCCATCAGCCGCGCTATTGCCTACGCCCACTATGCCGATTTGGTGTGGTGCGAAACCGGCACGCCTGATTTGGAATTTGCCCGTAAATTTGCCGAAGCCGTGCACAAGGTGCATCCCGGAAAAATGCTGGCTTACAACTGCTCGCCATCATTTAACTGGAAGAAAAACTTGGACGATGCGACGATTGCCAAGTTCCAGAAAGAGCTGGGTGCCATGGGTTACAAGTACCAGTTCATCACGCTCGCCGGCATCCACTCCATGTGGTACAACATGTTCGATCTGGCACAGGATTACGTCAAACGCGGCATGACGGCGTATGTCGAAAAAGTGCAGGAACCCGAGTTTGCAGCACGTGATCGCGGCTATACCTTTGTCAGTCACCAGCAGGAGGTCGGCACGGGGTATTTTGATGACGTGACGACCGTGATCCAGGGCGGCAAATCAAGCGTTACCGCGCTTACGGGCTCCACAGAAGAAGAACAATTCCACTGACTTTAGGCTGTACCAGTTCGTATCACTGCGCGCTGCGGCAAGAGGCCCCACTGGCACACCTTGATGGACGTGCCAGTGGGGTTTGTCTTTGTGTGTTTTGCTTTTTCGGGTTTTCCATCGTATAAATGAAACTGTCATTTCAAAAACAGGAGCTAGTCAGATGGCTGCCAATGAAAAAACCGGTGTGTTTGATGCCTCGCAGCTTAACCAGATGCGCTGCCCCGATTGCAATGGCACGGGCGAGTTGCGTTTTGACAGCGAGAACATCAATGAGGATTTTGAAGTGGAAAAGCAGACGGTGATTTCGCCGTGTGCTCGCTGCAATGCCAGCGGTTATGTGCCTGCCAGCTAAAATAGCTGCATATCGTCCAATACAGCGGGATGCATTATGGCCACCACAGCGCGAACTACTCAGCAATTTATCACCTGCCACTAGGCATCCAGATCCCGCTTGCCCACTCTGATTGAAAGCGCGGCATCCCGCGCTTTTTTATTGCCCCTCCCCATCTGCCAGCCGCCATGATTCAAATTACCCTGCCTGACAAATCGCAACGTGAATTTCCAGAGGCCGTCACGGTGACGCAAGTGGCCGCCTCTATCGGCAGTGGCTTGGCCAAAGCCGCACTGGCTGGCAAAGTCAATGGCCAGATCGTTGATACCAGCTATTTGATCGACAACGATGCCCATTTGGCCATCATTACCGCCAAGGACAGCGAGGGTTTGGATGTCATTCGCCACAGTACGGCGCATTTACTGGCCTATGCCGTCAAAGAGCTCTTTCCTGATGCGCAAGTGACCATCGGGCCCGTCATAGAGCACGGTTTTTTCTACGATTTTTCGTACAAACGCCCATTCACGCCTGAGGATTTGGTGGCGATTGAAAAATGCATGACCGAGCTGGCCGCGAAAGACGAAAAAGTGGAGCGTCGGGTCCTGCCCCGCGACGCAGCGGTAGCGCATTTCAAAGGTATGGGCGAACACTACAAAGCCGAGATTATTGCCAGCATCCCGGCAAATGAAGACGTGTCGCTCTACCGCGAGGGCGCTTTTGAAGACTTGTGCCGTGGCCCGCACGTGCCCAGCACCGGCAAGCTCAAGCACTTTAAGCTTATGAAGGTGGCCGGTGCCTACTGGCGCGGCGATCACCGCAACGAGATGCTGCAACGCATCTACGGCACGGCCTGGGCCACCAAGGACGAGCTGGCGCAGTATCTGCTGATGCTCGAAGAAGCCGACAAGCGCGACCACCGCAAGCTGGGCCGCGAGTTGGATTTGTTTCACATTGACGATCACGCACCCGGCGTGGTGTTCTGGCACCCGCACGGCTGGACGCTGTGGCAGCAGGTCGAGCAGTACATGCGCGCGATCTATCAGAACAACGGCTACCAAGAGGTCAAAGGTCCGCAAATCATTGACCGCTCGCTATGGGAAAAAACCGGCCACTGGCAAAAGTACCGCGACAACATGTTCACCACCGAGAGTGAAAAACGCGACTATGCACTCAAGCCGATGAACTGCCCTGGGCATATTTTGATTTACAAGCAGGGCATCAAAAGTTACCGCGATTTGCCGCTGCGCTTTGGCGAGTTTGGCCAGTGCCATCGCAACGAGCCGTCGGGCGGCTTGCACGGCATCATGCGCGTGCGCGGCTTCACGCAGGACGACGGCCATATTTTCTGCACCGAAGCGCAAATTCTGGATGAATGTGTCAACTTCACTGCGCTGCTGCAAAAAGTTTATGCTGACTTTGGTTTCAAAGACATCATCTACAAAATCGCCACGCGGCCCGCCGCGCGCATTGGCAGCGACGAAAGTTGGGACAAGGCCGAAGAAGCGCTAATGGAAAGCCTGCGCCGATCGGGCTGCCAATACGAAATAGCACCCGGTGACGGCGCTTTCTACGGCCCCAAGATTGAATACACCCTGAAAGACGCCATTGGCCGCCCCTGGCAGTGCGGCACCATCCAAGTTGATTTTTCCATGCCCGAAACCCTGGGTGCCGAATACATTGACGAGCATGGCCAGCGCCAGACGCCGGTGATGCTGCACCGCGCGATTGTGGGCAGCATGGAGCGGTTTATCGGCATCCTGATTGAGCAGCACGCCGGGGCCATGCCGGCCTGGCTGGCACCTGTGCAAGTGGCGGTACTCAACATTACCGATGCGCAGGCGCAATATGCCCAGGACGTTGCTAAAACGCTGCGCCAACAAGGACTTAGGGTTGCAGTGGATCAGCGCAATGAGAAGATAACGTATAAAATCAGGGAACATTCGCTGCAAAAGCGGCCCTTTATCCTGGTAGTCGGGGACAAGGAAAAAGCCGCAAATGCCGCTTCTGTGCGGGCCCGAGGCAACCAAGACTTGGGCGTCATGCCGGTGGAAGCTTTCCAGCAAAAAATCGCCAGCGATATTGTTGCCAAGCTTTGACGATTTTGAGCTTTAATTCAGTCATTTTTATAACAAATATGGCTCTAGCCCAAGCAAAGCATGCACTAACAGCTACAGTTTTTGTAGTAAACATGAGAAGGATTTGAGCCATCGCTACTGAATTTCGTGACCGCCGTCAGCGCGAAGAACGTAAACACCGTTTGAACCGGGAAATCATGGCACTCGAAGTGCGCTTGACCGGCCCCGAAAATGAACCCCTTGGGGTCGTCAGCATCCATGAAGCTTTGCGCCAAGCTGGCGAGCTCGATGTCGATTTGGTCGAAGTGGTGGCTACCGCTTCTCCGCCGGTTTGCCGCCTGATGGACTACGGCAAGTTCAAGTACCAAGAGCAGAAAAAGGCGCACGACGCTAAAGCCAAACAAAAAGTTATCGAGGTCAAGGAAATCAAGTTCCGGCCGGGCACCGACGACGGCGACTACAACATCAAGCTGCGCAACATCCGCCGCTTTTTGGAAGAAGGCGACAAGTGCAAGATTACCCTGCGCTTTCGCGGCCGGGAGATCACTCACCAAGAGCTGGGTTTGGCTCTGCTCCAGCGTATTCGCGAGGAGCTAGGCGACGCAATTTTGGTTGAATCCATGCCTAAACTCGAAGGTCGCCAGATGATCATGATGATTGCGCCCGGAAAGAAAAAACCCGGTGGCGGCCAGCCTAAAGTACACGCAGAGCAATCTTCCCCAGAGATGGCACATTAAGCGATTACAATACTGGGTTGCTTTATTGACTGCAAGGTCTACAAAGCGATGTAGATGGTGAAGCAGAATTCGCCCTGCAAAACGCCGAAGTGAAAACACGGCGTCAAAAGCGGCTCGGGGCCAACAAGGCTGCAACAGTTTGCAGACGCCTCACGAGCGCAATGTAAAAGGAGCATCAAATGCCCAAAATGAAGACCAAAAGCGGTGCGAAAAAGCGCTTCCGCGTCCGTCCAGGTGGCACCGTCAAGCGCGGTCAAGCCTTCAAACGTCACATTCTGACCAAGAAGACCACCAAGAACAAACGCCATTTGCGCGGTAGTGTCGGTGTGCATGAGACCAATATGGGTCACATGTCACAGATGCTGCCCGGCATGGGCATTTAATCAACGACGAACAAAGGAGTAACACATGCCTCGCGTCAAACGTGGAGTAACGGCCCGTGCCCGTCACAAAAAAGTTCTGGCTTTAGCCAAAGGTTTCCGCGGCCGCCGCGGCAATGTTTTCCGGATCGCCAAAGAAGCGGTCATGAAGGCTGGGCAATACGCCTACCGTGATCGCCGCACCAAAAAACGCGTCTTCCGCCAGTTGTGGATTGCCCGTATCAATGCCGCTGCGCGTGAATGTGGCCTGACCTACAGCCAGTTCGCCAATGGCATCCGCAAAGCGGGTATTGAGGTGGACCGCAAAGTGTTGGCCGATATCGCCGTTCACGACAAGGCAGCTTTTGCCAGCATCGTGTCTCAAGTCAAGGCCCGTTTGGCTGCCTGATAAGGGCGGTTAACTACTATAAGTTTGGTAGCTGACTGCACATAACCAGCAAGGGCTAGCGCTTGAAAAAGCACTAGCCCTTGTTTTATTCAAGAACCCTATGAACGAGCTGGATGCGATAGTTGGCAGTGCTGTGCAAAGCTTTGCAGACGCTCAGGTGCCTGCCGATTTGGAAAATGCCAAGGCGCAGTATCTGGGCAAGTCTGGCCGCATGACCGAATTGATGAAAGGCATGGCCGCGCTCACGGTTGGAGAAAAAAAGTCGCGCGGCGCGGCCATCAACCAAGCCAAGCAGGCGATTGAGGCGGCTTTGAATGCCCGCCGCCAAGCGTTGGCAGATGCCGAGTTGCGGTTGCAATTGCAAGCCGAGGCGCTGGATGTGAGTCTGCCGGGCCGCCAGCGAGGGCAGGGCGGCCTGCACCCGGTGTCGCTTAGCCTGGAGCGCATCGAGGCAATTTTTGGCTCTATGGGTTTCGAGGTGGCACAGGGTCCCGAAATTGAGACCGACTGGTTCAACTTCACCGCGCTCAACACGCCGCAAGACCATCCGGCGCGCTCGATGCATGACACCTTCTACGTTGAAGGCAGTACCGGTACGGCACCCAACCTGCTGCGCACCCATACCAGCCCGATGCAGATTCGCCATGCCGTGCAGCATGTCAAAAAACACCGCGTGGCGATGGATGCAGGCACCAGCATGCCCGAGATTCGCGTGATTGCGCCGGGCCGTACCTACCGTGTTGACAGCGACGCCACCCATTCACCGATGTTCCACCAGTGCGAAGGCCTTTGGATTGGCGAGAACGTCAGCTTCAAGGACTTGAAGGTTATCTTTACCGGCTTTTGCCGCAGGTTTTTTGAGTCTGATGATTTGGTGCTGCGCTTTCGGCCCAGCTTTTTCCCCTTCACCGAGCCCAGCGCTGAAATCGACATTCAATTTGCCAGCGGCCCCTTGGCCGGGCGTTGGCTGGAAGTAGCGGGCGCTGGTCAAGTGCACCCCAACGTGGTCCGCAACATGGGGCTGGACCCCGAGCGCTACATCGGCTTTGCCTTTGGCATGGGGCCCGACCGCCTGACCATGCTGCGCTACGGCGTAAGTGATTTGCGGCTATTTTTTGACGGTGATATCCGCTTTCTCTCCCAGTTTCAATAACCAGAAATTTGCAGAGCAGACCGCAGCGCGAAGCTCAACACATGCCTTCAACGAGCTAACAACATGCAATTCCCTGAATCCTGGTTGCGCGAATTCTGCAACCCGCCACTGTCTACTGCCCAACTGGCCGAGACTCTGACCATGGGCGGCCTGGAAGTGGAAGACATGAAGCCCGCAGCGCCGCCGTTCAAAGGCGTGGTGGTGGGGGAGATCAAACATGCCGAACAACACCCCAATGCCGACCGCTTGCGCGTTTGCCAAGTCGATGTGGGCCAGCCTGTGCTGCTGAATATCGTTTGCGGCGCACCGAATGCACGGGTCGGCATCAAAGTGCCGTGTGCTTTGGTGGGGGCCGAACTGCCGCCTTCCGGGGTTGACGGCGCAGGTGGCCAAGCCTTTGTTATCAAACTCGGTCAATTGCGCGGCGTGGAAAGCCAGGGCATGTTGTGCTCGGCGCATGAACTCCAGTTGAGCGACGAGCAGGGCGGTTTGCTGGAACTCGCCCAGAACGCTGCCGTAGGGCAGGACATTCGTCAACTGCTGGCGCTGGACGACACCGTGTTCACCCTCAAACTCACGCCCAACCTGGCGCATTGCCTGAGTGTGTATGGCGTGGCGCGTGAGTTGTCGGCTTTGACGGGTGCGCCGCTGAAGACGCCCACCATGGCGACTGTGGCGGCCCAGCATTCTGTGAAGTTGGCTGTCGAGATAGCCGCACCGGACTTGTGTGGCCGTTTTTCAGGTCGCGTCATTCAGGGTGTGAATCCGCAGGCCACTCCTCCCGCTTGGATGCTGCAGCGCCTGGCCCGCTGCGGTCAGCGCAGCGTGTCGGCCCTGGTGGACATTTCCAACTACGTCATGTTTGAGTGCGGCCAGCCCACCCACATTTTTGACCTGGACAAAATTCACGGCAGTTTGCAGGTGCGCTGGGGCCGGGCAGGGGAGTCATTGGCCTTGCTGAACGGCAGTACCGCGGTGGTTGATGAAAAGGTCGGCGTCATTGCTGACGATGCGCAACTCGAATCCTTGGCCGGCATCATGGGCGGCGCTGCCAGCGCGGTATCGGACAGTACGCAAAATATTTACCTCGAAGCCGCTTTCTGGTGGCCCAAGGCGATTGCCGGGCGTTCACGCCGCTTCAATTTTTCCACCGATGCCGGGCACCGTTTCGAGCGCGGCGTGGACCCGAGCCAAACCGTGCTCCAAATCGAACGCATCACGCAATTGATTCTGGACATCTGCGGCGGGCAACCCGGCCCGGTGGACGACCAAATCCGGCAATTGCCTGCGCAAAATCCCGTGACCTTGCGCGTGGCCCGCGCGGCCAAAGTCATCGGTATGCCGTTGACACCTGACCAATGCCTCACCGCTTTCCAGCGCCTGGCTTTGCCCGCCCAGGTCATCCCCGGTGACCCTGCCCAAACGATTGCCGTCACGCCACCGCCCCACCGCTTTGACTTGCAGATTGAAGAAGATTTGATCGAAGAAGTGGTGCGACTTATTGGCTATGAGCATCTGCCCACCACCGCGCCATTGGCCCCCATCGCGCCGCTGCTGCGCACCGAATCGCAGCGGGGCCCGTTTGCGGTACGCCGCGTGCTGGCCGCCTTGGGCTACCAGGAAACCATCAATTTCAGCTTTGTGGACGCACGCTGGGAGCGTGAACTGGCTGGCAACGCGAACCCGATCCGCCTTTTGAACCCGATTGCGAGCCAAATGAGCGTCATGCGCTCTTCTCTCCTGGGTTCGTTGCTACACGTGTTGAAGTTCAATACCGACCGCAAAGCCCACCGTGTCAGGGTCTTTGAATTGGGCCATGTGTTTTTGCGCAACACGTTGGTCCAAAACACCGATACCACTGTGGAAGGCTTTGACCAGCCCATGCGCGTGGCCGGTTTGGCTTACGGTCCCGCGCAGGAATTGCAATGGGGCGCTCAAGAAAGAACGGTTGATTTTTTTGACGTCAAAGGTGATTTGCAAGCCCTGCTGGCTCCGCTTTGCGCCGAATTCTTGCCCGATGCGCACCCGGCAATGCACCCTGGCCGTTGCGCCAAGGTATTGCTGCAAGGCCGCGAGATCGGCCATGTGGGTGAACTACATCCGCAGTGGCGGCAGGCCTACGACTTGCCGCAAGCGCCGATGCTGTTTGAGTTGGCGCTTGATGCCGTATTGAAACGCGACCTACCCCGCTTTCAACCGGTGCCCAAGCACCAGGCTGCCTTGCGCGACATTGCCGTGATCGTGGCTGAGCCGGTCACCCATGCGGCGCTGATGGCCGCGATCGAGTGTGCTGACACCGCCGGTTTGCTGCGGTCTGCGTCCTTGTTCGACGTTTACCGTCCCCAGCAAGGCACTGCGGGATTGTCTGAGGGTGAAAAAAGCCTGGCGGTACGCCTTTGCCTGCACAGCGACGAAGCCACCTTGACCGAAGCACAAATTGATGCCGCTGTTGCTGCCGTGGTGGAACAATTGCAAACGCAGTTGGCGGCGCGCCTGCGGGCCTGATTTTTTGTTTGTTGTCACCACCTGGCATTGATAGGGAGACCCGCCATGGAATTGTCTGTTGAAAGCCTGGAAACACCGGCCTTGACCAAAGCGCAGTTGGCTGAGCTCTTGTTCGAGCAGATCGGCCTGAACAAGCGCGAGTCCAAAGACATGATTGACGCGTTCTTCAACCTGATCTCCGACGCCCTGGTGGCGGGTACCGATGTGAAGATTTCTGGCTTTGGCAATTTTCAAATTCGTGTCAAAGCGCCGCGACCAGGCCGCAACCCCCGCACCGGGGAGGCCATTCCGATCGAGGCGCGCAAGGTGGTGACTTTTCACGCCAGCCACAAGCTCAAAGAGAGTATTCAAGCCGGGTCAGACCAACTCAGCCCCGCAGTGGGCGGCTAAACAACACCTCACGCGTGGGACGCTGCCCCCAAAGGCAGAAAGTTAAGCCATGGTCTTTGCATCCATGCGTAACTTAGAGTAACCTTGTAGCTTTCTTTCGTAGAACATTGATTTCAATGGAGAAAGCGCTTCCATCCATTCCCGCCAAGCGGTATTTCACCATCGGTGAGGTCAGTGACCTGTGCGAGGTCAAGCCGCATGTGCTTCGCTATTGGGAGCAGGAATTCACGCAACTGCGGCCCATGAAGCGGCGCGGCAACCGCCGCTACTACCAGCATCATGAGGTACTCATGATCCGGCGCATCCGTGACCTGCTCTACGACCAGGGCTTCACCATCAGCGGCGCGCGCAATAAATTGCAGGAACTGGTGCAGAGCGAGCGCGACAAGCGCCGCAATGGCGAGGTCATGTTCGAGGGCGTCGAGGCCATCGCCATCGACGATTCAGTTTTTCCTGAAGACGACGATGACCCTGCCGAGCTGCCCAACGGTCCAGCGCCCGAAAAGTGGCTGATGGTGCGCCGGGAATTGTCTGAAATCCGCGAGTTACTGAGCGCATCGTACTGACATCGCTGCGGATTTCAGCGCGCCCTGGCAGCTTATAATCGCCAGCTTCGGTGTGTGGCGCAGCCTGGTAGCGCACTTGCATGGGGTGCAAGGGGTCGAAGGTTCGAATCCTTTCACACCGACCAGAATTTACCTGTTGCAAAAAGCCATCCGTGCGAACGGTTGGCTTTTTTATTTTTTTGTTTTGCTGGAGTATTCAACTTGAACACCACGGTGCGCATTTGTGTTTTTTTCGGGTTGATGTGCGTTGCTGTCATGGGTGCCCTGGCCCAATCAAATCCAGGCCCTGTTTTGCAGTTGCAGCACCCTTGGCAGTCGCAATCCCCGTACTCCACTGCTGACGCTTATTTCACCAATCTTGAGAACAACGCGGTCATCGAAACGCCCTTTGTAATCAAGTTTGGACTGTCAGGCGGTTGGGGCTTGTCTGCCATCACCTCGCCAGTCTCGGGCAAGAGCGGGCATCACCACCTGCTAGTGAACCGGGATTTGCCGCTGGACTTCAAGCAAGCCCTGCCTTTCACCGAGCAATACATCCACTTTGGCAAAGGCCAGATGGAATCGGTGCTGAACCTTAAGCCGGGCAAATACACCTTGCGCCTGCTCTTGGCAGACCATAACCATCTGCCGCATTTCGTCTTCAGCAAGCCTCTGACGGTGACTGTCAGCCGCAATAATCCGGGCACAGCCGCACCTGCTGCCAAGGGCATTGCCTTGCTCAACATCGCACCGGGTGCCCAGCTCAAGTCACCGTTTTTGGTGCGGCTTCATGCCTCCCAGCTCAATGTCGGGCCGCGGGTCCAAAAAGAAAAAGACACGGGCCATTTCCGCCTGACCATTCAGCCCAAAGACGGCACCAAGCCGGCTGAAATTGTGCTAGACGGCGGGCAAACGGAGGTGTGGATCAAGCCTCCGCCGGGTGCTTACAGCTTGAACCTGGAACTGCTCGACAACGCCAATCCGGGCAAATTTCTGGCGGGTGCAGTGACCACGCCCGTACAGGTGCAATAGTGCAATAGCCAGCGGCTGCGCCGGCAGACCCGTGAGGCCAAGGTAGTAACCCGCTGGGGGATGTTCCCGATGCGGGTTTTTGTCGGGCTGATAAGGTCACTGGCTTGCGTCCACCACCTCACTTCACCCGCCGGGCCTTTGCGCAAGCGGCCGCCGCCGTGCTGCCCGCTTTTGCGTGGCCGGCCGTACAAGGCCAGTCTGAGGCCCAAGTGCCGCAGCTTGGGCCGCTGGAGAAAGACCGCCTGACCTTGGCCGTGGGCGGCAAGTCGGCGTTTTACTACCTGCCGCTGACCATTGCCGAGCAACTGGGCTACTTTCGCGCCCAGGGTTTGACGCTGGAGATTGCCGACTACGCCGACGCTGAGCTGGCGCAGCAGGCCGCGCTGCTGGGCCAGGCCGATGTAGTGTGCGGCGAGTTTGAGCAAACCCTTCACCTGCAAACCAAAAAACAGTACTACCAGGCTTTTGTGCAGCTTGCCCGCACGCCGCAACTCGTGCTGGGCATGTCCACCCGCAGCAGCAGCGGCCTGCGCAGCGCGGCCGACTTGCGCGGCAAAACCATTGGCATACCTGCCAGTGGCTCGTCGCCCAGCGGCTTGGCCAGCGTGCTCAGCCAGCGCGTCCTGGCCCGCGCCGGCCTGACGCCGGGCGACGTCAGCTTTGCCGCACTGGAGAGCACCCCCGCCGCCTTGCAGGCCCTGCGCGGCGGCCAGATCGACGCGCTGTGCCATACCGACCCGGTCATGACGCTGCTCGAGATCAAGGGCGACATCCGGGTGCTATGCGACACCCGCACCCTCAAAGACACGCTCGACATGTTTGGCGGCCTGATGCCTTTTGCCTGCCTCTACGCCCGCGTGGGCTTTGTGCAAAATTTGCCGCGCACCTGCCAAGCTTTGACCAACAGCGTGGTGCGCGCGCTGAAATGGCTGCAAACCGCCGGGCCGACTGACTTGATGAAAGTCGTGCCTGAGCCGTATTGGCAGGGCGACCGCGCCGCTTACCTGGCCGCGTTCAGCAAGTTGCGCGAGTCCACCTCGCTCGACGGCGTCTTGCCCTCGGACGCAGCCTTGACGGCGTGGCGCGTGTTTGCTGCCGAAACAGCGCCCGCCATCCGTTTGCCCACTACGGTAGTCCCGGCCGACAGGATCGTGCTGGCGCGCACCTTTACCAATGTGTATGCCCAGCGGGCCAAAACGGCTTTCAAACTCTAGCGGTCACCAGCGCAGTGCCCACAGGCAGGCACTGCCCGCCCGTAGCCTGCAACCCCGTATTTAGAGCTTGCCAGGCCATTTTTTATGCCAAATTGGCCTGTAGCCAAGGTATTGCTTGTCGGTGGCGCTATGGTTTTTGAATAGTCGTCAACCCGCCTGTGGGCGACTTTTTCAAGTTTGTCACGCGTTTGTCGCATGAACGGGCAGGCGCGCTTGCTACATTCGCTAGCAACCCGTCTTTTCAATTTCCCCATTTTTTACCGGAGCCCCCCATGGCCAACCCCAACCGCGCCCCCGTTGCCTACAAGAACATCCTCACCGGTACCCCCACCACGGTGCAAGTCATCAGCGCGGCGCAGCTCCTGGGCAACGACATTGACCCCGACGGCGACGTCTTGAGCATTGGCAGCGTCACCAGCATCAGCGGCGGCACAGCGGTACTGAACGGCGACGGCAGCATCTCCT
>JBJXED010000092.1:0-2811 GCA_046155225.1 Burkholderiaceae bacterium
TGCTGGTTTTTATACGCTACCGGCAGTTGTGCCAGGTCGTCCAGCTTGGTGGTGCGGCCAAGGTTACGGATCAAATATTCGCGCCCATTGAGTTCCAAAAAGCCGCCGCTGGTGTTGGCCGAATAGCCTTTGAGCGCCGCGCTGATTTGCTCCAGCGTGATGCCCAGCGCCGCCATGCGGGCGCTATCGGGCTGCACTTGGTACTGGCGCACTTCGCCGCCAATCGGCACCACCTGCGCAATGCCGGTGATATTCAAAAGGCGCGGGCGCATCACAAAGTCTGCGTACTCACGCACCGCCATCGGGTTGATCTTGCTGGTGTCAATCGGCAGTGCCAGCAGCATGATCTCGCCCATGATCGACGTAATCGGCCCCATCGCCACATGCGTCACGCCGGGCGGCAATTGATCCCGCGCAGTGCTCAGGCGTTCACCCACCACGTGGCGGGCGCGGTAAATATCGGTGTTCCAGTTGAAGGTGATGTAGACAAAAGACACGCCCACACTGGAGACCGAGCGCACGGTTTCTACCCCGGGCACGCCCGCCATGGCGGTCTCCAGCGGGTAGGAGATCAGTTGCTCCACTTCTTCAGGTGCCATGCCGCCAGCTTCGGCCTGGATCGTCACGGTGGGTTTGTTGAGATTCGGGAATACATCCACCGGCAGGCGCGTCAGCGTGAAGCCGCCGTAGAGCAGCAGCACGGCGGAGGCGATCAGCACCATCAGCCGGTTGTGCAGCGAAAAGTGAACCAGTTTTTCGAACATGGCCTACCTCACTTGGTTCAGCAAGGCCGCGCCTTGCGTCACCACCCGGTCGCCCGCTTTCAGGCCGTCCAGCACTGCAATGCGCGCGCCGTCCAGCGCAATCAAACGCACGGTGCGCGGCGAAAACACTTCTGCTTCGGTGTGCACCCACACAATGTCTTGGTTGCTGGTGTTTTTTGCTACCGCCGCGCTGGCTACCGCAAAGCCTTGCGCCAGCTCTTTGGTCTGCACCACCACTCTCACCGGCTGGTGTATCGCCAGCGCCAAAGCAGCTGTGCCTGCGGTGCGGAATTGCAGCGGGATCGCGCCCTCCCGCAAGCTGCGGCCCGCGCCTGCAAATTGCAGTGGGATGCTGATTGCGCTGCTGCCTGTCGTGCTTGATGGGCTTGGTGGGCTTGGCAGGGCGATGCTGGCACTGCCAATGTTGCTGATCAGCGCAGCGTCAAAGGCGTTGGCTTCAACCATCAGGCGCGTTGGATCGACAATTTCAAACAGCAGCTCGCGTGCTTCCATCACCTGGCCGAGCGCCGCGTTGCGGGCGGCAATTACGCCGCTGGCTGGGGCCAATAGCAGCTCGGTGGCCGACACGCTGGCCTGCACTGCGGCTAGGCGCTGCTCCAGGCTGGTGACTTCGCCGCGCGCGGCGTCCACGTCTTTTTGCGCCACTGTGCCTTCCAATTGCGCCAGCCGCGCCACCCGTTTATGCGCCAAGTCCAGATTAGCTCTGAGCTCTGCACTCTGGGCGATTTGGTTGGCTCGCTCGATCGGGCTGGCCGACGCACGCACCACCGCCAGTACCTCGCCTTTGCGCACGGCTTGGCCCAAGGCCGGCAGGCCGCGTGGGCCCGCCTCCAGCCGCCCGGCAATGGTCGGCTGGACCCGGCCACTGGCATTCGGGTCCATTACCACGCGGCCACTGAGTTCAATGGTTTTCGGCAGGTTGGATGCCTCGGCCAGCACGGTTCGCACACCCAATTGCCGCTGCGAGCGTTTGGGTAAAAAAACATCACCGCCTGGCAGACGCTGGGGCGCATTGGCACCGGCGCTGGCGGGAGCTGCGTCGTGCGAATGGCCGTCACTCGCATCGCCACCGGCGTGTGCAGGCATTGCCGTTGCCAGCAGGCTCAGCAAGGACACAGCGGCCAGCAGCGCAGGGTAATAAAAAGAAGTTTTCTTCATGGTCAATGTCTTTTCTTTAAAAGGCTGCGTGCGCGCTGCGGCGCAAGCTCAATTTGCGCAGGATCAAAAGCGCTGCCAAAGCCAAAACCAAACCGCCAGCGGCCCAGCCCAGCCACTTGAACCAAGGGCGCGCTGCGGATGCACTGGTGCTCTGCGCTTGCGGGTCAGGCACCACCAATTCACCCACCAGCAAGTCGGTCTGGTCGCCTGCGGTAATCGTCAGCGTGATGGGATAGGTGCCGGGCTTTTTGAACGGCTCTGACGGGGTGCGGTAATCGCCCTGGTCGGCATGAAAGGAAGCCGCAGCTTTGACGCTGCCCGACTCCAGCTCCACTTTGGCGGCCAGCACGGGCTCGTTGCTGGCGAAGCGGTCGACGAAGATGGACAGCTCAGCGCCGGTCAGCACACCAACTGCTTCAAACAAGTCAGACTGCGCCGCAAATCGCGGCAAGGCCGGGCTATTCAAGGCGGCGGGCGCGGCATCGTGCGAATGGCCGTCGCTGGCATCGCCGCCTGCCACCGCCACGAGAAGCCAGCTCGGCACTACTATAAAAATAGCAACAAGGGTAGTTTTCATTAAGGCTACAGATCTATTCGATATAAAAAATGAGTTCATGGGAGCAATCCATAGGCTTGGTTGAGTCGGGAGACCGCACGTTGGGCATCGGCTATGGCGCGGGCCAGGGCCAGGTCGGCATCAAACTTGTCGGCTTCAAAGCGCAGCCGGGTCGGTAGGTCGGACTCGCCTAGCCGGTAAGACTTGGCGATGAGGGCATGCGCTTGGCTGCTGAGTGCGGCACGCTCGTTGGCGAGTGCTAGCGCCGAGCGGGCGTTTTCCGTGGCTGCTAGGGCTGCGCCGATGCTGGCG
>JBJXED010000093.1:0-8759 GCA_046155225.1 Burkholderiaceae bacterium
AAATCACGCCCGCCAGCGAGCTGCGCAGAATCTCGGGATCGGTGAAGCGCGGGCGGCCGTTGAAATCCTGCTCGGCATACAGGCGGATGCAAATGCCGTTGGCCACACGGCCGCAGCGCCCAGCCCGTTGGTTGGCCGCTGCTTGGCTGATGGGCTCTACCAGCAACTGCTCCACCTTGCTTCTAAAGCTATAGCGCTTGACGCGCGCTGTACCAGCGTCAATGACGTATTTAATGCCAGGTACCGTGAGCGAAGTTTCAGCCACATTGGTCGCCAGCACCACGCGCCTGCCGATGTGCGCCTGGAAGATGCGCTCTTGCTCGGGCTGTGTCAGGCGGGCAAACAGCGGCAATACCTCGGCACTGCGGTGCAGCGGCTGGTGTGCCAAATGCTTGCGCAGGTGGTCGGCGGCTTCTCTGATTTCCCGCTCGCCGGGGAGGAAAACCAAGATGTCGCCACCCTGCCCGCCCTGCCAGAGTTCATCGACACCATCGGCGATCGCGGCGTTCAGGTCGTAATCGCGGCTTTCTTCGAACGGGCGGTAGCGCTGCTCGACGGCGAACAACCTGCCCGAGACCATCATCACCGGCGCCGGGCCTTTGCTAGACGCAAAGTGATCCGCAAAGCGCTGCGCATCAATCGTGGCCGAAGTGACGATGATTTTCAGATCCGGCCGGCGCGGCAATATCTCGCGCAGGTAGCCGAGCAAAAAGTCAATGTTCAGGCTGCGCTCGTGCGCCTCGTCAATGATGAGGGTGTCGTAGGCTTTGAGCAGCGGATCAGTCTGCGTCTCGGCCAGCAAAATACCGTCGGTCATGAGCTTGACCGAGGCATTGCGACCCAGCTTGTCCGCAAACCGCACCTTGTAGCCCACCACCTCGCCCAGCGGCGTGTTCAGCTCCTCGGCAATCCGCTTGGCTACCGTGGTGGCAGCCAAGCGGCGTGGCTGGGTGTGGCCAATCAGTTTGCCTCTGGCGGGGTCAGGGTAATTGAGCCGCCCACGCCCTAAAGCCAACGCCATTTTTGGCAATTGCGTGGTCTTGCCGGAACCGGTTTCACCGCAGACGATGATGATCTGGTGCGCGGCCATTGCGGCCATGATCTCTTGCCGCCTTTCGGAAACGGGCAGGGATTCAGGGAAATTGATTTGTAGGCGGGTAGCAGTCAAAGGCGCAACTTCATACAGAATCGAGAATTATCCCTGCGTCTTCGCACCGAGACTCGAACTACCATCACACAACCACCATGTCCGCCGTCTTCAATTTCACCTTCGTCCCCTGGTTCCGCTCGGTCGCGCCTTATATTCACCTGCACCGGGGTAAAACCTTTGTGGTGGGCATTGCGGGCGAGGCGATTGCGGCGGGTAAATTGCAATTTCTGGCGCAAGACCTGGCGCTGATTCAAAGCATGGGCGTCAAGATTGTCCTGGTGCACGGCTTTCGCCCGCAGGTCAACGAACAGCTCAAGGCCAAGGGGCATGCGCCCAAGTATTCGCACGGCATCCGCATCACCGACGAGGTGGCGCTGGATTGCGCGCAGGAGGCTGCGGGCCAGTTGCGCTACGAAATTGAAGCGGCCTTCAGCCAGGGTTTGCCCAACACACCGATGGCGGGCTCCACCGTGCGCGTGATCTCGGGCAATTTTTTGACCGCGCGGCCTGTTGGCGTGGTGGGGGGGGTGGATTTTCAACACAGCGGGCTGGTACGCAAAGTTGACGCGGTGGGCATTGCGCAGACGCTGAACTCGGGTGCGCTCGTGCTGCTCTCGCCGTTTGGTTTTTCACCCACGGGCGAGGCGTTCAACCTCAGCATGGAAGAGGTGGCCACCAGCGTGGCGATTGCGCTGCAGGCCGACAAGCTGATTTTTTTGACCGAGATACCCGGCATTCGCATCCAGCCGACCGAGCCCGAAGGCGAAGACAACCCCATCGACACCGAACTGCCGCTGGCCGCTGCCGACAAATTGTTGGCCCAGCTTCCTGCGCCGCAAGTGCCAACCGACACCGCCTTTTACTTGCAGTACTGCGTGAAGGCTTGCATTGGCGGTGTGGAGCGCAGCCATATCCTGCCGTTTGCCGTGGACGGCGCGCTGCTGCTGGAGATTTATGTGCACGACGGCATTGGCACGATGGTGATTGACGAAAAGCTAGAGGAACTGCGCGAGGCGACCGCCGACGACGTGGGCGGCATCTTGCAACTGATCGAGCCGTTTGAAAAGGACGGTACGCTCGTCAAGCGCGACCGCACCGAGATCGAGCGCGACATCGGCCAGTACACCGTGATCGAGCACGACGGCGTCATCTTCGGCTGCGCCGCGCTCTACCCCTACCCCGAAAACAAATCCGGTGAAATGGCCGCGCTGACCGTCTCACCGCAGGTGCAAACCCAGGGCGATGGCGAGAGGCTGCTCAAACGCATCGAGCAGCGCGCCCGCGCCGATGGGTTGGAGAGTATTTTTGTGCTCACCACCCGCACCATGCACTGGTTCATCAAACGCGGCTTTGTGCAGACCGACCCGGAGTGGCTGCCCGAAGCGCGCAAACGCAAGTACAACTGGGACCGCAAAAGCCAGGTGCTGGTGAAAAAACTGGTTTGAGGCGTGTCAAGGCAGGGGCAAGTCACTTTAGCGGTAGCCATTTTTGCCGCCAAGTGCTCACCATGCACCAGCACAATTGCGCCTCATGCCATGATGATAGAGTGGCTGCAGTAGACAATCCCAAAGGAGTTCGTATGCATGCTTGTCCCACGCGGCGCCAATGGACGGTGGCGGGCCTTGCCAGCTTGGCAGCTTGGGGTTGGCTTCCGTCTACAGCGTTGGCGGCACCAGTTTCCAGCATAGCCTTGGGCCAGTTGTGGGCCAAACATGTCAAACCTTTGCGCGGCGGGGTGGCCACGGCGCTGGACTACGCCGCAGTTGCAGGCCAACGCCCGGTGCTCAGCGCGTATTTGGCTGCGGCTGCTGCGGTCACGCGCGCGGAGTTTGATGCCTTGGCAAAAAATGATCAGCTTGCCTTGCTTATCAACTTGTACAACGCCGCCACGGTAGACCTGGTGCTGACGAAGTACCCCGCTTTGGCATCCATCAAAGACCTGGGTAGTTTTGTGCAATCGCCCTGGAAAAAAACGTTCATTCAATTTTTGGGTGAAACCCGTTCGCTTGACGATGTGGAACACAACCTGATTCGCGGCTCTGGCCGTTACAACGACCCGCGCATTCATTTTGCGGTCAATTGCGCCAGTGTGGGCTGCCCCGCATTGCGGGCTGAGGCATTTGAAGGTGCGCGGCTGGATGCCCAGCTGGATGATTCTGCGCGCTCCTTCCTGCAAGATCGCACCCGCAACCGGCTCGATGGCAACACGCTGCACGTGTCCAGCATCTTCAAGTGGTACAGGCAAGATTTTGAAAAGGGCTGGCGCGGTGCAAACACATTGGCCGAATTCTTTGCCTTGTATGCGTCTGCGCTGAGTCTCAGCACTGATCAAGTAACACAGCTACGCGGCGGCAAAATTGACATTGAGTTTCTGGATTACGACTGGCGGCTTAACGACACAGCAGCTGGACGTAAGCCTTGATGCCAGAAAACGTGCATACACGCGCCGTCACAACTTGATGGCTTTTCTACGATTCAAGCTTATAGCTCTAGAGCAGCACCTTCTGCGCAACCCAAACGTAAACCGGAATACCCAGCAAGATATTCAGCGGGAACGTCATGCCCAGTGACATGCCGAAGTACAACGCGGGCTTGGCTTCGGGAATGGCCTGGCGCACCACGGCAGGCACAGCAATGTAGGAAGCACTGGCGGCCAGCACCATCAGCAGGGCACCGTTGCCCGCCGATATGCCCAACGCCGCGCACAGCGCCAGCGCCAGTGCCGCGTGCACGGGCGGGGCAAGCAGGGCATAGCCCAGCAGCCACGCAGACTGGCCCCGCAACTGGCTCACGTTACGCGCTGCCAGCAGACCCATGTCGAGGAGAAAAAAGGCCAGCATGCCTTTGAACAGGTCGCCGGTGAACGGCTTCATGGCGGCCTGACCGCTGTCGCCGCTGATGATGCCGATCAGCATCGCGCCCAGTAGCAGCAGTTGTGCGCCATCGGTCAGCGATTCATGCAAGACTTTGCCCAGCGGCGCATCAAGCGTTACCGGGTTGGCCGGGTTGCTGGCGCGCTGCTGCTGGCGCACCCGGTTGGCCAGTACCACCGCGAGAATGATCGCGGGCGATTCCATCAGCGCCATGGCGGCGGCCATGTGTCCGCCAAAAGCCACGCCGCGCGTCTCCAAGTATTGGGTGGCTGTGATAAACGTCACCGCGCTGACCGAGCCATAAGTGGCGGCAATGGCTGCCGCATCAAAACCATTGAGGTAGCGGCGCAACACCCAATAACCCAGCGCTGGAATGACTGTGGCCAACAGCAGTGCGCTGCCCAGGGTGATGGCGACCTCTTGCGTCAGGCCCGACTCCGCCAGCGCAAAACCACCCTTCAAGCCGAGCGCCATCAGCAGATACAGCGATAGAAAGCGCGAAATCTGCGGTGGGATTTCAAGATTTGATTTGATCAACCCAGCAACGATGCCGAAGACGAAAAACAGGATGGCGGGGTCTAAAAAGCTTTGCATCGACACCAATCAAAAAAATACCCGTCGAGCATAAGCGCTTCGACGGGTGGCGCTCAGGTTCTTTCAAACTACGCCAAGTCGGGCTCCCTCAAGGCGACTGACCCGACAGTTGCTTGCCACCCCATTGATTGATCGCGCTAAATGATGCCCACCGTTGCAAAGGCAAGTGACCCAGATCAAGAAAAATACAAAGCCGTGGTGGCCACCAAGCCACCCAGACCCACGCCTGCGAGCAGCCTCGCATCGCGTAGGCTCTTGCTGCGGTATTCGGACCAGGCCCCATACAAAACGGCAGCCGCGATGACTAAAACCATGAATGCGAATTCGGTCACTTCTAGCTTTTTTCGGTTAAACAGTACGAAAATCAGGCTATTCAAATCAATCAAAGATATCACTTAGCCACGATTCTTTGCGTTTGCGTGGCTGCCCAGTCGAGCTTCGCGAATACCCACTCTGATAGTGGCCAGGGTGGTCTGAGTCGGCAAATTCAGACGGCTGCTGGCTGAATGCAGGCGCACGGCCAGCGGGTGATGCCGTAGACCGCTCGATCAGCTTGTCCAGTTCACCGCGGTCCAGCCACACACCGCGGCACTGCGGGCAATAGTCAATTTCTACACCCTGGCGATCCATCATCAACAGGGTGGCGTCGGGGCAAGAGGGACATTTCATGGTGTTTGTCTGATGCCCCGCTTCAAGAGCCCAAACCCAGTTGCATGGTCGCACCCGGTTTCTGCCTTCCCTGCCCGCGCTGTGCGCTGCGCATAAGTGCGCGGGCGGCCCGCTGCAAAGCACCGTCCAGCGCGGTGCGCCAGTCACGCGCAATCGAGGTGATGACTACGGTGCCCGCACTGGCGGTCTTCAGTTCCACCTGGCAACGCTTGTCGACTCCGCCGCGCGGCCCATTGATGTCAGACAGCAGCACCTTGGCGCGTGGCACTAGCCAGGTCATGCGGCGCATCACAAAGCGGACGCGTTCGACCGCCACGTCGCGCAGTTGGGCACCATCGGCATCGCGGGATTCAAATACAACTTGCATCACAGTTCTCCAGTGGGTTGAAAGAGCCTGAAGGATAGGGCGCGGTGAACTTCTGATAAAGCAGAGAATCAGGAACTAAATCTTCTGAAAAAACTGCTGATTCATCACATCCATTCAAGGGCAATACCGATGTCTCAAGCTTTTAATTACCGTCACCTCTACTACTTCTGGGTGGTTGCCAAAGAAGGTGGCGTGGCCCGCGCCGCCAACCGGCTGGGTATGGCGGTGCAAACCGTCAGCACCCAGGTACGCGAGTTGGAGCGTTCGCTGGGGCACACCTTGCTCAAACCGCAAGGCCGGGGCCTGGTGCTGACCGAAGCGGGCACGGCAGCCATGCAGCAGGCCGACCTGATTTTTCAGTTGGGCGAAGAGCTGCCCGCGATGGTGCAAGACGCCATCACCGCGCCATCGGTGCGGTTGTCGGTGGGCATATCGGACGGCTTGCCCAAGCTGGTGGTACGCCGCTTGCTGCAGCCCGTCATACAAGAGCCCAAGCTGCGCCTGCTGTGCCTGGAAGACGGTTTTGATGGCCTGCTGGCGAAGTTGGCGCTGCACCGGCTCGATGTGGTGCTGGCGGACCGACCGGTGCCCAACAACCCCAACTTGAGGGTCTACAGCCATTCGCTGGGTTCGTCTGCGGTGGCCTGGTACGCGCCGCCTGACTGGTATGCCGTGTCGCGCAAAGGATTTCCACAGTCGCTGGCCCATGTGCCGGTGCTGTTGCCCGCACCACAGACCGCCGTGCGCACCCAGCTCGACCAGTGGTTTGAGCGGCAAGCCATTCGCCCCACCGTGGCCGGTGAGTTTGATGACAGCGCACTGCTCAAAACCTTCGGTGCCAGCGGCATGGGCGTGTTCCCGGCGGCGCAAGTGGTGCATGACGAACTGGTGGCTCGCTACGGCGTCAAGCTGATTGGTGTTTGTGACGGCGTGCAGGAGCATTTCTACGCCATCGGCACCCAGAAAAAAATCCTGCACCCGCTGGTTCAGCGCCTGCTGCCACTGGAGTGAATCGCCCAAGCTGGCATTGAGCCCTCAGTGGGCAGTCGAAGTGACTGCTATGACAACGCCATGGTCGAAACGATCAATGGGTTGTACAAGACCGAATTGATCCACCACCGTGCTCCCTGGAAAAAGAAGGAGTCACTTGAACTGGCCACCCTGCAATGGGTATTTTTGATTCAATCATTGTCGACTGCTGGAGCCGATTGGGTATATTCCACCGGCTCAGGCTGAGGCTGAGGCCAACTACTATTGGCAACTCGCCGAGAAGACCGAAAACCCGTTTTTACTTTAACTAAACAGCCTCCACGAGAACCTGGGCGGCGCATATAAATTTTCATCACATCAGCATCTTCCCAGGAGACCAACCATGAGTTTTAGCGAATTTGAGTGCTTCAAAGTGACCCTGCCACAGCCCCACGTGGCGCAGGTGCTGATGGCCAGTGGCCGGCGCGGCAACCCGGTGGGGCTGAAGTTTCTGGCGGAACTGGGCCGGGTGTTCGACGAGGTGAGCGCCCATGCCGATGTGCGCGCCGTGGTGCTGGCCGCTGACGACAAAGACTTCAGCTTTGGTCTGGACTTGAAAGATGTCGCGCCCATGCTGATGGCTGGGTTGCAGGGTGGGCCGGCAGGGCACGAGGAACTCGAACGCACCGGCACCGCCTGGCAGCAGGCCTTGACCCGCATCGCCGAATGCCGCCAGCCGGTGATCGCGGCCGTCAGCGGCTGGTGCATTGGCGCGGGGCTGGAGTTGATCGCCGCGTGCGATGTGCGGCTGTGCAGCCAGGGCAGCACCTTCAGCCTGCGCGAGGTCAAGTTAGGCATCGTGTCGGACTTGGGCGGGCTGCAGCGTTTGCCGCAACTGGTTAGCCATGGCTGGCTGCGTCAGATGGCGTTTACCGGTGACGATTTCAATGCGGCGCAGGCGCTGCAAATGGGCCTGGTGAATGCCATCTACGAAACCCCGGAGCAAACCCGACAGGCCGCGTTGGCACAGGCCCTGCGCATCTCGCAAAACGCACCGCTGGTGGTGGCGGGCATCAAGCAAGTGCTGAATGCGCAAAGCGAGGCCAACGTGCAGCAAAGCCTGCGCCAGGCATTGATGTTGAATGCCAAGCTGTTTCAAACGCCAGACTTCACGGAAGCGATGATGGCGACCATCCAAAAGCGCCCCGCTGTGTTCACCGGGTCCATGGATGCCAAACCCGCGTCTAACCCATCCAACGAATCCCCGATGACCAAACTTCTCGCCAACCAACTCCTGGCCCAAGCCAGTGCCAACAGCGCCGGCAAATTCCTGAGTCAGTTTGACCTGGGAGCAGATGGCAGCTTGTTTCTGGATACGCGCAACAGCCCGCCAGTCGTTACCCAAACTGCCTCTCTTGCCAGCGACGAAAAGCCCCAAACCGTGATGACCCTGCCTGCTGCCGACATGACCGACATGCTGGCCGGACGGCTGGACCCGGTGAAGGCGTTCATGGGTGGGCGCATGAAAATTGATGGCGACATGTCGATTGCGATGAAGCTGGCGGCGCTGTTCAAGCCTGCGCCCAGCGCCAAGCCCGTTGCCGCTGCACAGCCTGTCGCAACCGTAAGCCCGGTTGTCGCAGCGCCACGCAGCCCAGCCACTCCAGCCCCGCTGCCCTCACAGCAGCCCCTCACCCCGCTGTACCCCGCGCAAAAACCCGGCGGCACTTACCCCCATCTCCTCGCCCCGCTCGACCTGGGCTTTACCACCTTGCGCAACCGCGTGTTGATGGGCTCCATGCACGTGGGTCTGGAAGAGGTGGAGCATGGTTTTGAGCGCATGGCGGCGTTTTATGCCGAGCGGGCGCGCGGCGGCGTGGGCCTGATCGTCACCGGCGGCATTGCGCCCAACGACGAGGGCCGCCCCATGCAAGGCGGTGCCAAGCTGACCACGCAGCACGAGGCTGACGAGCACCGCGTCATCACTGAAGCCGTGCACGCGGCAGGCGGCAAAATCGCGCTGCAAATTCTGCACTTTGGCCGCTACTCCTACCAGGCCAACCAGGTAGCGCCCAGCCCGATCAAAGCGCCGATCAACCCCTTCACGCCGCATGAGCTGACGGGCGCTGAGGTAGAG
>JBJXED010000094.1:0-44761 GCA_046155225.1 Burkholderiaceae bacterium
TCAGTGTAGCCTGCGCCTTTTGCAGCCCTCCCCGCCCACCTTGCCTGAGTTGCCCGTGCATTCCAACGAAACCATTTTCATCAGCATCGCGGCCTACTGCGACCCGCTGCTGCCGTATACCGTGCACGGCGCGTACACCATGGCCGCGCACCCCGAGCGGCTGCGCTTTGGCATCATTGACCAGGCCCCGCCGACCCAGCGGCTGCGCGTGACGAATGCGCTATTGCAACAAAAAATCCGCTACGAGTACATGCACCCGCTGGCCGCGCGCGGTGCCTGCTGGGCGCGCGCCCTGGCGATGAAGCTCTACCGCGATGAAGACTGGTTTTTCCAGATCGACTCGCACATGATGTTCATGCCCGGCTGGGACGAGCGGTTGATCGACTCGGCCAAACAGTGCCAGCAAATCAACCCCAAGTGCATTGTGTCGTCCTACCCCAACCCGTTTGAAGTGGTCGGCGAGCAAGCGGTGGCCAAGCCCACCACCACCAAAGTGCTGGCGCATGTCGTCGCGCAGGGCATGGAATTCAACCCCGACAACCCGGTGCTGAGCTTTTATGCTGTGCCGGTCGAGCAAGACGAACCGGTGCGCGGCTTTCACCTGGGCGCGGGCTGCCTGTTTGCGCCCGGCAGCCTGGTGGCGCAGGTACCGTATGACCCGCACCTGTACTTTCATGGCGAAGAACAGGCCATCGCTGCCCGCGCCTACACCCACGGCTGGGACATCTTTCACACCAGCGACCTGCCCATCTACCACCTCTACACCACGCCGGCCAACGCCAAGCCCCGGCCCCTGCACTGGAGCGAGGAGCAAGACCAGTTGCGCCAGCAGCGCTGGTGGGAACTGAACGAGGCGTCCAACCGGCGTTTGCAGGCCCTGCTGTGCGACGGCGCTGACCTGGGCGAATTTGGCCTGGGCACCGTGCGGACGCTGGCCGACTACGCGGCCTTCAGCGGCATTGACTATGCCCGCCGCACGCTCGGCCCGCGGGCCCGGCTGGGGCCGTGGGCGCAAGCCGCCATCGCCGCCGCTGAAGCGGCAAGCAGCGCGCCGCAGTCCCCCGCCGCACCCGGCGCATTGGGGGCCGTGCAGGCTGAGGCGGGAGCAGGCGAAAGTGCACAGACCGATGCCAAAGCCGTGTTCACCAGCATCTTCAGCCACAACACCTGGGGCGACGCCGAGTCGGTCTCGGGCGCGGGCTCGACCCAGCATGCCACCCGCCACGTCCGCCGCGAGCTGGAGGGCTTGTTCGCCGAGTACCGCATCCGCTCGCTGCTGGACTTGCCCTGCGGTGACTTCAACTGGATGCAGCTGGTCAACCTGCACGGCATCGACTACACCGGCGGCGATGTGGTCGAGCCGCTGATTGCCCGCAACACCGCGCGGTACGCCCGCCCCGGCGTGCGCTTTGAAGTGATGGATTTGCTCACCAGCGACCTGCCGCAGGCCGACCTGGTGCTGTGCCGCGACTGCCTGCTTCACCTGCCGTTCGCGGACATCACACTGGCACTGGCCAACATCAAACGCAGCGGCGCGCGCTACTTGCTCACCACCAGCTTCACCTGGCGTCATATGGGGCCGAACCTGGACATTCCGCTGGGCCACTGGCGCCGCCTGAACCTGCAGCAGCCGCCGCTCACGCTGCCGCCGCCGCTGCTGACGATGGTCGAAGCGTGCTTGGGCGAGAATTCGGAGGACAAGTCCCTGCTGCTGTTTGCGGTAGCCGACTTGCCGGGTTAATATAACGGCTGTTATAACTTCAAGGACAGCCATGCACACCCTGAAACTCACCCAAATCGGCAACTCGGTCGGCGTCATCCTGCCCAAGGAATTGCTTGCGCGCATGCAGCTTGAAAAGGGCGATGAGATTTACCTGACGGACAACCCCGACGGCCTGCGCCTGACCGCGCATAACCCCAACTTTGAAGTGCAAATGCAAGCCGCACGCGGCATCATGAAGCAGCGCCGCGCCGTACTCCGCGAGCTGGCCAAGTGAGCGCCTGGATTTGGCTGGAACACGACGTAGTTCTGGCCATTCACGAAGCGCAGTTGGCCGAGCATGGCGGGCAAGTCGGGGTGCGTGACCAAGGTTTGCTCGAATCGGCGCTGGGCCGTGCACCCAACCTCGCTGCCTATGGCGAGCCCGACGCCCCGGCGCTGGCCGCCGCTTATGGCTACGGCATTTCGCGCAATCACGCCTTTTTGGACGGCAACAAGCGCACCGGCTTTGTCGCCTCTGAACTGTTTCTGGCGCTCAACGGCTGGCAGCTCGATGCCAGCGACGCCGACTGCGTGCTCACCATGCTCGCCGTCGCCGCAGGCGAGATCACCGAGGCCGAATTTGCCGCCTGGCTGCGCCAGCACAGCCGCCTTCAAGCCGCCTGAAGCCGCAAACCCCAGCCACCGCATGACCCCGCAAGACTTCATCGCCAAATGGGGCATCACAGAAGGGGTGCCCGGCCCGGCCTATGGGCTCAATGAAGAGCAAGGCGCGCAAAGCCATTTCCTGGACTTGTGCGAACTGCTCGGCGTGCCCAAACCCGGCAGCGAGGCCGGCTATGTGTTTGAGGAAAAAAGCGCGCTCGTCGGCGGCCGCACCGGCTATGCCGATGTGTTCAAGCAAGGCGTTTTTGCCTGGGAAAACAAGGCCCCCGGCAAAAACCTTGACGCCGCGCTCAAGCAGCTTTTGAGCTACAGCCTGGCGCTGGCCAACCCGCCGATTCTGGTGGTGTGTGACCGCCTCACCCTGCGCATCCACACCCAGTTCACCGGCCACCCGTCAGAGACGCACACCGTGCTGCTGCCCGAGCTGGCGCAGCCGCCCAAGCTGGCGCTCTTGCGCCGCATCTGGCAAGACCCCGAGAGCTTTCGCCCGAAAAAAACCAGCCGCGACATCACCGAAGCCGCCGCCAGGAGCTTTGCCGTCCTGGCCGAGGGCCTGCGCAAGCGCGGCCCGGACGCCCAGACCCAGCCGCAGCAGGCGCAAGCCCACGCCGACCGCGTGGCGCATTTCCTCACCCAATGCCTGTTTTGCTTTTTTGCCGAAGACGTGGGCCTGCTGCCCGGCCGCATGTTTGAGGGGCTGGTGAAAAACCAGAAACTCACCAGCGACAAGCTCACCACCGGCCTGCACAACCTGTTTAATGTGATGCGCGATGGCGGCCTGTACGGCAATGACGACATCCCCTGGTTCAACGGCGGCCTGTTCCAAACCATTGCCGTGCCGCCGCTGACGGTGCTGGAGATGACCGAGCTGCGCAGCGCCGCCGCGCTCAACTGGAGCGCCATTGACGTCTCCATCTTCGGCACCCTGTTCGAGCGCGGGCTCGACCCCGCCAAACGCAGCCAGCTCGGCGCGCACTACACCGACCCGGCCACCATCATGCGCATCGTGGGGCCCGTGATCGAGCGCCCACTGCTACAACTGTGGGAGCAAACCAGGCAGGAAATACGGTGGCTACAGGCTAAAAGCACTAAAAAAGGTGACAAAAACCACCGTTTGGCACGCGAAAAGTTCATCCTCTGGCTGGACCACCTCAAAGCCTACCGCGTGCTCGACCCGGCCTGCGGCAGCGGCAACTTCTTGTTCCTTGGCCTCAAAACCCTCAAAGACATCGAGCACAAAAGCCACCTGGAAGCCGAAACGCTGGGCCTGGACCGTGAGGCCGATTTGGTCACCGGCCCGCACAACCTGCTGGGCATCGAGATCAATGAATACGCCGCCGAGCTGGCCCGCGTGACGGTGTGGATAGGCGAGCTGCAATGGCGCATGACGCACGGCTACGAGTTCAAGACCAACCCGGTGCTGGAGCCGCTGGAGCATATTGAGTGCCGCGACGCGCTGCTGGCTTGGGAGCCGGGTGATGGAAGTGGTGAGGGAAATGGGGTTAGATCCGAATTCAGCACAGCAACCCCACCGGCGGCAAACCCTGCTGAACGAAATTCGGCTCTGACCCCGCTTCCCGCCCACGCCGGAGAAAAACGCGCCGTGGAAGCCGCATGGCCCAAGGCCAGCGTGGTGATCGGGAATCCGCCGTTTTTGGGTGACAAGAAAATGCGCGGTGAATTGGGTGGCGACTACACCGAAACACTGCGCGCTACCTACAAAGGCCGTGTGCCCGGTGGTGCTGATTTGGTCTGCTATTGGTTTGAAAAAGCGCGTACTGCGATTAAAAGTAATGGGCTTGGCGCTGCGGGTCTGGTAGCGACAAACTCTGTTCGTGGTGGCAAAAATCGTGTAGTGATGGATGCCATTGCAAATACCACTCAGATTTATGAAGCTTGGAGTGATGAGATCTGGGTGAATGAAGGTGCCGCCGTACGCGTATCGTTGGTTGCTTTTGGGCACTCTACGCAAAAAGTTGAGTTAGATGGCAACGGTGTAGCAAAAATCCATGCGGATTTAACTGCTGGCACCAGCAACGGCACTTCTACTGATTTAACTTTCGCTGTGCGATTACCCGCCAATCGCTTAGCCAGTTTTGTCGGTGGCATGAAGAAAGGCAGTTTCGACGTGAATGGCAATTCAGCTCGCAACTGGTTACTACAGCCCAATCCAAATCTCAAAAGTAACGCAGACGTAGTCAAGCGTTGGCTTAATGGCTTGGACGTAACGCGTAGACCACTTGATCAATGGATTGTGGACTTTGGTCTTGACATGACCGAAGCTGACGCTGCACTCTACGAAGTACCGTTTGCACACGTCGTCAATACGGTTCGCCCACAACGACTACTCGTGCGCAATGAACTTGAGAGAAGTCGTTGGTGGCTACATGCGCGACCTGCGCCAGATCTTCGGCGCGCAATGCTACAGATTCCGCGCGCCATCGGAACAGCACGCGTCGCCAAATACCGTTTGTATGTTTGGTTACAGCAGGGCGTTGTTGTGGATGGACAACTTGTTGTTACCGCCCGCGCCGACGACACCACCTTCGGCATCCTCCACAGCCGCTTTCACGAACTCTGGTCACTGCGCATGGGCACCTCGCTGGAAGATCGGCCGCGCTACACCCCCACCACCTGCTTCGAAACCTTCCCCTTTCCCGCTGGCCTCACGCCCGCCGACACCGCGCACCAGCAAACCGAGCCCCTGGAGGGCGGTGCGTGCATTCCTGCGGGGTTTTTAGAGCCAAATCAGCCTGTGGCCAAGGTAAAGTCTGCCTCCAGCGCTATGAATAGCGAAGTATCCACAACGCGCCAGCATGCCGTTGCCATCGCCCAGGCCGCGCACCGCCTGAACGCGCTGCGCGAGAGCTGGCTGAACCCGCCGGAGTGGACGCAGCGCGTACCCGAGGTGATTCCGCTGGGCATGGCGCATTCGCCCTACCCTGACCGTGTGCTGCCCAAGCCGGGTTTTGAAGCCGAGCTGGCCCAGCGCACCCTCACCAAGCTCTACAACCAGCGCCCCGCCTGGCTGGACGCCGCCCACAAAACCCTGGACGCCGCCGTAGCCGCCGCCTACGGCTGGGCCGACTACAGCGCCGATATGCAGGACGAAGAAATCTTGCAGCGCCTGCTGGCGCTTAATCTGGCGCGCTCGGGCCAGGCTTGATGCAAAAAACAATCCCGCCCGTCCCACCCGATGAGGGCTCAAGCGCTGCGAATGCCCATGTCTGCTGCGTGGCAGTCTAATTCACTTATAAATCTTCGTGTACACAATTGTATTTCGTGTACACGATAATTCGAACACAAATACACTGAAAACCGGCATCATGAAAAACATCACCTTCAGCGCCGATGCGTCATTGGTCGAGGCGGCGCGCGCACAAGCCAAGGCCAGCGGCACCACACTCAATGAGCAGTTTCGGCTCTGGCTGGCCAGCTACGCCGAGCAGCGCCAGCGCGATCAGCAGGCCGCTGCCGCCATGCAGGTACTGGAGCGCATCCGCAGCTACACCGGCACCGATGGCCGCAAGTTCACGCGGGACGAGATGAATGAGCGCTGACTTTCTTGACAGCAATGTGCTGGTCTACACGCTGGACAATAAAAACGCCGCCAAACAGCAGATTGCCAGCCAACTCCTGGCAAGCGCTTTGCGACAGGGCAGCGCCTGCATCAGTTTTCAGGGCGTGCAGGAAACCCTCAACGTGGCCACCCGGCGGCTGCAGCCTCCGCTGCTCGCGGCTGACGCGCAGGCGCTTTTGCACAATTTGCTGATGCCGCTGTGCCGCGTCATGCCCAGCCAGCCGCTCTACCAAACCGCGCTGGATCTGCAAGCGCGTTGGCGCTACAGCTTCTACGACAGCCTGGTCATTGCGGCGGCATTGCAAGCGGGCTGCACCCGCCTGCTCAGCGAAGACCTGCAACACGGCCAGCAGATTGACGGCCTGCGCATTGAAAACCCGTTTTTGCCTGCTGCCCGCTAGCTGCACGCCTGCTGCCGGCCCGCTTGTGGCCAGCCCGCCCCCGCTCAAGACTGAACCAGCCGCTTCGATTTTGAGATCGACATCAGCATGCCCAGGCCCATGCCGAGCGTGACCATCGCGGTGCCGCCGTAGCTGATGAAGGGCAGCGGCACACCGACCACCGGCAAAATCCCGCTGACCATGCCCATGTTGACAAAGGCATAGGTGAAGAAAATCAGCGTGATGCTGCCGGCCAGCAGGCGCGAGAACAAGGTGGGCGCTTCCAGCGCAATGGTGAGGCCGCGCAGGATCAAAAAGGCAAACGCCGCGATCAGCGCCAGGTTGCCAACCAGGCCAAACTCTTCGGAAAACGCGGCAAAGATAAAGTCGGTCGTGCGCTCGGGGATGAACTCCAGGTGCGTTTGTGTGCCCTGCATGAAGCCCTTGCCAAACCAGCCGCCCGAGCCGATGGCGATCATCCCCTGGATGATGTGAAAGCCCTTGCCCAGCGGGTCCTTGAACGGGTCGAGCAGGGTGCAGATGCGCTGCTGCTGGTAGTCACGCAAGATCGCCCAGCGGTAGCCCTTCTCGCACAGCTCGGGCTCATACACCACCAGCAGCACAATCGCCAGCAGGCCCAGCAGCACCGGCGGCAAGATCAGCTTCCAGCTGAGGCCGGCAAAGAAAATCACCGACAGGCCGGCCGCCAGCACCAGCAGCGCGGTGCCCAGATCGGGCTGCTTGATGATGAGCGCCACCGGCACCGCCAGCAGCACCCCGGCCACCATATAGTCCAGCGGGCGCAGCTGGCCTTCGCGCTTCTGGAACCACCAGGCCAGCATCAGCGGCATGGCAATTTTCATGATCTCGCTCGGCTGGATGGTGATGCCGAGGTTGATCCACCGCGTCGAGCCTTTTTTGGTGATGCCAAACAAGGCCACCGCCACCAGCAGCGCCACCCCGGCCAGGTACAGCGGCACGGCCAGCGTCATCAGGCGCTGCGGCGGCACCTGCGCCACCACGAACAGCACGGCCGCCGCAATCAGCATGTTGCGGCCATGATCAAGAAAGCGGCTGCCGTGGTCATGGCCTGAGGAATACATCACCACCATGCCAAAGCTGCCGAGCAAAACAACCGCCAGCGCCAACGGCAAATCAAAGCCATGCAGCAGCGGGAGGGTGCGCTGGAGCAGGGAGGGGCGGTCGAAAACGGCGGACATAGCCTGCAATTATCAGGCCCTGAACTGCAGCCGCCATCGTTCTGCCGCCCAGTCTCCTAGGCCAATGCGGCATGGGAGAATTGCAGGATGTTTTATTTGTTTGAAGAGTCCGGCAAATTCATGGCCGGGCGGATGTTGTCCGAGGCCGAATCTTCGGCCCAGGTCGAGCTGGACAGCGGCAAGCGTGTCAAAGTCAAAGCCGCGCATGTGCTGCTGAAGTTTGAAAAACCGGCCCCGGCCGAGTTGCTGGCGCAGGCGCAGGCGCAGGCAGCCGCGATTGAGCTGGAGATGGCGTGGGAGTTTGCGCCCGAGGGCGAATTTGGCTTTGCCGAGCTGGCGCGTGACTATTTCAGCCAGCATGCCAGCGCAGCCGAGCAAGCCGCCATGCTGCTGCGGCTGTTTGAATCGCCGCACTACTTTCGCCGCGCCGGCAAGGGCCGCTTCAAAAAGGCCGACGCCGCCGTGCTGGCGCTGGCGCTGGCCGCGATAGAGAAAAAGAAGCAGCTGCAGGCGCAAATCAGTGCTTGGGCGGCTGAGTTGGCGACCGGCACCTGCCCGGCCCCGGTGCGCGAGCAGCTCTACAAAATCCTCTTCAAACCCGACAAAAACGCGCCCGAATACAAGGCCGTGGTGGAAGCCGCGCGCAGCACCCAAACGCCGCCCCTGGCGCTGCTGCAGCGCGCGGGGGCCATCGCCTCGCCCTACCAGTTTCACTGGCAGCGGTTTTTGTTTGACTACTTTCCGAGGGGCACGGCATTCCCCGCCATCACCGCCCCCGCCATCACTGACGCGCTGCCGCTGGCGGCGGTGCAGGCGTTTTCGATCGACGACTCGGCCACCACCGAGATTGACGACGCCTTGTCACTGCAAGGCCTGGGTAGCGGCAGTGTCACGCTGGGCATTCATATTGCCGCGCCGGGGCTGGCAATAACGCCGCGCAGCGCGCTTGACCTGCTCGGGCGGGACCGCCTGTCCACGGTGTACATGCCGGGCCACAAAATCACCATGCTGCCCGATGCCGTGGTGGAACACTACACCCTGGCCGAGGGCAAAGACTGCCCAGCGGTGTCGCTGTACGTCACGCTTGACGAAGCGACGCTGGCCATCACGCACACCGTCAGCCAGCTTGAGCGGGTGCCGATAGCCGCCAACCTGCGGCACGACCGGCTCGACGCGCTGGTGACGCCCGAATGGCTCGAAAACACCGAAAACCGCACTTTTGAGCATGAAAATGGCCTCTCGCCAGTACAAAACTTGCCTGAGTCGCTATCTTTTTTATACCGCCTGGCGAAACACCTGAAGGCTCAGCGCGAGGTGGTGCGCGGCAAGCCCGAGAATTTCAACCGGCCCGACTACAACTTCAAGCTGCTGGGCAAAGCAGGCGCGGAGCCCACGGGCAATGAAACGGTGGAAATCACCACCCGCCAGCGCGGCGCGCCGCTGGACTTGATCGTTGCCGAGGCGATGATCCTGGCCAACAGCACTTGGGGTAATTTAATGGCCGACCTTGGCGTGCCCGGCATTTACCGCAGCCAGGCCAGCCTGGCACCCGGCGTGAAAGTGCGCATGGGCACCAAGGCGCTGCCGCACGCTGGCATCGGCGTCAAAAGCTACGCCTGGAGCAGTTCGCCGCTGCGCCGCTACACCGATTTGGTGAACCAGTGGCAAATCATTGCCTGCATCCGGCATGGCGCGACCGCCGCGCTGGCTGCGCCGTTCAAGCCCAAAGACGCCGAGCTGTTTGCCATCATCTCGGCGTTTGACGCGCAGTACGCTGCCTACAACGGCTACCAGAGCAGCATGGAGCGTTTCTGGACGCTGAAATATGTGCAGCAGCACGGCATTACCGAGCTGACCGCCAGTGTGGTCAAAGACGGCCAGCAGGAGGTGATCGTGCGGGCACTCGAGCTGCCGCTGGTGCTGCCGGTGCTGGGCGGCGCCGGCCTGCCGCGCGGCGCGCTGGTGCGGGTGAAGCTGGGCGCGATTGACGAGATCACGCTGGAAATCAGCGGCAGCGTGACCGAGCGGCTCGATGCGCCCGGTAAAGACGGGCTGGCGGGCGTGCCGGAGGGCGTGGAGGCCGACAGCGACGACGACGACCTGAGCCCTGGCACGCTGGCGATTGCCGTCGATGTCAGTGAAGACCCCGAGCCGGCCGCCAGCGCGGCAACGGACACTGCACACACGCCCCTGCCCGTTTGACCCCGCACCGCCCTGGCCGTGAAGTTTCTCAAAACCCTCAGCGCCCTGCAAATCGCCCTGCTGTTTTCAGTGGGCGTGCACGCGGTGGTGCTGTCGGTGCGGTTTGTTGACCCCGAGAGTTTTAACCGGGTGTTCCAGGACTCGCCGCTCGAAGTGATTTTGGTCAACGCCAAGTCGAGCGAAAAGCCCGACCAGGCCAAGGCCATCGCCCAGTCTTCGCTGGCCGGCGGTGGTGACGCTGACAAAGGCCGCGCCACCACGCCGCTGCCGCCGTCAGCGCTGTCGGCGCTGGGTGACTCTGCGGACGACGAACAGCGCAAAGTCGAAGCGCTGCAGGCGCAGCAAACCATCTTGCTGACGCAGCTCAAAAAGCAACTCGCCGCCCTGCCCCCGCCCGACCCCAAACAAGCCAGCGACAACCCCGAAGCGCAGGCGCGCGAGGACAAGCGCCGCCAGCTCATCAAGCTGCTGGCCGAGATTGAGCGGCGCATCAACGAGGAAAACGCCCGGCCCAAGAAGCGCTACATCAGCCCGGCGACCAAAGCCGGCGTGCATGCCATCTACTACGCTGCGGTGAAAGAAAAAATCGAGGAGCTGGGCACGCGCAACTTCCCGGTGGTGGCCGGCCGCAAGCTCTACGGCGAACTCACGATGCTCATCAGCCTGGACCGGCAAGGCCGGGTGGTGAGCACCGAAATCGTCGAGAGCTCGGGCAGCAAGGCGCTCGACCGGCTGGCGCAAGCCATCGTGCGGGCGGGCGAACCGTATGGCAATTTCACCTCGGCGATGCGGCGCGAATTTCAAATCATGGTGATGGCGTCGCGCTTCAAATTCACCCGCGACGAAGGGCTGCAAACCCAGTCCACCACCATCAACCGGCCCGCGCCCGCTGCCGACTCACTGCCGCAGCAAGAAAGGAAAAACCCATGACGCCCCGCATGCTTGACCCCAAGGGCCACGGCCTGGCGCAGTACTGCGTCATTGGCCACCCTGTGGCGCACAGCAAATCGCCGTGGATCCACGCGCGCTTTGCCGAGCTGACCGGGCAGCGCCTGCACTACGGCAAGCGCGAAGCGCCGCTGGACGGTTTTGCGGCTACGCTGGCGGCGTTTCGCGCCGAGGGCGGGCTGGGCTGTAACGTCACCGTGCCGTTCAAGCTGGAGGCTGCGGCCCTGGCCACCACCTGCACGCAGCGGGCGCAGCTGGCCGGGTCGGTCAACACCCTGGTTTTCTCAAGCCAGGGCATCGCGGGTGACACCACCGATGGTGTGGGCCTGGTGGCCGACATTGGGCAGCACGCCGGCGTTGACCTGCGCGGCAGCCGCCTGCTGCTGCTGGGCGCGGGCGGCTCTGCGGCGGCCGTGCTGGGCGCGCTGATTCACGCGGGATGCGCGCAAATTAGCGTGGTCAACCGCAGCCCGGAGCGTGCGGTCCGCCTAGTGCAGCAGCACCGCCAAAGCTTGCTGCTGCAAAAGGAATACCTGCAGGCGCAGACCCTCGCGGAGCTGGTCGGCGGCTTTGACGTGGTGATCAACGCCACCTCAAGCAGCTTGCAGCAGCAGGCGCTGCCACTACCGCGCGGCCTGCTGAAACCGCAGGCCCTGGCGTATGACCTGATGTACGGGCCGCCCACGTTGCCGTTCATGACCTGGGCCAGCGAGCAAGGCGCTCAGGCGCGTGACGGACTGGGCATGCTGGTCGAGCAGGCGGCAGAGTCTTTTTTTATCTGGCGCGGCGTGCGCCCGCCGGCCGCGCAGGTGCTGGCCGAATTGCGCCTGGCATTGCACAGCGCAGCAGCCGTGCCATGAAAACTGCCGCGCCACTGACAGCGGTTTGGCGGCTCTTGGTCTGCCTGCTGCTGGCCGCGCTGGCGCTGCAGCTTTTCTTTGTGCTGCGCATCGCACTGATGGCCTGGGTAGACCCGGCATCCACCAGCTTTCAGCGCTCGCAGGCCTGGCGCATCGGCACTGCGCAAGGCGCGCTCCCCTGGCGCCAGCAGTGGGTGCCCTACGGCGAGATTTCTGACCACCTCAAACGTGCGGTGCTGGCGTCGGAAGACGACAGCTTCAGCCAGCACAGCGGGGTGGACTGGGACGCCTTGCGCAAGGCCTGGCAAAAAAACGAGAAGGCACAGGCGCAGGTGGCGCGCCGCATCGAAGCGGCCAGCAACGTGCCCGCCAGGTCAGCCGCCAAGCCAGCCGCCGCCATCAAACCGCCCAAGATTGTGGGCGGCTCGACGGTGACGCAGCAACTCGCCAAAAACCTGCTGCTTTCGGGCGAGCGCACGCTGCTGCGCAAGGGCCAGGAACTGGTGCTGACCGTCACGCTGGAAGCCCTGCTGCCCAAACAGCGCATCCTGGAGATCTACCTCAACAGCGTCGAATGGGGCGAAGGCGTGTTTGGTGCCGAGGCCGCCGCGCAGCATTACTTTCGCAAGAGTGCGGCGCAGCTCGGCGCGCAGGAGGCCGCGCGGCTGGCCGTGATGCTGCCGGCACCCAAGCGTTTTGAGAAGTTGCCGCGCTCGCCCTACCTGGCCGCGCGCACGCAAGTCATTGCGGCGCGGCTGGCCGATGTGCAATTGCCGTAAGCGATAGCCATGCTGCCCAAACTGATGAGCTGGTTTCTGCTGGGCCTGATTCGCCTGCTGACGGGTGCGCAGGCGCGCTGGCATGGCTGCCCGCCCAAAGCCGAGCAGCGCATTTACTTTGCCAACCACCAAAGCCATGCCGACCTGGTGCTGATCTGGGCCGCGCTGCCGCGCGAATTGCGCGGCATCACCCGGCCGATTGCGGCGAAAGACTACTGGACGGCGAGCCGCTTCAAAGAATGGATTACGACCGAGGTGTTCCACGCCATTTATGTGGACCGCAGCAAGACCACTGACCAAGACCCGCTGGAGCCGCTGATCGATGCGCTGTCGCATGGCGACTCGATCATTTTGTTTCCCGAAGGCACGCGCGGCTTTGCCGAGGAGCCGCAGCCTTTCAAGGCCGGGCTGTACAACCTGGCTCTCAAATTTCCCCAGGTGGTGCTGGTGCCCGCCTGGATCAACAACGTGCAGCGCGTGATGCCCAAGGGCGAGGTGATCCCGGTGCCGGTGCTGTGCTCGGTCACGTTCGGCGTGCCTCTGCAATTGCAGGCGGGCGAAGAGCGGCGGGTTTTTCTGGACCGCGCCAGGGCGGCGGTCATCGCGCTGCGCGACGTTTGAGCAGGCACGGACCATGAACTCTTTTTTGCGCAATCTGACCCCCAGCCAGCAAGTCGGCGCGCTGTTTCTGGTGGTATTTGGCCTGCTGCTGCTGGCCACGGTGGTGCTGTTTGCGCGTTCGCTGCGCGAGCGAAGCGACGACGCGGCAGGCGACGAACAGCGGCTGGCGCTGAAGGATTTGCAGGGCTTGCTGCGCACCTCCTGGCTCATGGCTGGGGTGTTCTGGCTGGGCTGGGCCTCGGGCGATGGCGTGGCGACGGTGCTGTTTGCTGGCGTGGCTTTTTTCGCACTGCGCGAGTTCATCACCCTCTCGCCGACGCGGCGCGGCGATCACCGCAGCCTGGTGCTGGCGTTTTTTGTGGTGCTGCCGGTGCAGTTTGCGCTGGTCTATACCGAGCACTTCGATCTGTTCACGGTGTTCATCCCGGTGTACGCGTTTTTGGCGCTGCCAGTGGTCAGTGCGCTGGCGGGTGACCCGCAGCGTTTTCTGGAGCGCAACGCCAAGCTGCAATGGGGCATCATGGTGTGCGTCTACGGCATGAGCCATGTGCCGGCGCTGCTGTTGCTGGATTTCCCGCGCTACGCCAGCAAAAATGCGTTTTTGGTGTTTTTCCTGGTGTTTGTGGTGCAAACCTGCATGGTGGTGCAGCATCTGGCGGCACGCCATTTCAAAGTATCCGGGTCGGCCGGGCCTGCGCCGGAGATCAGCCAGAGTTTTCATTGGCGCAGCTGGTGTGCCGGGGTGCTGGCAGGCGGCTTGGTGGGCGCGCTGATGTCGGCGCTGACACCGTTCAAACCCGGTCAGGCGCTGGGCATGGCGCTGATTGCCTGCGCGGCGGGCTCGCTTGGCCACCTGGTGATGAAAGCCCTCAAGCGCGACCGCGGCGTGACGCATTGGGGCAGCCAGGGCCGCTCGGTGACCGGGGCCAGCGGGCTGCTCGACCGGGTGGATGCCCTGTGTTTCGCCGCACCGGTGTTTTTTCACTCGGTTAGATGGTATTTTGGCCTGTAGCCAAGGTATTTACTGCCTGGAATGCTACTCTTTTTGAAGTTATGAGAATTTTAGGCATTGACCCTGGCTTGCAAACCACCGGCTTTGGCGTGGTGGACCAGGACGGCCAGGCGCTGCATTACGTGGCCAGCGGCACCATCCGCACCACGCACCTGCCGACCGGCGATCTGCCCGCCCGCATCAAGGTGCTGTACAGCGGTGTGGCCGAGGTGGTGGCACGCTACCAGCCGCAGGTGGCGTCGGTCGAGATTGTGTTCGTCAACGTCAACCCGCAGTCCACCCTGCTGCTGGGCCAGGCGCGTGGCGCTTGCCTGTGCGCGCTGGTCAGTGCTGACTTAGCCGTCGCCGAATACACCGCGCTGCAAATGAAAAAAGCCATCGTGGGTCACGGCAAGGCGGCCAAAAGCCAGGTGCAGGAGATGGTCAAGCGCCTGTTGAAGCTACCCAGCCTGCCCGGCCCCGACGCCGCCGACGCGTTGGGCCTGGCCATCACGCATGCGCATGTGGGCGGCGCACTGGCCAAGCTGGCAGCGGCTGCGCCGCTGGCCAGGCGCAGCAGCGCGATGTTCAAAGCCGGGCGCAGCTATTGATGTGGCCCCCTTGCGTCGCTCGCTTTCGCTCCCGCCGGGGGTCGTTCGCTGCGCGTAACTCCCTGCCCCCCGAGGGGGCCGCTGCCTTGCTTGGGGCGGCCCGGCGCGGCGGCATGACGTTGCCCGCGCAGTTACTCACTGCCTCCCGAGGGTGCGCGGTCAGCCGATGCGCTGCAACACCAGCACCGCAAAAAACAGCAGCCCGGCGGCCACCGTCCACTTGAGCAGCTTGAGGCCAAAGTGCTTGAACCGCACTTGCCCGGTGCCCGCATAAAACGCAAACGACACCATGCTGGCCACCAGCAAGAGCAAAACCGCTGCGCGCACCAGCAGCATGGCTACCAGGCCCGCGCCACTTGTGCAAAGCCGGCGGGCGCTTGCGCGAGGTCGTCAAACGTGACGATTTCATACGCCTTGGGCTGCGCCAGCAGCGCGCGCAGCAGCTTGTTGTTCAGCGCATGGCCCGAGCGGAAGGCGCTGTAGGCCGCCAGCAGCGGCTTGCCGAGCAGGTGCAGGTCGCCCATGGCATCGAGAATTTTGTGTTTGACAAATTCATCGTCGTAACGCAGGCCGCCTTTGTTCAGCACCTTGTAGTCGTCCATCACGATGGCGTTGTCGAGCCCGCCGCCAAGCGCCAGACCGTTAGCGCGCATCATCTCGACGTCTTTGCTGAAACCAAAGGTGCGGGCACGGGCGATGTCGCGGGTGTAGTTGCCCGCACCCAGGTCAAATTCGACACGCTGACCAGTGGTATCGACAGCCGGGTGGTCGAAATCAATCTCAAAGCTGAGCTTGTAGCCGTGGTAGGGGACCAGGCGCGCCCACTTGGCGCTCTCACCCTCGCCCTCGCGCACCTCCACTGGCTGCAGCACGCGGACAAAGCGCTTGGGCGCGTTTTGCAGTGCAATGCCGGCGCTTTGCAGCAAAAACACGAACGACGACGCCGAGCCGTCAAGGATCGGCACTTCCTCGGCGGTAATGTCCACGTACAAATTGTCCAGCCCCAACCCCGCGCAGGCCGACATGAGGTGTTCAACGGTATTGACTTTGGCCGCGCCCACGCCAATGGTCGAAGCCAAGCGGGTGTCGGTGACGGCCAGCGCGGTGATGGGAATATCGACCGGCTCGGGCAGATCAATACGGCGAAAGACAATGCCCGTGTCGGGCTGCGCTGGCCGCAGCGTCAACTCCACACGCTGGCCGCTGTGCAGGCCAACGCCGACGGCTTGGGTGATGGTTTTCAGGGTTCTTTGTTGCAGCACGCCGTAATTTTACGTTTTCAGGGGTAGCTCAAGTTCAGCGTGTAGCGTTGCGTGGTGCTGCTGCCCGAATAGGAAATCACCTTGATGTAGACCGTGGCGCTGGATGTGCCGTTGGTGAAGTTCAGCAACTCGGTGCTGGTGCTGCTCTCCGCCGATGCCAATGCGGTGCCGCTCGAGTTTGTCACGTAGAGGTCATAGTCCGTACCCGACGGGCCGGTCATGTCAATGCGCAGCCTGCGGTTGGCTGCCAGCGTGATTCTGTAGTAATCAATATCGGTCGCGCTGCCCATGAAACCGCTCAAGGTGGTTTGCGTCGTGACCGCGTTGGCGCTGGCGATGGTGCCGTTGGACTCGGTTTCATTCAGGGTGGCGTTGGCGTTGTTGATGCTGAAATTCACCGCACTCGATGCACCACTGTTTCCCGCAGCATCGTAGGCGCGTGCCACCAGGGTGTGGTTGCCGTTGGTGAGTTGGGTCGAGTCGAAAGTGACCGAATAGGGCGCGGTGGTGTCGCTGCCTTTGACGACGTTGTCGATCAAGAAATCAACCCGGGTCACGCCGATGTTGTCGCTGGCGGTCGCTGACAAGGTGATATTGCCAAAGCCGCCTGATTCGGTGGCACTGGCGCTCGGCGGCGTGGTGTCGGTGCTGCCGCCACCTGCGACCTGTGTTACCCAGATGGGGGCAGACCACAAGATCTTGCCGTCGTTTTGAGTGACTTTGGCGTAATAAAAATGCTGACCAATGCTGGGTGTGACGTTGGCCGTGGCGGCATTCGCCAACACGCTGACGGTGCCGTTTCGGCCTGGCACGCCTTCCAGGATTTGCACGGTGCTGGCCGTTTTGCCGGTGGTGCTGGCAAAACCGGCCGACAGCGACAACGGGCCGCTATTGGTAATGCGCTCGCCCATCAAGCGGGTGCCATTGGCCTGCAAGACCAGTTGCGAGTTCTTGTCCATCGTCGCGAACACGCGGCGGGCTTTGAGCGCATCGACAAAACTGGCTTTGGTCAGCGCTGTGCCGTTGGGGATCAGTACCCCCGTGCGGTTGGTATAGGCCTTGCCCCAGTTGGCGCAATGGTTGTCCTGGTTAGTCGCCGGAGCGACGTGGAAGCCGCGCTCCAGGATTTTGTTGTAGACCGTCTCGTAACTGCTGCGCGAACTCTCGGTTTCTGTCGTGTTGGACGAGAACGCCGAAGTACCCAAAATCTCCGCCAGCACCATGACTTCATCACCATCGGCGCTGTAGCCCAGGGCCGTGCCGCCGACGATGAATTGGCCGCTGCTCTCGGGGTGGTTGAACTGACCGACCAGCCCTTGCTGGCGCATCACAGCGTACAGCGCCGCGTAGTCGCTCTTGGGCGTCAGGCGGTCGCCGAGCAATTGGCCTGAGCTATTGGTTTCCCAGGCGAGCAATTCATTGCTGTTGAAGATATTCAGGTGACCGCCATTGCTGATGACGCCCCACTCCATCCCGTAGAGCGCCAAAAAGCTGCTGCTGGACTTGCTGGTGGCGACCGACAGGCCCGCCTGGTAGCGGTTTTTCGCGGTGGTCGGGCTGGCGCTGCCATTGGTGCCCGACGAGCCGTCAAAGTAGTGGTTGTGCTCGGTCGTCGCCAACACGTCAAGGCCTGCGCTTTTGGCGTAGTCGAACGCTGCTGCCGGGCCGAACTGGCCAGTTTGCGCTGACTGCGACGAGGTGCAGCCGGGAATGGCGCCGCCGCCGTCGGAATCATTGGTCTGGCTGTGCAAATTGGCGTAGTAAACGGTGTAGGGCAGCGAGCGGGTAGCGGGCGCGGCGCTGACGACACGGCGGCCGAATTCATCGGTGGTGACCACTTCGCCGGCTGCGGGCTGGGTGGTGAACTCATCCCGGTTGGTGGGCATGGCGGCAAAAACAGGCATGGCCGGCTTGGGCGGGTTGCCGAGCAAAATGGCCCAGCTTTGCTCGACGGGGTCATGCCCGCCGGGCGTCGCCAACATACTGGCCACGCGCTGCTGCGCGCTGCCAGTCACTAAGTTGGCCACCATCGGGTGCGCTGCCCTGGCTTTGAGCACCAGTTGGTAGCTGCCGTCAGTCAAGCTTGCTTGTGCGCCAACGCGGCCTGCCCAGGGCACACTGACTGACTGCGTTTGTCCTGCGTAGGTGAGTTCGCCAAACCATTGCTGAATTTCAGTGCCATCAGCACGTTGCAAATGAAGTTGCCAGACGAACACCGAGCCACTGGGTGCGCCGGGGTAGCTGAACTGCATCGTGAAGTCCCTGGCCCCTGCGGGATGTTCGCTAGTGAATGGGGCCTCCAGGGTCGCCTCAAATTCAAAGTGGTCTGGGTACTTTACGCTCGGGTCCAGGCCCAAGGTGGCAGCGGGCGCAGCGCCAGCTCCGGCTCCAACGGCACCTGAGGGTTGATCGGAACCGCTGCAAGCCGACAGGAGCAAGGCGAGCAGGGCGTAAGGAATCGGGCGCAACAAAGGCGCCCGCAGTGATGGGGACTTCATGAGACGAGGCTCCAAAAATAAATGGGGGATGCGGCAGATTTAGCGCAGCCTTTGATTATTTCCGGATGCCCAGTCGCACAGCAAGCAAAGATTTCGTGACGCTTGCTGTCACGGCAGCGTCATTTTGTGTGCATGAAACTTTCGCTCAAAAGCACGCGGCAACTTTGATTGGAAGCTGGTTTTCAGTCCGCCTGTTTACGCAAAAACGCGGGGATTTCAAAGTCTTCCATCCCGCCCGATGCAAGGGCATCGACCTTGGCTGCCGCCCCTGGCCGTGGGTTTGTGCGCCACACGCTGGGCACATCCAACTTGTTGTAGGTGCCCATATCAGCACCGCTGGCGGGACCGATCACCTGGCTCAGTGTGGGCACTTGCACGGGCAGGTTGTCGGTGCCGGTGCGCAGTACGGTTTGCAAGACGGGCGGGCTGCGGCGAATGGCAGGGCGTGACAAACCGGTCGCCACGACCGTGACACGGATCTGGTCACCCAAAACATCGTCATGGGCGGTGCCGTAAATTACATGCGCATCGGGCGAGGCATAAGCGCGGATGGTGTTCATGGCCAGCCTGGATTCGCTCAACTTGAGCGAACCTTTGGAAGCCGAGATCAGCACCAGCACGCCCTTGGCGCCCGACAAGTCAATGCCCTCCAGCAGCGGGCAGGCAATGGCCTGCTCGGCGGCGATGCGCGCCCGGTCAGGGCCATTGGCCACAGCCGTGCCCATCATGGCTTTGCCGGGCTCGCCCATGACGGTGCGCACGTCTTCAAAGTCCACGTTCACATTGCCGGGCACATTGATGATTTCGGCAATGCCGCCGACCGCGTTTTTGAGCACGTCGTTGGCTTGCGAGAAGGCTTCGTCTTCGCTGATGTCGTCACCGAGTACTTCCAGCAGCTTCTCATTGAGCACAATGATGAGCGAATCGACATTGGCTTCCAGCTCGGCCAGCCCGGTTTCGGCGTTGGTCATGCGGCGACCGCCCTCCCATTCAAAAGGCTTGGTCACCACACCGACGGTCAGAATGCCCATCTCGCGCGCGATGCGTGCGATCACCGGGGCCGCGCCAGTGCCCGTGCCGCCGCCCATGCCGGCGGTGATGAACAGCATGTGCGCGCCTTCGATTGCCTCGCGAATGGATTCCTGCGCCATTTCAGCGGCGTCGCGGCCTTTGTCGGGCTTGCTGCCGGCACCCAAACCACTGGAGCCGAGCTGAATCGTGCGGTAGGCGCTGCTGCGGCCCAAGGCCTGCGCGTCGGTGTTGGCGCAGATGAATTCGACGCCCTGGACATTGCGCTCAATCATGTGCTCGACGGCGTTGCCGCCGCCGCCGCCAACGCCGATCACTTTGATCTGCGTGCCTAAATTAAAACCTTCTACTTCAATCATTTCGATGGGCATGATGGAACTCCTTGAATGCTGTGGATGCGGATGAATCAATGTGTTGGCTGCTTTGGGTAACCATGGCTGAAAAGTGAAAACTTGAGGTCTCAAAGAATGGAGCAGGCGGGCCGGTGCACCGCCATCGCCCTGGCGGGCTGGCGCGTGACAGCCAGGCCTTGCGCCGGGAAGGATGAAGTGGGCAAATGCGCTGGTTCATCAGAAATTCCCCACAAACCAGTCTTTGGCCCGGTCCATGGCGGTACGCATGGAGCCGTGCTTTTGCGCTTGCTTGAAACCGCGCAAGCGACCTGCACGGGCTTCCTCAAGCAGGCCCATCACGGTGGCGGCACGGGCCTGCGCCACCATGTCGGCCAATGCGCTCTTGTACAACGGCACGCCGCGGCGCACCGGTTTGAGGAAAATATCTTCCGCCAACTCCACCATGCCGGGCATCACCGCACTGCCGCCGGTAATGACAATTCCGGAAGAAATGACTTCCTCGTAACCAGAGTCCCGGATCACGTTTTGCACCAGAGAAAATATCTCCTCGACGCGTGGCTCAATTACGCCCGCCAGCACCTGCCTGCTGAGCATGCGCGGCGGACGGTCGCCCAGGCCGGGTACTTCAACTTGGATTTCCGGGTCGGCCAGCAATTGCTTGGCACAGCCGTTGTCCAGCTTGATGTCCTCAGCATCCTTGGTCGGAGTGCGCAGCGCCATGGCGATATCGCTGGTGATCAAATCGCCCGCAATCGGGATCACAGCGGTGTGCCGGATGGCGCCGTAGGTGAAGACCGCCACATCGGTTGTGCCGGCTCCGATGTCCACCAGCGCCACGCCCAGTTCGCGCTCATCATGGGTGAGCACCGACATGCTGGAGGCCAATGGGTTGAGCATCAGCTGCTCGACTTCCAGGCCGCAGCGCCGTACGCATTTGATGATGTTTTCGGCCGCGCTTTGGGCACCGGTGACGATGTGCACCTTGGCCTCCAGGCGGATGCCGCTCATGCCCACGGGCTCTTTCACCACCTGCCCGTCGATGACGAACTCCTGCGGCTCGACGAGCAGCAGGCGTTGGTCGCTGGGTATGTTGATGGCCTTGGCAGTTTCCATCACGCGCGCCACATCGGCATGGGTGACTTCCTTGTCTTTGATGGCCACCATGCCGCCTGAGTTGAGACCGCGAATATGGCTGCCGGTGATTCCGGTGTAGACCCGCGTGATCTTGCAATCGGCCATCAATTCGGCTTCTTTCAAGGCTTGCTGGATGCTTTGTACTGTGGCGTCAATATTGACCACCACACCGCGCTTGAGACCGTTGCTGGGTGCCACGCCCAAGCCCGCCAGCTTCAGCTCGCCGCCGGCCAGCACCTCGGCCACCACCACCATCACTTTGGCGGTGCCAATGTCCAGCCCCACCACCAGATCTTTGTATTCTTTTGCCATGTGTTTGTCGCCTATTTCCTTTGCGCCGGGTTGGGCGTGTCCTGGGTCAGGGTTGTCACGCCGCGCAGCCGCAGGGCGTAACCGTCGGTATGCCGTAAATCCGCAGATTCAAGGCTGTTGGCACGCCTGCCGTAGCGGTCAGCCACCTGCGTGAGGGTTGCGGCAAAGCGCCGGACCCTGGCCACCAGCTCCTGTGGTTGGCCAGCGCCCAATTCAATGGCCGCGCCGCTGCCGAGCACGCCGCGCCAGCCGCCTCGGCCTGACAGATGCAGTTCCGCGAGCATCAAGTCCAACGCCGCAAAGACCGGCTGCAATTCGCGGTACATGCCCAGCACCAGTGCTGCCTGCCCTTCGGGGCCGGACAAGCGCGGCAAATCGCCCGGCTCCAACTCGCCCAAATTGGCCTCAAACACCTCGCCCAGGCTGTTGACCAGGCGCGACTCCGACTCGTTGCCCCACAAGGCCTGCGCCTGGTGCTCTTGCAGGATGACGCGCAGGCGGTTGGGGAACTCGCGCTTGACGACGGCCTTGCGCACCCACGGCACGGCTTCAAAGGCGCTGCGTGTTTGCACCAGATCCGCAGTAAAAAAATTCCCCTTCAAACGCGGTGCAATGTTGGCGCGCAGCGTCACCGCGTTGTGGCGCGCCACATCGCCTTGCACGGTGATGACCCGCAGCGCAAACGCCGGATGCCGCAGCACCCACAGGCACGCCAACCACAGCAGCAAGCCGGCCAGGCACAGCAGCAGCACCTGGCTGCCCAACTGCATCAGCTTGACGTCCAGCGGCAACGCGCTGGGCAGAGGCAGGTCACTGACCTCAGCGGCCGTGTGGCTCCACCAACGTTTCATGGCGCCCCCTCGTCTGGCGGACGGTTGTCCAGCGACGCGGTGCTGAGCAGGCGCAGGCACAGCGCTTCATAGCTGATGCCAGTAGCCTTCGCTGCCATCGGCACCAGCGAATGCCCTGTCATGCCGGGGGCGGTGTTGATCTCCAGCAAAAAGGCCTGGCGGTCTGCGGCACGGATCATCACATCGACACGGCCCCAGCCCCGGCAGCCCAGCGCGCGGTAAGCCGCCAGGGACAGGCGCTGAATTTCACGCTCCTCACCCTCGGGCAGGCCGCTGGGACACAAGTAGCGCACGTCGTTGGTGAAGTATTTGTTCTGGTAGTCGTACGCCCCCTCAGGTGCCATGATGCGGATCACGGGCAATGCCACGGCCCCATCGCCAGCGCCGTCGTTCATGCCGAAACCGCCGCCAAAATCAAAGCTGGCCGCCTGCGGTTGGCTGCCCCCATCTTCCAGTTGCACCACCGCGCAAGTGACTTCCTCCCCTGCCACAAACGCCTCGCACAGCACCGCGCTGTCATACCGGGCCGACAGCGCCACCGCCGCCTCGAGTTGATCGGCCCGGATGACCTTGCTGATGCCCAGCGACGACCCCTCGTGCGGTGCCTTGACCATCAGGGGCAAGCCCAGGCGCTGGGCGACGGCCCGTAAATCCGCCCCTTGATGCTGGTGCGGCAACAAGGTAACCGAATCCGGTGTAGGCAAGCCCTCGGCACGCCAAACCCGCTTGGTCATGACTTTGTCCATGGCAATGCTCGATGCCATCACCCCCGAACCGGTGTAGGGAATGCCCATCAACTCAAGCGCACCCTGCACCGTGCCGTCCTCGCCATAGCGGCCATGCAAGGCAATGAAACAGCGCGCAAAACCCTCGCGCCGCAATTCATGCAGGTCGCGCTGGGAAGGGTCAAAGGCATACGCATCGACGCCTTGCGCGCGCAGGGCTTGCAGCACCCCCGTGCCCGACATAAGTGAGACTTCGCGCTCGGCCGACAGCCCGCCCATCAAGACAGCGACCTTGCCGTAAGCGTTCGCCAGCGTGCTCATGCGCTTGTCCCCCCTGCCGCGTCTGCCTGCGCTTGCTGCAGCATTTGCTGCAGTTGTGCGGGTACAGCGCCAATCGATCCTGCGCCCATGCACAGCACCACATCCCCTGCGCGGGTGGTTTGCGCGATGGCCTCGGCCATGCCCTCAATGTCATCCACAAACACCGGCTCCAAGGCCCCGGCCACCCGCAGCGCGCGCGCCAATGCACGCCCGTCTGCAGCGACGATGGGCGCTTCCCCTGCGGCATAGACCTCGGCCAGCAGCAGGGCGTCCGCTGTGCCGAGCACCTTGACAAAATCTTCAAAACAGTCGCGCGTGCGGCTATAGCGGTGCGGCTGGAACGCCAGCACCAGGCGCTGCCCCGGGAAGGCACCGCGCGTAGCCGCCAGTGTTGCCGCCAGCTCGACCGGGTGATGGCCATAGTCTTCGATCAGCATGAAGTGGCCGCCGCCATGCTCAGGCCGCACGGGAATCTCACCGTACGACTGGAAACGCCGGCCCACCCCCTTGAATTCAGCCAAGGCCTTGAGCAACGATGCATCAGGCACATTCAGTTCCGCCGCGATGGCGATGACCGACAAGGCATTGAGCACGTTGTGCTGGCCCGCCAAATTCAGAATCACGTCCAGGTCAGGCAAGGTGACGCCGTTGCGGCGCTGCGCCGTGAAGTGCATTTGCGTGCCGGCCGCGCGTACGTTCACGGCCCGCACCTGCGCGTCCTCGCCAAAGCCGTAGCTGGTGATCGGGCACGACACCTCGGCCGCGATGCTGCGCACTGCCGCATCGTCGATGCACAAAATGGCCGTGCCATAGAAAGGCATGCGGTGCAGAAAATCAACAAAAGCCTGCTTGAGCCGGCCAAAGTCATGGCCATACGTGTCCATGTGGTCGGCATCAATATTGGTCACCACCGCCATCACCGGCAGCAGGTTCAAAAACGAGGCGTCGGACTCGTCGGCCTCCACCACGATGTAGTCGCCCGCGCCCAGCTTGGCATTCGCGCCGGCGCTGTTCAGACGCCCGCCAATCACATAGGTCGGGTCCAGCCCGGCCTCGGCCAGCACGCTGGCGACCAGGCTGGTGGTGGTGGTTTTGCCGTGCGTGCCGGCGATCGCAATGCCCTGCTTGAGGCGCATCAACTCGGCCAGCATCAGGGCGCGCGGCACGACCGGGATTTTTTTCTCACGCGCAGCCAGCACTTCAGGGTTGTCAGCCTGCACCGCAGTCGAGGTGACCACGGCATCGGCCAGTGCCAGGTGGCTGGCATGGTGGCCAATAAAGGTCTTGATGCCCATTGCCGCCAGCCGCTGCAAGGTGGCACTGCCCGCCAAATCCGAGCCGCTGATGGCGTAACCCAGGTTGTGCAACACCTCAGCGATGCCGGACATGCCAGAGCCTCCTATGCCCACAAAATGGATGTGCCGAATGGCGTGCTTCATGCGGTCAACTCCTCACATGCAGCCACCACAGCGGCTGCGGCACCTGTTTTTTGCATCTTTTTAGCCTCTAGCCCTAGCAAAACAAGCTCTGAACGCTCTATTTTCAGGAGCATTTGAGCCAGTTTCTCAGGCGTCAATTCACGCTGATGCACAAGCCAGGCCGCACCCGCATTGACCAAAAATCGCGCGTTGGTGGTCTGGTGGTCATCCACCGCAGAGGGGAACGGCACAAAAATCGCGGCGGCACCGACGGCGGCAATCTCGGTCACGGTGCTGGCTCCGGCACGGCAGATGACCAAGTCAGCCTGCGCAAACGCCTGCGCGGTATCGTCAATGAACGGTGTGAGTACCGCCTGCACCCCTGCCGCTGCGTAATGGGCGCGCAAAGTCTCGATTTCTTTGGCCCCGCTTTGATGCGTCACCTGGGGACGCTGGGCAGGCGGGATCAAAGCCAGGGCCTGCGGCACGATCTCATTGAGCGCCCTGGCGCCCAAACTGCCGCCCACCACCAGCACCTTCAGCGGTCCGCTGCGCCCGGCAAACCGCGCGCCGGGTTCGCCCTGCCGGGTGAACTCGGCGCGCAAGGGATTGCCGACCCACTGGGCGTTTTTCAAGGCATCGGGGAACGCCGTAAAGATCCGGTCGGCAACGCCTGCCAGCACCTTGTTGGCCAAGCCCGCCACCGAATTTTGCTCATGCAGCACCAGCGGCTTGCCCAGCAGCACGCCCATCATGCCGCCCGGAAAGCTGATGTAGCCGCCCAGCCCGACCAGCACATCGGGCTTGACCCGCCGCACCACCTGGATGCTCTGCCAGAAGGCGCGCAGCAGGCTCAGCGGCAACAGCGCGAGCGTGACCAGCCCTTTGCCGCGCACCCCGCCAAAATCAATCAACTCCAGGGCAAAGCCACGCGGCGGCACCAAGCGCGTCTCCATGCCGCCTGGGCTGCCCAGCCAGTGCACGCGCCAGCCGCGCTCGCGCAGCACCTCGGCCACGGCAAGACCGGGAAATATATGGCCGCCCGTGCCGCCGGCCATGATGAGGGCGCACTTGCTCATACACGACCTCCGCGCATGAGCAATCTATTCTCGTAGTCCACCCGCAAGGCGATGGCAATAGCCACCGCATTCATCAGAATCGCCGAACCGCCGTAGCTCATGAACGGCAGGGTCAGGCCTTTGGTCGGCAGCGCGCCCAGGTTCACGCCCATGTTGATGAAGGCCTGGAAACCAATCCAGATGCCCACGCCTTGCGCGACCAGGCCGGCAAAGACGCGGTCCAACGCGATGGCCTGGCGGCCGATGTGCATCAGGCGGCGGGTCAGCCACAGGAACAGGCCAATCACGGCCAGTACGCCGAGCAGGCCCAGCTCTTCACCAATCACGGCGAGCAAAAAGTCGGTGTGTGCTTCGGGCAGCCAGTGCAGTTTTTCGACACTGCCGCCCAAGCCGACGCCGAACACTTCGCCGCGACCAAAGGCAATGAGCGAGTGGGTCAATTGGTAGGCCTTGCCCAGCGCGTGTTTTTCACCCCAGGGGTCCAGGTAGGCAAAAATGCGCTCGCGCCGCCATTCGCTGAGCGCGACCATCAGCCCGAAAGCCACCAGCATCACGGCGGCGATCAAAAAGAACATGCGCGCATTCACGCCGCCCAAAAACAAAATCCCCATGGCGATCACGGCGATCACCAAAAACGCGCCCATGTCAGGTTCGGCCAGCAGCAGCAGGCCGACCACCGCCACGGCGGCAGCCATCGGCATGACGGCGCGAAAAAAGCGCTCTTTCTCGCCCATGCGTCGCACCATGTAGCCGGCTGCATACAGCAGCACCGCGAGTTTGGCCAACTCGGAAGGCTGAAAAGTCAGCACGCCCAGCGAGATCCAGCGCCGCGCGCCATTGACGCCTTTGCCAATGAAGGGCACCAGCACCGCCATGAGCAGCAGCAGCGATGCCACAAACAGCCAGGGGGCCGCCTTTTGCCAAGTGGCCAGGGACACCTGAAATGCCAGCAACGCGGCAACGCTGGCCACAACCAAAGCCAGCACATGGCGCAGCAGGAAATGGTGGTGCGCGTACTGCGCGAACTTGGGGTTGTCGGGCATGGCAATCGAAGCCGAATAGACCATGATCAGGCCCCACAGCAGCAAGGCCGCGCAGACCCAGATCACACTCTCGTCCACTGGCCGCACCCGCGCCAGCGCGGTGCTGGTGCGCACGCTGTCAAAAGCCGGGGCGGCGGCGTGTGCGGTCACAGTGCGCCCTCCAGTATTTGAGCGGCGGCACCAGCCAGCGCCTGCACGGCACCCCTGAAAGCACGCGCACGGTCTGTGTAGTCAGCAAACATGTCAAAACTGGCGCAGGCGGGTGACAGCAGCACCGCATCGCCGCCGCGCGCCAACGCCGCAGCCTGCTGCACCGCGCTGGGCATATCGGCAGCGTTGTGCAACAGCGTACCGGTAGCAGCCAGAGCCTCGCGCAGCGCCGGGGCATCGCGCCCGATCAAGATGACCGCTCGGCAGTAGCGCGCCACGGGCGCTGCGAGCGGCGAGAAGTCCTGGCCCTTGCCGTCTCCGCCCAGGATGGCGATGAGTTTTTGCGCGCCGCTGGGTGTGCCGCTCTGGGCCTCGCCCAGGCCCTGCAACGCGGCTACGGTAGCACCGACATTGGTGCCCTTGCTGTCGTCGATGTACTGCACATCGGCCAGCACGGCCACCAGTTCAGCCCGGTGCGGCTCACCCGCGTAATCCCGCAGGCCATGCAACATGCTGGCCAGAGGGCAGCCTGCAGCTTGCGCCAATGCCAGCGCGGCCAGGGCATTGAGCGCGTTGTGGGTGCCGCGTATGCGCAGCGCTTCGCTGGGCATCAGGTGCTGTAATTGAAGCGGCTCGGACGTGTGTTTGCGCTGCCTTGGAGTATCGTCCCCGGGCTGGGCCCGCACCAGCCAGCGCACGCCGTTTTCGGTCGCCAGGCCAAAGTCGCCCGGCTGGGTCGGCAGGTCGGTGCCAAAACTCACGGCCCTTGCCAGTTTGGCCTGGCTGCGCAGCGCTTTGGACGCAGCGCCCGCGCGCGGCTGCAAGGGCGGTGATGCGCCGCCCAGCGCCGTTTCGCTGCGGTTCACGATGCGCAACGTGTCCGGCCCAAAAATGCGCTGCTTGGCTTGCACGTAAGCCGCCATCGAGCCGTGCCAGTCCAGGTGGTCCTGGCTGATGTTCAGCACACACGCTGCCGTGGGTGCCGCGCCTTGCGCAAACAGATCGCCCGCGTCTTCCAACTGGAAACTCGACAATTCGAGCACCCACACTGCGGGCAGTGCATCCCGCTGGAGATGGTCTGCCAGCGTGTCCAGCAACGTCGGGCCAATATTGCCCGCCACTGCGACCGAGAGTCCCGCACGCTGCACCAGCAGTGCTGTGAGTGATGTCACCGTGGTTTTGCCATTGGTGCCGGTGATGGCGAGCACCTTGGGCGCATAGCCCTGCGACGCCTGCAGATCGTTCAAAGCCTCAAAAAACAGGTTTAATTCGCCTCCAGCCAATATATTTCTTGCCCGTGCCGCTATAAATACAGAAGCGACTGAGGCCGGTGTCAGGCCAGGGCTTTTGTACACTGCTGTCACTGCGTGTGCCGCTGGCGAATCGGGCGCGGCATCCAGCAAGCTGGGCGCGAAAGCGCCCGTGACCAACTTCGCGGCAGGAACGTCTTGCTGCAGCGCAGCCGCTTGCGGTGGCGCGGCGCGGGTGTCGGCCACTGTCACTTGCGCGCCCTGGCTGCTGCACCAGCGTGCCATGGCCAGGCCGGAAGCACCGAGCCCCAGTACCAGCACATGTTGAGCTTGCAGCGCTGCCATGGCCTTACCTCAGCTTCAAGGTGGACAAGCCCACCAGGCACAGCAGCATGGTGATGATCCAAAAGCGCACCACGACCTGGGTTTCGCGCCAGCCGCTTTTCTCGAAATGGTGGTGCAGCGGCGCCATTTTGAGCAGGCGACGGCCCTCGCCGAAGCGGCGCTTGGTGTACTTGAACCAGCTCACTTGCAGCATTACCGAGAGCGCTTCCACCACAAAAATGCCGCCCATGATGGCCAGTACGATTTCCTGGCGCACGATCACGGCAATCGTGCCCAGCGCAGCGCCCAAGGCCAGCGCGCCGACATCGCCCATGAAGACCTGCGCCGGGTGGGTGTTGAACCACAAAAACGCCAACCCGGCACCGGCCATGGCCGCGCAAAAAATAAGCAGTTCGCCCGAGCCGGGAATGTGCGGGAAAAACAGGTATTTGGAGTACACCGCACTGCCCGTGACGTAGGCAAACACGCCCAGCGCCGAACCCACCATCACCACCGGCATGATGGCCAGGCCGTCCAGCCCGTCAGTCAGGTTGACGGCGTTGCTCGAACCCACAATCACCAGGTAGGTCAGGATGACAAAGCCGAAAACCCCCAGCGGGTAGGTGATTTCCTTGAAAAATGGCAGCAACAGGCCGGCCTTGGGCGGCAAGTTGACATCAAAACCCGAGCGCACCCAGGTGAAGAACAGCTCCAGCACCCGCATGTTGGAACTCTCGGAAATGCTGAACACCAAGTACAGCGCGGCCAGCAAGCCAATGAACGACTGCCAGATGTATTTGTCGCGCGAGCGCATGCCCTCGGGGTCTTTGCGCACCACTTTGCGCCAGTCGTCAGCCCAGCCGATCGCGCCAAAGCCGAGCATCACCACCAGCACGATCCAGACAAAACGGTTGCCCAAATCGCTCCACAGCAGGGTCGAGACGCTGATGCACAGCAAAATCAACACACCGCCCATGGTCGGCGTGCCGCTTTTTTGCAGGTGCGTCGCCATGCCGTAGCCGCGTATTGGCTGGCCAATTTTGAGTTCGGTCAAACGCCGAATTACATAGGGCCCAGCGGCCAGCCCCATGAGCAGTGCCGTCAAGGCGGCCATCACGGCGCGAAACGTCAGGTACTGAAAAACGCGCAAGAACCCGAACTCGGGCGAGCCGCTTTGCAACCATTGGGCCAGACTAATGAGCAAGGGGGCTCTCCCTGGGTTTTTCTGGATCGGCTGCGGCTGTGATGGCCTCGACCACTTGCTCCATGCGCATGAAGCGTGAGCCTTTGACCAGCACGCTGGCGGCCCGCGGCAAGTGCGCCAGCACAGCGGCAATCAAGCCCGACATATCCGCAAAATGCTGCGCTCCGGTGAACTGCGCGGCGCTGTTTGCGCCAAGCGGGCCTAGCGCATACAGCGCATCGATGTGCTGCGCATGCGCATACGCACCAGCCTCGGCATGGAACTGCGCGCCTTGGTCGCCCACCTCACCCATGTCGCCCAGCACCAGCAGCTGCGGGCCCGGCAAGGCGGCCAGCACGTCAATGGCGGCCTGGACCGAATCGGGGTTGGCGTTGTAGCTGTCGTCCACCAGCGTGAGGGCGCGGCCGTGCACTTGCAGTTGCAGCGCGCGAGAGCGACCTTTGACCGGCTCGAACCCGGACAAGCCCGCACAAATGGCAGTGCTGGGTGCCCCGGCGGCGATAGCACAGGCAGCAGCCGCCAGCGCATTTTTCACGTTGTGCTGCCCGGCTACGCGCAAGGTGAAATGCAGCTCGCCCAGGGGCGAGTGCGCCGCCACCTGCCACGCGCCCTGATGCCACACGCCAGTGCCGCAGACATCAGCTGCGGCGCCCTGACCCAGGGCGAAAGTGAGTGTCATGCGTGCGAGCGCCAGTTGCCGCCAACGCGGCGTGAAGTGGTCGTCTGCAGGAAAGACGGCAACGCCCTCGTGCGGCAGTGCGCTGATCACCGCGCCGTTTTCTTCGGCCACCGCAGCCACTGTGGCCATGAATTCCAGGTGCTCACGCTGGGCGTTGTTGACCAGCGCCACGCTGGGCTTGGCCATGGCCGCGAGCTGCGCAATTTCGCCCGGATGGTTCATGCCCAACTCCACAACAGCTGCCCGGTGCTGCGCGCGCAGGCGCAGCAAGGTCAACGGCACGCCGATGTGGTTGTTCAGGTTGCCTTGCGTGGCCAGCGCAGCCTCCCGCTGCCAGACCCGGAGAATCGACGCGAGCATTTGCGTCACCGTGGTTTTGCCGTTGCTGCCGGTCACGGCGACCAGCGGCAGTGTGAATTGTGCTCGCCAGGCCGCCGCCAGTTGCACCAGCGCTTGCTGCGCGCTGCTGACTTGCAAACCCGCCAGCCCGGCCTGCGCCAAGCCGCGCTCGGCCATCGCCGCCGCGCCGGCCTTTCGGGCTTCTGGCAGGAAATCATGCGCATCAAAGCGCTCACCTTTGAGCGCGACAAAAAGATCCCCTGCCTGCAGACTGCGGCTGTCGGTGTGCACGCGCAGCAAGGGCGTGGCAGGGTCGCCCAGCAGTGCACTGCCCGGCAGGAAGTGGTGCGCCTGGCCCAGGGTCATCATGGGGCGTCCCTTCTGGCTTGCAATGCCGCCTCGGCATGAGCCCAGTCGGAAAACGGGCTGGAGATGCCGCCGATTTCCTGGGTTTCCTCATGCCCTTTGCCCGCCAGCACCACCACATCGGCGCTGTGCGCCTCGGCCAGGGTTTGCGCAATGGCCTGCGCCCGGTCGGCCTGCACGTGGACACTCTCGCGGTGGCTCAGGCCCAGCAATATCTGGCAAATGATGGCTTCGGGTCGCTCGCTGCGCGGGTTGTCACTGGTGACCACCACCTGGTCGGCATTTTTCTCGGCGATGGCCGCCATCAAAGGCCGTTTGGCACGGTCGCGGTCGCCGCCGCAGCCAAACACGCACCACAGGCGGCCGCCACGCTGCCGCGCCAGCGGCCGCAATGCGCCCAGCAACTTGTCGAGCGCATCGGGCGTGTGGGCATAGTCCACCACCACCAGCGGCTGGCCGGGTGCGCCGAGACGCTGCATCCGGCCCGGTACCGGTGCCAGCGCAGCGCAAGCGGCAATGCAATCGGCAAACGGCACGCCGAGCGCGCGCAGCGCGGCCACCACACCCAGCAGGTTGGAGACGTTGTACTCGCCCAAAAGCGCTGTTCGCATCACGGCCGACTGCGGGCCTTCACGGAGCGTAAAGCACTGGGCCTGGTCGTCGTAGTGAATGCCCTGCGCTTGCAGACGCGCCGGGCGCTGGCACGACACCGTCCACAGGTCCAGTGCCTGGTGCCCAAGCGCATCGGCCAGCGCCGCACCCTGGGCATCGTCGATATTGATCACCGCCGCCTGCAAGCCTGGCCAGGCAAACAGCGCGGCCTTGGCTTGCCAATACGCCTGCATGCTGCCGTGGTAGTCGAGGTGGTCCTGGGTGAAATTGGTCAGCACCGCCACCCGAATGCGGGTGCCGGCCAGCCGCTGCTCGGCCAGCCCGATGGACGATGCCTCCACCACGCAGTAGCGGCTGCCAGCATCGGCCAGCAGGCGCAAGTAGCCCTGCCAAGTGATGGGGTCGGGTGTGGTCAGGCCCGTGGCCTGCCAGCGCGGTTGCTGGACGCTGTCAAAACCGGTCATTTCTGGCATTTTTAGACCAAAAGTACCCGCTAGCCCAACTGTTGCTTGTCTATCTTGCTCATTTTTTTGTAGTTGCCACTGCACCAATGACTCTGCCAACCAGCAGGCGCTGCTGGTTTTCCCGTTGGTGCCAGTGATGGCCACCACGTCCAAGGGCGGCGACGCCTGGCCATAAAACGCGGCTGCAATCGGCCCGCTGGCGGCCTTCAGGCCGGCGTAGCTGGCAACGCCGTCTGCCGGCAAATCAAAATCCTCCGCGCCTGCCTGCTCGACCAGACACGCGGCAGCGCCGCGCTGCAAGGCCGCGCGCACATGCTGGCGGCCATCGGCGCTGGCACCGGGCCAAGCCACAAAACCATCTCCCGGGGTAACGCGCCGGCTGTCGCTGTGCAAAGCCCCCCGTACGCGTGCGCGCAGCCATTGCCCCGCCTGCTCGGGCGTCTGCAACTGCTGCAACGGCAGGGGCGCGGCAGTCATCAAAACGACTCCTCCACCGCCTGCGCCACGATGAGCGGCTTCACAGCCATGTCGGGCTGCACACCCATCACGCGCAAAGCTTGCTGGACGGTGGCGCTGAAGACCGGCGCAGCCACATCGCCGCCAAAATATTTACCGCTAGTCGGCTCGTCGATCATCACCGCCACCACCAGCCGCGGCGACTCAATGGGTGCCATGCCGACAAAAAAGCCTCGGTATTTTTTCTCGGCATAGCCCTTGCCTTCCTGCTTGTGCGCGGTACCGGTTTTGCCGCCCACCGTGTAGCCCAGCACCTGCGCTTTTTGGCCAGTGCCGGCTGGGCCGGCTGCCAAGTGCAGCATTTGCCGTACCGCGGCAGCGTGTTGCGCTTGCAGCACCTGAACTCCCTGGGGCGCTTCGGCAGACTTCAGCAAACTCACCGGCAGCAGCGCGCCATCATGCGCAAACACGGTGTAGGCACGTGCCAACTGGAACAGGCTGCTGGACAGGCCATAGCCATAGCTCATGGTGGCTTGCTCAATCGGCCGCCAGGTTTTGTGCGCGCGCAGCCGGCCGCTGACCGCACCGGGGAAAGGCAACTGCGGCTTCTGGCCAAACCCGACCAGGCTGAACATTTCCCACATCTCGCTGGGTTGCATTTGCATCGCCAGCTTCACAGTGCCTACATTGCTCGATTTCTGGATGATCTCGCTGACGCTCAGCAAGCCGTGCGGGTGCGCATCGCTGATGGTGGCACCGCCAATATGCATGCGGCCTGGGGCGGTTTGCAGCATGGTTTCGGGCCGGACCAGGCCTTTTTCCAGTGCAAGACCGATGACCAGCGGCTTCATTGTCGAGCCCGGCTCAAAGCTGTCGGTCAGGGCGCGGTTACGCAACTGCGCACCGCTCAAATTTTGCCGGTTATCGGGTGTGTAGCTGGGGTAGTTGGCCAGTGCGAGCACTTCGCCCGTCTGCACATCAAGCACCACCACGCTGCCTGCCTTGGCCTTGTTTTCCAGCACCGCGTCGCGCAACTTCTGGTAGGCAAAAAACTGGATTTTGCTGTCAATGCTAAGCGTCAAATCGGCGCCATCGACTGGCGGCACTTGCTCGCCCACATCCTCAACCCCGCGGCCCAAACGGTCCTTGATGACCCGGCGTGAACCGGCGCGACCACTCAGGCGCTGGTTAAAAGCCAGTTCCATGCCCTCTTGGCCCGCGTCTTCCACGTTAGTAAAGCCCACCACATGAGCGGCGGCCTCGCCCTCGGGGTATTGGCGCTTGTACTCCTTGCGCGAATAAATACCTTTGATGCCCAGCGCCATGACTTTTTCGGCTACGGCATGGTCCAGCTGGCGCCTCAGCCAGACAAAAGTTTTGTCGACACCTTGCAATTTCTTTTCCAACTCCGCGCGTGGCAGCTCCAGCAGCTTGGCCAGGGCCTGCAACTGCGCTGGCGCCGCGTCCACGTCCTCAGGGATGGCCCAGACGCTGGCGGCTTGCACGCTGGACGCCAGGATCAAACCGTTGCGGTCGAGGATGCGGCCCCGGTTGGCGGGCAATTCGAGGGTGCGGGCAAAACGCACTTCACCCTGGCGCTGGAAGAAGGCATTGCCCACCACTTGAACGTAAGCGGCACGCGCCGCCAGCGCAGCAAAGCCCAGTGCAATGGCAGCGACGATCAGCTTGCTGCGCCACACTGGTGTGGGGCTGGCCAGCAACGGGCTGTGGGTGTAGCGCACACTGCGGCTCATGGCCTGGGCTCCACAGCCTGCGGGACCTTGGGCAGGCTCACGTACTGGCTGATACCGGGCGTGATGCTGCGCATTTGCAGCTTGTCCTTGGCCAGCCGCTCGACCCGCAGCGGCGTGGCCTGTGCCTGGCGCTGCACTTGCAGGCGCTCGAGATCAACCTCCAGCTCCCGGCTTTGAGCGCGGGCCTTTTCAAGTTCGACGAACAGGCGGCGCGACTCATACTGGTTGCGCACCAGAAACAGCGCACTCGCAATGATGGCGAGCAGCAGCGCGCCATTCAGCCGCGTCATGCAGGCACCTGCGTTCTTTGCGCGACGCGCATGACGGCACTGCGCGCGCGCGGATTGGCCGCCACTTCCAGCACACTGGCGCGTGAGCGCCCCAGGCTTTGCAGCTTCATTGGCACCGCGCTCCCCAGCATCCAGTCGGGCGCGCGTCGGTCCACCGTCTCGCGGCTGTGCTTGGCGATGAATTGTTTGACGATGCGGTCTTCCAGCGAGTGAAAGCTGATCACGACCAGCTTGCCTTGAGGTTTGAGGATGTTCAAGCTGGCCTCTAGCGCTTGTTGCAACTCTTCAAGCTCGGCGTTGATGAAAATCCGAAAAGCCTGAAATGTGCGCGTTGCAGGGTTCTGGCCCGGCTCGCGGGTTTTGACCGCGCCAGCCACGATACTGGCCAGCTCAGCGGTGGTCGCAACAGGGCCCCGTTCTTGTCGGCGCGCGACAAGCGCCTTTGCAATGGCGCCAGCAAACCGTTCTTCACCATAGTCACGTATCACCTCCGCAATCTGCGTTTGTTCTGCTGTAGCCAGCCACTGCGCCACGGTGAGGCCGCGCGTGGTGTCCATGCGCATGTCCAGCGGCGCGTCGAAACGAAACGAAAAACCGCGCTGCGGGTTGTCGATTTGCGGCGAACTCACGCCCAGGTCCATCAATATCCCGGCCGCGCTCGCCGCAGGCAAGTCGCCCACATGCGAAAAACCCTGGTGCCGGATGGAAAAGCGCGGGTCGCAAATTGCCTGCGCTGCTGCCACAGCGTCGACATCCTTGTCGAACGCGATCAGGCGGCCTTCGGGGGCCAATTGCGACAGCAACCGGCGCGCATGCCCACCGCGGCCAAAAGTGGCATCGACGTAAGTGCCGGCTTGATCGGTCAGCAGTGCCTCGACTGCTTCGCTTAACAAGACGGTGGTGTGGGTCCATGGGGCTTCCACCACCGGCTTTCAAAAAGAAAAGTCCTTGAAGACATCGGGCATGTCACCCTGCATCGCCTTGGCCTCGTTGGCCTCGTAAGTCGCTTTGTCCCACAACTCCAGGTAATTGCCCATGCCCAGCAACACGGTCTCACGCGAGATGCCGGCGCCGGCGCGCAGTTCCGGGGAAATCAGCACTCGGCCGGTAGCGTCCATGTCCACATCCATGGCATTACCCAAAAAAATCCGCTTCCACCACTGCGCCTCCATGGGCAAGGCCGCAATGCGGCTGCGAAACTTCTCCCACTCGGACCGGGGGAAAACCATCAAACAGCCGTGCGGATGCTTGGTCACCGTCAAAGCCGTCAATTCGGTAGCTGCCAAGGCGTCACGGTGCCGGGTCGGCACAGACAGCCGACCCTTCGCATCCAAACTCAATGACGAAGCGCCTTGAAACACGGTTTTGCCTTTTTCCAGATCAAAAAAGCCCAGTGATGACACTTTTCACCACTTAATTGCACTTTTTTGCACTGTACAGGAAAAGAAGGCGCAGCAAAAGAGAGTTGCAACAAATTATTGCAATGTAATCAACAACTTAGGCGTGACTTGTAGAGAAGAAAACAGAGGAAACTTGTTCTAAATGAAGCACTTAGAATAGCTTTTATAAGTGCTACATGAGAAGAGGCTTGCTGGGGCCTCCTCGCCATTTGGCCGACGAACGGGTAACCCCTGCGCCGCAGATCAATCGCTGCGGGCAATCACTTTGGCATGCTCGTTGATGCCAATGACTTTGAAAAACGCCGCCACCAAGCGGTTGACGTTATTGAATTGCACTTGCCTGCCTTCGGCCTGCCGCGCGCTGACCCAGTTCAGCAAGCTGCCCACGGCGGAAAAATCAACCCGGATCAAACGGGCACAGGAAATCACCATGATGTCTGCACCGAGCAATTTGTCCTCCAGCGACTTGAGCACCTCGGCAGCGTCGCCCAAAATTTGGCCTGATAGCTCGACGGTCGATACATTGGCCATCTGTGAGTCACCATCAGCCGACAAGGAATCAGAGCCCAACGACGAATTGTTCGAATCGTGCTGGGCATTGCCAATGATCGTGTGGCCCGGGACATAGCCGCCATGCGAGTCGAGCGGTTTGTATTCGCAGCGAGCGCCATCCCACGAGGGCGGCGAGACTTCATAAGTCACGCAATAGTCAAGTGCGACCAGTTCAAATTCGTCGGGCCGGTGCATTACCCGCAAGGCCTCAAGGCGCAAATGCCACCACTGGGGATTCACAGCCGTATCGCCCGAAGGGGTAGCAGAACTCAAAATGCGCTCGAGATTCTCCACCCCGATAAAGCGCAACTGAATCGGCTGCTTGCTCCAGGCTGAAAAGATTTTGCTCAAAGGCTCGAGCGCGGCATCCTCGACCGAAACCAGCTTGCCCCAGTTGAGCTTGACTGGCCCGGTCACCCGGGCAATCGCCGCGTTCAGCACTGCCAGCGACTGAATCCCTATCGTCGATGGGCAGTTCCAATCAGCCGATTGCTGCGGTGCATTCGTTGCCGGTGCCGGTGCAATTTGCACCACGGCATCGGGCAGGGAAAACCACATCGGTGCCGAGCGGTCAAAACGGCCCGCAAAGTCAATCGCGGCACTTTCAAACTGACTCTGTGCGCCTGTGGCACGGTAGAAGTCAAACAGCGCCATCCAGGTTTCCAGGTGGTTGGCACGCGAGCCTTTGGGGCTGAGAACTTCAAGCAGACCCATCTCCACGCTGGCGTCATCGCCATTGGCAAACCGGATCGCGGCCTCTTCAAGCTCGGGGTCGTGCACGGTCTCATCGACTTCAATAGCAAACAGCTTGGAAGCCGAGAACCCCGTCGTGCCGCCCTCATAGCTTGCCGCCAGACTGCCCATCATGGGTTTGGAAGCGCCGGGCTTGGAGGGTACGGGTGTGCGGCTCGGTTTGGCTGGCGGCGCGGGGGCGAGCGCCATTGGCGTGGTGGGCAGGTTCTCGGTGGCACTGCTGATTTGGTCTGGCTCGGTAGTTTCGAATTTCAAAGGCGGCAAATCCGGCCTGCCCGGCGCAGCAGAAGGGCTTTGAGCGGCAGAAACGGCCACAGAGCGAGGCTGCACAGGCCGTGCGGGCACCATTGCGGGGGCTGCCGAACGACTCGCAGGCGCAGGCGGGCTCGCCGTCCTGGGCGGGCTTGAGGCGGACGGCGTCGAGGCTTGAAACGACTGCGGCTGCACCGACGAATCACCGTGCTTGGTCTTCCACCACTGCATCGACATTTGCGCTTCAATCTCATCAATTTTCTTCAGCGTGACGGCGCGGTCGTCGGGCTTGGACGGCAAGCTGCTCTGGAAAAAGGACGGCCGCGCGCTAAGGTCCTGCCCGGCCATGGCCTCATTGCGGCGCAGTTTGCGCAGCATGTCAAATTCACGTTTGCGGACAAAATCGTTGCGCTTTTTGCGCTCGATCATCTCCTTGAGCATTTGCTTGTTGAGCAAGCTCTCCTGCCCTGAGTCCTTGGCGTCCTCCTGCGACCAATTGGCCCCAGGGCTGCGCACCAGCTTGACCATCCTGGAGAGCAATCCGCCGCCGTCTTCCTTGGCCATGGTGAGGGTGCTCGCGTGAAGTTAAGAGGTCGCCAAAACCGGCGAGTTACGCGCAGCGAACAAGCCTGGGGGCAACATTTCCCGCCGGGCCGCACCAAGGGAAATAGCGGCCCCCTCGGGGGGCAGGGAATTACACGAAGTGAATGACCGTGGGGGCAACATCAATCACCAAACATCTTCTGCCGCAACTCGCGCCGTTGCTGCGCCTCAAGGGACAAGGTCGCTGTCGGGCGGGCCATCAAACGCCCCACACCGATGGCCTCGCCGGTTTCGTCGCAATAACCGTAGTCACCCGCATCAATCCGGGTGATCGACTGCTCAATCTTTTTGAGCAATTTGCGCTCGCGGTCGCGGGTGCGCAATTCAAGCGCGTGCTCTTCTTCGATCGTGGCGCGGTCTGCCGGGTCCGGCACGATCACGGTCTCCTCGCGCAGGTGCTCGGTGGTTTCGCCAGCACTGTTGAGAATTTCCTGCTTGAGCTGCTGCAGCTTCAGCCGGAAAAAGGCCATCTGCAAATCGCTCATGTACTGGGCATCGGGCATGGCCAACACCTCTTCGTCGCTCAACTGGTCGGCCGTCTTGGTCTTCCAGTTGTTCACCAGTTTGGGGTCTTTCACCGGGCTGGCCTGCAGGATGGGTACCAGCACCATGGGCGCGGGAAGTTGGGTGTAGCTCGATTTGGCGGCTGTGGAGGCCACGGTTTGCGCCATTGACGGGACGGTGATCGAAGCGGCACGTGCCGAGCGGGCTTTGGTGGGCGCGGCGGCCTGAGGGGCCGCTGGCTTGACTGTTGCTGCAGAAGAAGATGCGTTGACCAATGGGGTGCCTGTTTTCAGTTTAGGGGGGAGGTTGGATGGCGGCTGCACGGCGGCTGCGGCCAGCGGCGCTGCGCTGCGCGTAGCACTGGCAGGAGCAGGCTTCTTGGCCACTTTGGGTGCCGCAGCCGCTGACGCTTGGCTAAGCGCTTTCGCTGGCACAGCCGCTTTCACAGAAGCCAAAACCACCGGTTTTACGGCTTTTTTCACAGGCGCTGCAGACGTTTTTTTCACCGGTGCGGTGTTTGGTTTCTTGGCTGCGGCAGGGGCAGGTTTAGCTGCGCTCTTGGCACTCTTGACAGGCAGGGGCGCAGCCGCTTTTTTGGGTTTGACCGCTGCCTTTTGCACGCCGTTGGCCTTTTGCACGCCGTTGGCCTTTTGCACGCCTTTGGCCTGCGAGGCTGGCACAGGCTTGCCGGGCAAGGGTTTGCCTTTGCTGGCAGGCTTTGTTGTTTTCACTGCTGCTTTCACGGGCTGTCCTCTCGCGGAAATGATCATTTCGCTGGCCGTCTTGGCCGTCATAGCAGGCCCGCTGGGGCTGGCCTGAACACTGGCGGGTGGCACCCGAACAGCGGGCTTGGCTCTTGCTTCGACTTGCTTTATACCCTGAGTGCTCTGGACAAGGGTTTTGCCGGAGTCGGCACTGGGCGACAGGGCAGCAACGGGCGCGGCGGGCTTGGCAAACGCCAGTCCCATCAAATGCAACATGGAGGTAAACATAGTTGGGGGTGCCGCTCAGGCTTGTTCGGGCAACAGGCATTGCTCCAGCCCCTGCAGCAAAATATCTTGCGGCAGGTCAATACCGATAAAGACCATCTTGCTGTAGCGCGGCTCGCCCTCGGCCCAGGCGGGGCCGAGGTCGCTGCCCATGAGTTGGTGCACGCCCTGGAAAATCACTTTGCGGTCAGTGCCCTGCATGTTCAAGACGCCTTTGTAGCGGAGCATGCGCGGGCCGTAAATGTTGACGATGGCACCCAGGAAATCTTCCAGCTTGGCCGGGTCCAGCGCGCGCTGGGCGCGGAACACGAAGCTTTTTACATCGTCGTCGTGGTGGTGGCCGTGGTGCTCATGCGCATGCGACGGGTGGTCGCAATGCTCGCCCGGCGGATGGTCATGCCCTTCATGGCTGTGGCCCGCATGTGCGTCCTCTTTCAGGAAATCCGGATCAATATCGAGCTTGGCGTTCAAGTTGAAGCCGCGCAGATCAAACACTTCCGACAGCGCCACCGCGCCAAAATGCACCGCTTTCTGCGGCGCGCGCGGATTCATGTGTTTGAGTCGGTGCATCAGCGCGTCGGTTTCGGTCGGGCTGACCAGGTCGGTCTTGCTGATGAAAATTTGATCGGCAAAGCCGACCTGACGGCGGGCTTCCTGACGGTCGCTGAGTTGCTGGCCGGCGTGCTTGGCGTCAACCAAGGTCAGGATCGAGTCCAGCAAATAGGACTCGGCGATCACGTCGTCCATGAAAAAAGTTTGCGCCACCGGGCCAGGGTCGGCCAAGCCGGTGGTCTCGATGACGACACGGTCAAACACCAGTTCGCCCTTGCGTTTTTTCTCTGCCAGGTCGGTCAGTGTGCTGCGCAGGTCTTCGCGGATGGTGCAGCAAATGCAGCCGTTGCTCATCTGGATGATTTGCTCATTGGCATCGGAAAACAAAATGTCGCTGTCGATGTTTTCCTCGCCAAACTCGTTTTCAATCACGGCGATTTTCTGGCCGTGCGCTTCCGACAGCACGCGCTTGAGCAAGGTGGTTTTGCCCGAACCCAGGTAGCCGGTGAGGATGGTGGCGGGGATCAAGGACATGCAGGCGCTCCGTTCGGATGGCGGGAAAATTCGCAGGTGGGGAGTGTACTGGGCAATTGCAAGTTTTTCAGGCCGTTTTTCGCATCACCACCAGGCCTTTCAAATACTCGCCCTCGGGGAAATTCAGCGTCATGGGATGGTCGGGTGCGCTGCCCAGACGCGCGGTGATGAAGCCGTCCACCCCCGCGTCGGCGCCGGCCGAGGCGACGATCTTGTGAAACAGCTCGGCGCTGATGGCGCCGGAGCACGAATAGGTGAACAAGACCCCACCCGGTGCGAGCAAACCCAGGGCCAGCCGGTTGATGTCTTTGTAGGCGCGGGCGGCGCGGTCCACCTGCGCAGTGCTGGCGGCAAACTTGGGCGGATCGAGCACGATGGCGTCAAACTGGCGGCCCTGCGCCGCAAACTCGCGCAGGCTGGCGTTGACATCGGCGTCCAGCCAGGTGGTCAGCGCCGGATCGAAACCATTCAGCGCCACATTGGCCCGGCCGCGCTCCAGCGCCGGCAGCGACGAATCCACCGAAGTGACATGCGCTGACGCTGCATTGCCGCCTGCCGCCGCCAGCAGCCCCGCATCACGCAGCCCGCACAAAGCCGCCACCGTAAAGCCGCCGGTATAGCAAAAGCAGTTGAGCACGCGCGTCAGGCCGAGCCGGGCGACGGTATCGGCAAAGCATTTGCGGCTGTCCCGCTGGTCCAGGTAGAAACCGGTTTTGTGGCCGGTGGCGATGTCGAGGCCCAGCCGCCAGCCGTGCTCTTGCAGGGTCAACTCACAGTCGGCATCGGTGCCACCCCCGTGCAACCAGCCTGTGGCTGGCGGCAGGGCTTCGAGCGCGCGGGCACTGGTGTCAGAGCGCTCGTAAAGGCGGCTGCACCCCGTGGTTTGCAGCAACGCGGCGCTGAGTACTGGCTTCCAGCGCTCGACCCCGGCGCTGGCAAATTGCGCCACCAGGCTCGTGCCATAGCGGTCCACCACCAGGCCGGGCAGGCCGTCGGATTCGCCATGTACCAGGCGAAAACCATCACTTTTTATATCAAACCGGGCTCTAGCCAATACAGAATTTGCCACTGTAGCTATAAAAAACGGAGCGTCTATGCGCTGCGCCTCATCAAAACTCCAGACCCTGGCGCGGATTTTGGAGTTCGGGCTGAACGCCGCCCAGGCCAAAAAAGCGCCCTCGTGCGACTCGATCCGCACCGTCTCGCCCGCGTCACCACCGCCCCGCGCGATGGCACCGCTGAACACCCACGGATGGCGGCGCAGCAGCGAGCGCTCTTTGCCCGGCAACAGCCGCAGGGTTTTCATGGCGCGGGCTTTTTGTGCGCCCGCGGGTGCGCGGCGTCATAAGCCTGGGCCAGGTGCTGGAAATCCAGCCGGGTATAGACCTGCGTGGTGCCAATACTGGCGTGGCCCAGCAGCTCCTGCACCGCGCGCAAATCGCCGCTGGACTGCAGCACATGGCTGGCAAAGGAGTGGCGCAGCATGTGCGGGTGCACCGGCGCGGCCAGCCCGGCTTGCAGGCTGCGCGCCTTGAGCCGCTGCGCGATCGACGGCGCCTTGAGCCGGGTGCCGTTTTTGCCGACAAACAAGGCCGGCTGCTCTGCCGCGTGCGCGGGCAACTGCGCGCCGCGCAGCGCCAGCCACTGGCGCAGGGCTTGTGCCGCCATCGCCCCCAAGGGCACGCTGCGGCGCTTGCCGCCTTTGCCCAGCACATGCGCCTGGCCCGTGGCCTGGCCAGCGTCCAGCTCAATCCAGCCGCGCGCACTGGCGCTGGCAACCCGGTCCAGGCCCACCAGCTCGGCGATGCGCAGACCGCAGCCATACAGCAGTTCAACCACAGCGGCGTCGCGCCAGTCCAGCCACTGCGCCAGCGCGGCTTGCGCGGCAGTGGCGTTGGTGCGCGGCGGCGTGTGGTGGTCGGCCAGGCGCATGGCTTCGTCAACGCCGAGGGCCTTGGGCAGCGGCTTGGGCGATTTGGGCGCGCGCAGGTCTTGCGCCGGGTTGCTGGGCACCAGGCCTTCGCGGCCGAGCCAGGTGTAGTAGCCGCGCCAGCCCGACAAAATCAGCGCAATACCGCGGCCGCTGCGCCCGCCGCTGTGCATTTGCGCGACAAAGCGGCGCAAATGGCCGTGGCTGAGCTGCAGCGTGTCAACTCCCAGCGCCTGGGCAAACTGCGTGAGCTTTTGCAAATCGAGCGCGTAGAGCGCCAGCGTGCGGTCAGCGAGACGTTTTTCAACCTGGCAGTGCGCCAAATAGCGCTGCATCAAGGCGGGCAACGCCGCTGCTGGCGCAGGCAGCGCCGCAGCGGCGGCATCTGCAACGCTCATTCTTCCCCGGCTGGCTCATGCGGGCGCAGCCGCGACAAAGCGGCGCTGGCGAGCAGGCCGATACGCTCGAGAAAATCAGTACCCATGCCGCTGGCAAAGCGCTGCGCATCGGGCGAGGCCAGCACCAAGAGGCCAAACGCTTCGGGCGCGATGCCCGCACGCAGGGCAATCAGCGCGACCGACGCCGCCTGCGGCGCATCGCCCACCCAGGCGGTGGCGGCCTGCACCGCTGGCAAGCCCTGCGGCGTGCCGCAGTAAGGCTGGGCCAGCGAATGCGCCAGGGTTTTCACTTCTTCAGTCACGCCGGTGGCAAAGTCATATTCGGAAAACAAGCCGTTGACGCCCCAGACCTTGATGGCGATTTGCGGCACCAGGAAGTGTTTTTGCAGCTCATCCACCACCACCGCAGGCAACTGCGCGGCGTGCTGTGTGAGCAGCAATTCGCGCGTCCAGCGCTGCAACTTGTCGGTGATGACGGTGTTGTCATTGCCGTGGCGAATCATCTCCATGATGCGCTGCTCCAGGCCCTTGATTTTGTCGCGCAGCATCTCGGCCTGGCGCTCTTGCAGGCTGACAGCGCGCGTGCCGTGCGGACTGGCCAAGCGCACCTGCGCCAGCAGCGGGGCATGGCGGTCAAAAAAATCAGGGTGCAGCGACAAGTAATGGGCAATGTCGTCTTCGGTCAGCGGCTGGATAGTGCTCATGGCGGTACTTTAGGTCAGGGAGGGAATGTCAATCTCGGCGTCAAACACGGTCTGCGCGGGGCCTGTCAAGAACACCGGACCCGTGCCGTCCCAGGCAATCGTCAAGTCGCCGCCGCGGGTGCGCACCCGCACGCGGGCGTCGAGCCAGCCCAGGCGAATGCCCGCCACCACGGCCGCGCAGGCCCCGGTGCCGCAGGCCAGTGTCTCGCCCGCGCCGCGCTCATGCACCCGCAGCACAATCTCGCTGCGGCCAATGACTTGCATGAAGCCGGCATTGACGCGTTGCGGAAAAGCACTGTGGTGCTCGATCAGCGGGCCTTGCCAGGCCACGGGAGCGGTTGCCGCATCGTCCACGCGCTGCACCGCATGCGGGTTGCCCATCGACAAAACAGCTACAAATACCGTAGCGCTAAAGGCAGTATTTTCTATGGCTAGCGGCCACATTTGCCATAAATCCTGGGTTTTGGGCGTTAAATAGGCCGTTTCAAACGGCACGCGGTCCGGCGCAAACACTGGCGCGCCCATGTCCACCGTGACTTCCCCGCTGGGCAGCAGCTGCGGCTCGATCACACCGGCCAGGGTCTGCACCCGCAGCCGGGTTTTGGCGCTCAGGCCGCGCTCGTTCACGTAGCGCATAAAGCAACGGGCGCCGTTGCCGCACTGCTCCACCTCGCCGCCATCGGCGTTGTGGATGACGTATTCAAAATCGACGCCGGGCTTCGGGCTGGCGCGCACCGACAGGATCTGGTCCGCGCCCACACCGAAATGGCGGTCGGCCAAAAAACGGTATTGCGCGGGCGTCAAGCCCAGCAGGCCGCGCGTTTCGTCTAGCACCACGAAGTCGTTGCCCGCCCCCTGCATTTTGGTGATGTGAATGCGCATGGCGGGATTATCGGTTGCCCTGTCCCGGCACTCCAGCAGCCTGGCCTTGCTCACATGCCTGGGCACGCCAGTTGCTACTGCACAATAAAGCCATGCCCCGCCCGTCTCAGCAGCTCTACCCCCCGCATCACGCCGCCCCGCCCCGCGCCGCCGCCACCATGCTGCTGCTGCGCGAGGCGCCGCAGGGTTTGGAAGTGCTCATGACGCGGCGCTCGGA
>JBJXED010000095.1:0-4528 GCA_046155225.1 Burkholderiaceae bacterium
TGCTGGCCATTTTGCAGATCACTTTCCCTTTCTTCGCGCTCGTTCTGTGCGGCTATGTCGCGACCCGGCGCGGCGTGCTGCCGCAGGCGGCTATTCCTGGGCTCAACACCTTTGTCTTGTACTTTGCGCTGCCGTGCCTGCTCTACCGCTTCGGTGCCAGCACGCCGATTCACCAATTGCTCAATGCGCCGGTACTTGGCATCTACCTTTTCTGCGCACTGGTGATGGTGGGCGCGGCCGTGGCCTTGACGCGTCGCGGCAGCATGAATTGGAACAACGCCGCCTTTGGCGCACTGGTGGCGGCTTTCCCCAACACCGGCTTCATGGGCGTGCCGCTGTTGGTGGCGCTGCTGGGCGCGCAAGCGGCGGGGCCGGTGATCGTGACCATCGCGACCGACTTGCTGGTCACCTCGTCGCTGTGCATTGCGCTGTCGCGGCTGGACAGCACCGGCACAGACAGCGCCGGCGTCGCCGCGCGCAACGCCCTACGCGGCGTGTTGTCCAACCCCATGCCTTGGGCCATCGTGCTGGGCGGTTTGACTTCAGCCAGCGGCTGGGCGCTGCCCGCGCCGCTGTTCAAAACTGTGGCCTTGCTCGCCGATGCGGCGTCGCCTGTGGCCTTGTTCACCATTGGTGCGGTGCTGGCGCGTGCGCGCAGCGATAGCGACGCTGTCAGCGCGCCGCACCGCTGGGTCGACTATGTGCCGGTGGCCTTGCTCAAATTGCTGCTCCACCCGGCGCTGGTTTTTGTTGTCGCCCTCGGTGCCCAGCAGCTAGGGCTGGCGCTGGACAATTTCACGGTCACGGTGCTGGTGTTGCTGGCCGCCTTGCCGAGTGCCAGCAACGTGTCCTTGCTGGCCGAGAAATTCGGTGCCGACACAGGGCGCATTGCCCGCATTATTTTGTTTTCCACCGCCAGCGCTTTCGTCACCTTTTCCTGCGTGGCGCGCCTGATGCAAGACTTTTGACGGCTGCCAGCAGCCACTGTGTCGCATCAAAATTGCTACATAAATAATAGCTGTATCTGCAAACAATACGCTGGCTACAGGTCTATTCCATTATAAAAATGACCTCAAACACCCTGCCAGAGCCTACTGGAAGCACATCTGCCGCCACACCGGCAAAAACAGCGGCGAACCATTGGCTGCCAATGGTGTGCTGCGGTCCACCACCACCGAGCCGTGGAACTGACCCGATTGAGCGGGCACCGCGTTGGTGGTGAGTTGGCGCGAGTTGGCGTACGGCGGTGCGCTGGTGTCCACATTGACCGGTGCGCCCAGGGCGTTCAAACCCAGCGCGGCCCAGTTGCGCAGCGTGGTGACCTGGCTGTCCTGCTGGTGGTTAAAGCCCCAGTAGCGCTCGGTTGGCGTGACGTGCGGCTGGTTTTGCCAGGCGGCCGGGGCATTGAAGAAAGTGCTGTAGTCCTTGGGGGCACCAAACATGCACACCCGCGCCAGCACACGGTCCCGCGCCATCAGCGCAGCATGGCCGCCGCCCTGCGAATGGCCCGAAACAATGACGCTGCCCCACTGCACCGCGCCGCCCGCCAGGTACTGCTCCCAGCCCTGGCCGGGGGATTGCGCGGCCAGGTACGTCAGCGCGGCGATCAGCCGGTTTTCAATCGAGTTGTTGCGGTTGACGCTGGTCAGCGGCGTGCGGTCGGTGCCGTCAATGATCTCCAGCCGGACGCTTTCGTAGCACGCCGCGTCACTGCTGCTGGTGCACAAGCTGTCCACGGTGGGGATGTTCGGGTAGGCCAGCCCAATCGCGTGCAAGCCCTGGTTGGCGGCGTCGCGCACCACCAGCAATGAATTGGTCGGCCGGCCGCCGCTGCCCGGCAGGTGCACGAACAAACGGCCCACCCGCGTGCCGCTCGGCACAGTGGCCACGTGGTTGCCAAACGTGTCGGAGATGGCTCCTGCGTTGGCGGTCACGCTGGGTGCAAACTGCTGCTCGGTGATGCCGCTGGCGACACCGCTGACATTCACCGCCAGGCTGCTTTCTGCAGCGCCGGCGGCGTTGACGGCGCTCAGGCTGTAGACCGTGTTCGCCGTGGGCGTGACGCGCACGCTGGTGCCGGTCACCGGGCCAACGCCCGGCGTGATGGACAAGCTGGTGGCCCCCGTCACCTCAAAGCTGAGCGTGACCGCATCGCCCGCAGTGATGGACAAGGCGCTGGCGCTGAAGCGGTTGATCACTGGCGCTGCGGCCACCGCTTGCACATTCACCTCGGTGCTGCGGCTGACGCTGGCGCCGCCGCCCGTGGCCAGCAGTTCGTAGGTGGTGCCGCCCAGCCCCGGCGTGACCACCACCGAGCTACCCGTCACCGCGCCCACACCCTGGTCGACCGCCAGTGCGCTGGCGCCGGTGACTTGCCAAGCCAGCGTGACGGTTTGGCCCAGCTGGGCATTGGACGGCGTTGCGGTAAAGCTGGTGATCGCCAGGCTCACCACCGGCGCAGGGGCCGCGCCCCCACCGCCGCACGCCGACAACACACCCGACAGACCGATAACCATGATTTGAGACAGCAGCTTCATAGAGACTCCTTGGATGCTGCAAATTCTGCGGGGACGGCTGGCGGCTTGAATGGCGGCCAGGTAAACGAACAGTCAATCCAGCGTAAATCTCGACCTGAGGGGGACCACCAGAAGGCACTATTTCACGCGGGCCGCGCGCCAAAGACGGCGGTACCGACCCGCACCAGCGTGCTGCCAGCCGCAATGGCGGCTTCCAGGTCGTCGCTCATGCCCATCGACAAGGTGTTCCACTGGGCTAGTCCCGGCAGGCCATGGGCTGCGACCGCGTCAAACAAAGCCCGCGTGACCCGGTGCTGGGCCAACTGGGCCGCGTAAGTGGGTTGCGCCGCGCCAATGGCCATCAGCCCGCGCAGTTGCAGGCGCGGCAACGGCTGCTGCGCCAAAGCCAGTGCGAAGTCCACCACGGCAGCCGCAGGCACACCCGATTTGGCAGCGTCGCCATCGCTGTTGACCTGAATGCAGACCTGCAGTGGCGGCAGCTCTGGCGGGCGTTGGTCGTTCAGCCGCTGCGCGAGTTTGAGGCTGTCCAGCGTCTGTACCCAATCGAAATGCGCCGCGACCAGACGGCTTTTGTTGCTTTGCAGCGGCCCGATCAAATGCCACTCGGGTGGCCGCAGCGCGGGCGGGGCGTACGCGGTCTGCTGCAACAAGACAATTTTTTCGACGCCTTCTTGCACATAGTTTTCACCAAAAGCCCATTGCCCTGCGGCCAGGGCCTGGGCTACCGCCTGCGGGCCGAAGCGTTTTGACACCGCCAGCAGGCGCACCGCCTCCGCGCTGCGGCCGCAGGCTGCGCAAGCCGCTGCAATGCGGGTATGAACGGCGTTTAACCTGCCTTTAATCATGGTCATAATGTTTGTCAGCCTAGCTTATATGCATTTAACCGCCCGAGGAAACCGTGGACATTACCCAGCTCTTGGCCTTCAGCGTTAAAAACAAAGCCTCCGACTTGCATTTGTCCGCCGATCTGCCGCCGATGATCCGCGTGCACGGCGACGTGCGCCGCATAAACGTCGAGCCGCTGGACCACAAGATGGTGCACGGCATGGTGTATGACATCATGAACGACGGCCAGCGCAAACACTACGAGGAGTTTCTGGAGATTGACTTCTCCTTCGAGATTGAAGGGCTGGCGCGCTTTCGCGTCAACGCCTTCAACCAGAACCGCGGCGCGGGCGCGGTGTTCCGGACTATTCCTTCCAAAATCTTGAGTCTGGAGCAGCTCAATGCGCCCAAGATTTTTGCCGACTTGTCGATGAAGCCGCGCGGCATGGTACTGGTCACCGGCCCGACAGGTTCAGGCAAATCCACCACCTTGGCAGCGATGGTCAACTACCTGAATGAAAACGAGTATGGCCACATCCTGACGGTGGAAGACCCGATCGAGTTTGTCCATGAGTCGAAAAAATGCCTGATCAACCAGCGCGAGGTCGGGCCGCACACCCTGAGCTTTGCCGCCGCACTGAAGTCGGCGCTGCGCGAAGACCCTGATGCGATTCTGGTCGGCGAGATGCGCGACCTGGAGACCATCCGCCTGGCCATGACGGCAGCCGAAACCGGCCACTTGGTGTTCGGCACCTTGCACACATCGAGCGCCGCCAAAACCATTGACCGCATCATTGACGTGTTCCCCGCCGAAGAAAAAGACATGATTCGCGCCATGTTGTCGGAGTCGCTGCAGGCGGTGATTTCGCAAACGCTGTGCAAGACCAAGGATGGCTCGGGCCGGGTCGCGGCGCACGAGATCATGCTGGGCACCAGCGCCATCCGCAACCTGATCCGCGAGGCCAAAGTGGCGCAGATGTACTCGGCCATCCAGACCGGCAACAGCGTGGGCATGCAAACGCTCGACCAGAACCTGAGCGAGCTCGTCAAGCGCAACATGATCAGTTCGGCCGAGGCCCGCGGCAAAGCCAAAATCCCCGAAAATTTCCCAGGCTGAGCGGGGCCACTGCGCCAAAAAAAGCACAGCCAGAAAGGCACAACATGAA
>JBJXED010000096.1:0-5852 GCA_046155225.1 Burkholderiaceae bacterium
CCCGCGCGAATCTTCATGCCCAGCCGGGTTTTGGAGATCAACAAATACAGGCCCAGCGCGAGCAGCAGGCACAGGCCCGACATGAACAGGCGGTACACCGGATACGACAGGTTTTCCGTCAGCGGAATCGAGGCCGACAGCAGCTCGGGAACGTTCACGCCGTGCACATCGTCGCCCCACAGCATCGAGCGCAGTTCTTCAAAAATGTAGATCAGGCCAAAGGTCAGCAGCACCTGGTCCAGGTGGTCGCGCTGGTAGAAATGGCGAAACAGCAGCCACTCCAGCGCCAGGCCAAACGCCACGGCCAGCACCGTGCCAACCACAATGGCCAGCAGCAAGCTGCCCAGCAGCGACGAGAGCGACCAGGCCAGATACGCGCCCAGCATGTAGAAACTGCCGTGCGCCAGATTCACCACACCCATGATGCCGAAGATCAGCGTCAAACCGGCGGCCAGCATGAACAGCAGCAAGCCGTACTGCACGCTGTTGAGCAGCTGGATCAGGAAGGTGCCGAAGTCCATGAATCAATGGGTGGATGGGTAGGGCAAATAAGGCGACATTGGGCGGCGCGCAAAAAAACGGCGGAACCTGTCCGCCGTTTTCGCTGACGCCGCGCTCGCAGCGCATTATCAAGCCAGTTTGCAGCCCACTCCGCTGTCGGCGAGGGCTTTGGCCGCAATGCCAATGACCTTGTTTTCGCCGCCTTCGACTTTGCGCAAATAGATGTCCTGCACCGGGTTGTGCTGCGGACTCATCTTCCATTTGCCGCGCGGGCTGTCTATGGTCGCGCCCTCCATGGCGGCGTACAGGGCTTTCTTGTTGGCCAGGTCGCCTTTGACGGCGTTGGCCCCTTGCACCAGCAGCAGGCCGGTGTCGTAACCCTGCACCGCGTACACGTCAGGCTGCAGCTTGAACTCTTTGGCATAGGCCAGGCGGAAATTCTTGTTGCGTGCCGTGTCGAGCGAGTCGCTGTAGTGCATGGTGGTCAAAATACCGTCGGCAGCCGGGCCAGCGGCGGCCAGCACGCCTTCGGTCAAGAAGCCCGAGCCATACAGGGGGATTTTGTCTTTCAGGCCTGCTGCAGCGTAATCGCGGATGAATTTGGCGGCGCCGCCACCGGCGAAGAAGCAGGCCACGGCGTCGGGTTTGATCGCGGCAATTTCGGTCAGCAGCGCCTGGAACTCGACGTTGGGGAAGGGCAGGCCGAGCTCTTTGACAATAGTACCGCCAGCGGCGGTGTAGCTTTCCTTGAAGCCCTCAAAGGCTTCGTCACCCGCCGCGTATTTCCAGGTAATCCACACCGCCTTTTTGTGGCCTTTGTCGACCATGACCTTGCCCAGGGCGCGGGTCGGCTGGCTGTTGGTGAAGCTGGTGCGAAATACGTTGGGGGCGCACAGACTGCGGGTGGCGGCGTGCACACCCGCGTTCGGTATCAGGCTCAGCACGCCCGTGTCGCGGGCGACTTTTTGAATGCCCATCTGCACGCCCGAGTGCACCGTGCCCACCAGCACATCGACCTTGTCGCGCTGCACCAGGGTGTTGGCGTTTTCAATGCCTTTGGCCGGATTGGACTCGTCATCAACCTTGAAAAACTCAACCTCACGGCCGCCCAGCTTGCCGCCTTGCTCAGCCAGTGCCAAGCGAAAGCCGTTTTCGATCGCCACGCCCAACTGGGCAAACGTGCCGGTGTAGGGCAGCATCAGGCCGACGCGAATTTTGCCGGCTTGCGCGCGCGCCAAGCCCGGCAGAAACAGACCGCTGGATGCAGCACCTAGCAAGGCGGCGCTGCGGGACAAAACAAGACGGCGAGTGGTCATGGGATTTCCTAGGGGGATGGGTTGATTTGTCAGAGCAGTGCAAAAACTGCACTTTATCGCAGTTTTTGGGGCGATTGGCTATTGTTTACCCTAGCGCAGCGGTCATGTGCGCAGCTTAAAGCGCTGAATTTTCCCGGTGGCGGTCTTGGGCAAGGCCGTCACAAATTCAATCCAGCGCGGGTATTTGTAGGGTGCCAACTGGCTTTTGACATGCGATTTCAAGTCGTCCTCGCTGGCGCTTTGGCCCGTTTTCAGCACCACATAGGCCTTGGGTTTGACGAGACCGTCGCCGTCCTGGGCCCCTACGACAGCGGCTTCCAATATGGCCGGATGCGTCATCAGCGAAGCCTCGACTTCAAACGGGCTGACATAGATGCCGCCCACCTTGAGCATGTCGTCGCTGCGCCCGCCATAGGTGTAGTAGCCGTCGGCGTCGACCGTGTACTTGTCGCCGCTGCGGGTCCATTCGCCGGCAAAGGTGTGCTTGGTTTTCTCGCGGTTGTTCCAGTACATGATGGCCGCGCTCGGCCCGCTGACCTGCAGCTCGCCCAGCTCGCCGACGCCGCATTCGCGCCCGTCGTCAGCAATCAAGCGGATTTTGTAGCCGGGCACGGGTTGGCCGGTGGTGCCGTAGCGCACCGCGCCAGCGCGGTTGCTCAGGAAAATGTGCAGCATTTCGGTCGAGCCAATGCCGTCCAAAATCTCGCAGCCGAAATGTGCCGTCCATTGGCGGCCAATCTCGGCGGGCAGGGCCTCGCCAGCGCTGGTGCACACGCGCAAATTCAGCGCATTCCTGGCAGGCCGCGCCGGGTCGGCCAGCAGGGCGGCGAACAGGGTCGGCACGCCGTAGAAAACGGTGGGCTGGTACTGCTGCAAAACTTTGAATACAGCCGCTGGCGTCGGCCGCTCGGACAGCAAGACGGTGGTCGCTCCCACGCACAGCGGAAACGACAGGCCGTTGCCCAGGCCGTAGGCGAAAAACAGCTTGGCAGCGGAGAAAACGACATCGGATTCGTTGATGCCAAACACCGGGCGGGCATACAGCTCGGCCGTCTGGATCATGTGGCTGTGCAGGTGGACGGTGCCCTTGGGCGTGCCGGTCGAGCCGCTGGAGTAGAGCCAAAAGCAGATGTCGTCGGCGCAGGTGGCGGCAATTTTTTGCGCCGCATCACCAGCTCGCCACATGGCCTCAAAACCGTATGTTTTCACCGCCGCAGTCGGGCTCGTGCTTTCGCCCGCGCCGGGCACTGCCCCGGCCACGATGACGGCCTTCAGTTTGCCGTTCTGGCCAAGCAAACCGTCAAACGCCGCCAGCAAGGGTTGCGAGACGATCAAGCCTTGCGCGCGCGAGTCGCGCAGCATGAAGTCAAAGTCTTTGGGGGTAAGCAAGGTGTTGGCGGCAACGGGCACCACGCCAGCCAGGATGCAGCCCAAAAACGCCACGGGCCAGTCGGGGGTGTCGAGCAGGCAGAGCATGACCCGGCTCTCGGGCGTAAACCCATGGTCCACCAAGGCATTGGCAAATCGCTGTGAACGTTCAGCGAGTTGGCCAAACGTCAGCGTTTCGCCAGTCTGGGCATCGATGAATGCGGTTTTGTTTGAGCGGTCGGTGTGCCGCGCCAGCAAGTCATGCGCTGCGTTGTACTGTCGCGGGATGTCGATTTGCGGCGGGCTGGTGCGGTGGTCGGCATGGCTAAACGTCATCAAACGGTCTCCCGAGTGCTTTTATTTTCATAGCAAACCCAGCAATGTAGTTGCTCGCTAGCGCTTGATTTTGTCTTAAATTGGAGACTTTTGGCCAGCTCAACCGTTTGGGAGGCTATTTCAGGCGCTGACCAGCGCTTGCGTCAGCCACTCCCGGCACCACTCGGTGCCTTCGGTCTCGGGCAGGGTGCCGCTGGAGGCGTCGTGTTGCCAGATTTCGCCCACCCGCTGCGCGCCCAGCCCTTGCAGGCGTTCGTCAAAATGCTTGCCGCCAAAGCAGAAAGTTTGCAGGTAGGTGCGGTCGCCCAGCGCAATGACGCCGTAGCGGATGTGGCTGAGGTCGGCAGGCTGTTCGTCCATGGCGGTGTAGAAGGCGCGGGCGTTGTCGGGCACGTCGCCGGAGCCATAGGTGGAGGTGCAAATGAGATATAACGCATTTTCTGCGGCGGTCGGTGTGAGCGCATCCATGTCCAAGTCGTCCATCATCAGGACTTCAATCTCATCCACCATGTCGGCGCAATCCATCTCAATCGATTGGGCGACGTATTGTGCAGTGCTCGTCATAGTGCCGACCAAAATTTTCAGCTTCATGCTTGGAACTCCAATGGGATATAGGCAGCAGAATGAAAAGATGCAATAAACTGCTTGACGTCTAAGTTTTAAGAACTATACTGCAATTATAGAAAAATACAAGTCTTCAACATGGTGCTCATGCAATCCTCGCAATATACCGACACCAAACCAACGCTGTCCGAGTTGGGTGCCCGCGTACGTGCCTGGCGCGCCCGGCGCGGCATGACACGCAAGGCGCTGGCGGCGGATTCGGGCTTGTCCGAGCGATTTTTGGCCGATGTCGAAGCGGGCCGGGGCAATGTGTCGATCAATTCGCTTGAATCGGTGGCGCTGGCACTGAACATCCCCATGATCGATTTGCTGCAAGATGCGCCGCGACCTTTGCTGGCCCGCACCGCAGGCTTGCTCGCCAGTCTGGACGACAACCAACTCGACCAAGCCTACAGCATGCTCGCGGGCACCTTTGGCCTGGGCAATGCGCAAGGCCGCGAGCATCGCGTGGCGTTGATTGGGCTGCGCGGCGCGGGTAAGTCCACGCTGGGCGCGCAACTGGCAGCGCAGCGCGGCGTGCCTTTCATTGAGCTGGACCGCGAAGTCGAGCGTGAAGCCGGCACCAGCATGAACGAAATCTTGCTGCTGCATGGTCAGGCTGGCTACCGCCGTTATGAGCGCAAGGCACTGTTTCGCATTGCCGACACCTACCAGGATGGCGTGGTCATGACGACCGGCGGCAGCATCGTGAGCGAGCGCGAAACCTTTGACTTGTTGCAAAGCTATTTTTACTGTGTCTGGCTCAAAGCCAGCCCTGAAGAGCACCTGGCGCGGGTGGTGGCGCAGGGCGATATGCGGCCTTTCACGTCGGCCGACGTGAATCCAGTGTCGGGGCAACACATGACCGAGGCGATGGAAGACATTCGCCGCATCCTGGCCAGCCGCGAGGCGCTGTATGCCCGCGCTGACGCTGTAGTCGATACAGCAGCACGCACAGCCCGCCAAAGCCTGGCTGATTTGAAGCGCGCCGTGGCGGTTTCGGCACCCACTGCCGCCGCGCCTGCATCACCTCTACCGCCCACCGGAGACAAAAAATGAATGCACCTGCCGAACCCTTGCTCTTCAAACGCTCACTCGGCGGCCAAGAGCGCGAGCTGGTCAGCTTTGCCACGCACCCCAGCCGCTACCAGCACTGGAGCCTGAATGTCGATGGCGACGTGGCACGCCTGAAACTCGACATCAATGAAGACGGCGGTATCAAGCCGGGCTACAAGCTCAAGCTCAACAGCTACGACCTGGGCGTAGACATTGAATTGCACGATGCCATCAATCGCATCCGCTTTGAGCATCCGGGCGTGAAGGTGGTGGTGTTTGAAAGCGGCAAAGAACGTATTTGGTGTTCGGGCGCGAATATCTACATGCTGGGTTTGTCCACTCACGCGTGGAAAGTGAACTTCTGCAAGTTCACCAACGAAACCCGAAATGGGCTGGAAGACTCGTCCCGTCACGATGGTCTGAAATCATTGGCTGCCGTGACCGGTGCCTGCGCTGGCGGCGGCTACGAGTTGGCACTGGCCTGCGACCGCATTGTGATGGTGGACGACCGCTCCAGCACCGTCAGCCTGCCTGAAGTGCCCCTCCTGGGCGTGCTGCCCGGCACTGGCGGCTTGACCCGCGTGACCGACAAGCGCAAAGTGCGGCGCGATTTGGCCGATATTTTTTGCAGCACTTCAGAGGGCGTGCGCGCTGACCGCGCCAAGGACTGGA
>JBJXED010000097.1:0-24774 GCA_046155225.1 Burkholderiaceae bacterium
GTGCTGGGCGCGCATGTGCAGCAAAAAGGCAGCTTGGTGAATGCCGAGCGCACGCGCTTTGACTTTGCGCACAACCAGCCGGTGACCGACGATCAAATCCGCGCAATTGAAAAATTGGTGAACGAAGAAATTTTGCATAACCAAGCCACCGACGCTGCCGTAATGCCGATGGAAGCCGCGCAAAAAACCGGCGCCATGATGCTGTTTGGCGAAAAATATGGCGACGAAGTGCGCGTGCTCAGCATTGGCTCCAGCAAAGAACTTTGCGGCGGCACGCACGTGGCCCGCACGGGCGATATTGGCCTGTTCAAAATCGTGGCGGAGACGGGTATTGCGGCGGGTGTGCGGCGGGTTGAGGCGGTCACTGGCAGCAACGCATTGGCCTATGTGCAGTCGCTGGAATCTACCGTGAATGAAGCCGCTGGCGCGCTCAAAGCCCAAGTGGCCGAGCTGCCGCAGCGCATTGGCGGCGTGCTGGACCAAGTCAAGGCGCTGGAGAAAGAAATCGCCGCGCTCAAAGGCAAGCTGGCATCTGCCCAAGGCGATGAATTGGCAACGCAAGCGGTCAACGTCAAAGGCGTGCAGGTGCTGGTGGCGCGCATGGACGGCGCGGATGTGCAAAGCCTGCGCGAGACCATGCAAAAGCTCAAAGACAAGCTGAAAACCGCCGTCATTGTGCTGGCCTCGGTCGATGCGGGCAAGGTGCAACTGGCCGCTGGCGTCACGCCCGATGCCGTGGCCAGGCTCAAGGCGGGCGAACTGGTGAATTTTGTCGCCAGCCAGGTGGGCGGCAAGGGCGGCGGCAAGCCCGACTTTGCCATGGCGGGTGGCAGCGATGCGGCGGGGCTGGCCTTGGCGCTGGAGTCGGTGGCGGGCTGGGTGGCACAGCGGATTTGAGTTGACCTTGAGGCAGCCCGCGGGGCCTAAAAAACCGCCTTTTCCCCGAAAAATTGAATAAAAAGTGCTTGTAGCCAGCGTAAATACTGCCGTTATTGCTATTATTTTTGATAGCAATCCAGTGCGGCAACTGGGCTCGGTGGTTTGACAAAACCGCGTGATTCGACGTTGCCGGTTCTGGCTTCGAAGCCAATGCGGCGGGTCAGCGCAAGACTTTGCCGTCCCCGGCGATCGTCACCAAATCCACGGTGCGGTTGGCATCGCGCAGACCGGCGCGCAGGTTGATGCGCAGGCCGCCAACGTCGTAGTCATTCAGCGCCAGCATGGTTTTTTGCAGAGCCGGGGTGTCAAAGGCCCGGCCTGTGCGGCGCACCGATTCGGCCAGGGTTTTGGCCGCAATAAAACCCTCCAGACCGGCGTAGGTGGGCAGGTGGTCGGACTTGTCGAGCAGGGTCACGTAGTCCTTCACGATGGGCACCGCGACGCGGGTCGGCGACGGCACCACCTGCGACACCACCACGCCGGTGATTTCCTTGCCCAGGGCGGTGTAGAGCGGGTCCAGCCCCACCACCGAGAAATTCATCAGAGAGCCGCCATAGCCAGCGCGGCGCATTTTGCGGGTGAAGGCCGCCGAGGTCTGGAACAGGCTGGCTTGGATGACGGCCTGCGGCTGCAGTTTGAGCAGGCTGGCCACGGCGGCGTCGACTTTGTCAGAGCTGGTGGGCACCACGGCCGAGCCGATGATGCTGGGTACGCCCAGCTCGCGGGTGGCGGCAGTCACGGCCGCCAGGCCCTCGCGGCCCATGGCGTCGTCTTCGGTCAGCACGGCAATGCGGCCCTGGCCCAGTGCGTTGGCTTGCTTGACCATGCGGAAGGCCTCGTCGTTCATGCCGGGGCGCACGTGAAAAACATGGTTGTTCGCCGGGCTGCGCAGCGCGTTGGACGCAGCATAGGGCGCAAACAAAATGGCGTTGAGTTCGCGCGCCACGCGGGCGGCGCCGTCGCAGCAGTCGGTGCCGAAGAAGCCGAACAATAAATCGGCACCTTCGACCACCAGTTTGCGGGCGTTCGCCTGCGCTTTTTCGGCGCTGTAGGCGTCGTCGAGCACGCGCTGCTCAAACACGTAGGCGGCACCGGAGCGCTCGTTGTAGGCGTCAAAAAACAGTTTGGCTCCCGCCACATACGCCAGGCCAATCTGGTCAGCGGCACCGGTCAGCGGTGCCGACTGGCCCAACACCACCTTGCGCGGTGGCCCGCTTTTGCTGCCTTGGGCGTGCATCGGGGTGCCCAGGCACGCCAGGCTGGTGCCCACAATCAAGGTTCTGCGCGATAGTTTCATAGCGGTCTTTCCAACAGGGCCTTGCAGTGTAGAAGCGGTACATCTGCGCTCGCCGGGGAATTACCCCAGCGGCGTATTCGGTTTACGCATCGGCAGACACGAAATTGTCATAGTTGTTTCAGGGCCGTATCGCGGCGAGTTTTCTGAACAGCACATCCCACACCCCATGGCCCAGTCGCAAGCCGCGCTGCTCAAATTTGGTCAAAGGCCGGTAATCAGGACGTTCAGCAAAGTCGGCAGTTGAATTGCATAAAGCAACTTCTGCGCCCAGGATTTCCAACATTTGCTCGGCATAGGGTTGCCAGTCGGTAGCACAGTGCAGGTAGCCGCCGGGTGCCAGCCGCGACGCCAGCAAGCTCACCAGCGGCGGCTGGATCAGGCGGCGTTTGTGGTGGCGGGTTTTGTGCCAGGGGTCGGGGAAAAAAATATGGATGCCGCTGAGGCTGCCCGCGCTGAGCATGTGCAGCAACACCTCGGCCGCGTCGTGCTGGACGATGCGGATGTTACTCAGCGCCTGCGCCTCCATGCGCAACAGCAGCGCGCCCACGCCGGGGGGGTGCACCTCACAACATAAAAAGTTCTCTGCGGGCCGCAGCGCGGCGATATGGGCTGTGGCCTCGCCCATGCCAAACCCAATCTCCAGCACAGTGGGCGCTACGCGTCCGAATGCGGCAGGCAAGTCCAGCGGCTGGTTTTGATAAGGCAGTACCCGGCTCGGCCCGAGCTGATGCAATGCCCGGCCCTGGCCCACCGTGGTGCGGCCGGCGCGCAGCACGTAACTGCGAATGCTGCGGGCAATGGGGGCAGGCTGGGTGGCTTCGGACGGCAGTGGTGAAACCGGCAGGGCGGCGTCGTCAGGGGGCAAAGGCGGGCGCATGCCCGCTATTGTCCGCTGGCGGTGATGTTGCAACTGATGCTGAACGCGACGGTGCTGTTGGCCGGCAAGCTGGCCACGGCCGTCCCCGTGCCAAAGAAAGTGGTCGATGCCGCTGCCACGCCCACGCCCAGCGGCAGACCTGCCGGGCAGGAAGCTCCGCCTTGGTTCAAGACGCAGGTCACGGTGCTGCAGACCACGCCGGCGGAAGTAGCGTCACTGACCACCGTGCCATTGGCGGCCGATGGCCCGCTGTTGACAAACGTCACGGTGTAGCTCGTCGTGCTGCCAGCGGCCAGGCTCGCGACGCCATTGGCTTTGGTCACCGACAAATTGCTGCTGACGCAGGTGGGCGTGGTCACAGCCGTGGCAGTGTTGTTGGCGCTTTGGGTCTCGCCCGCAGCGGCAGAAATTTGCACCGTATTGGTTTGCGCCAAGGGCGCGGGCGTACAGGCTACTGTGAGGGTTGCCGTGGCGGTGATGGCGGGAAAGTTGGTTGCCGCTGCCACTGGAAATGCCGCAGCATTCGGCAAGGTGCATACCGCCGTACTGGTGCCGCTGCATACCCAGCCGCTGCCGCCAAAGCCGGTGATGGTGACGCCGCTGGGCAGGGTGTCGGTCACGCTGACGGGGTTGGAGCCCAGCACGGCAGGCACATTCGCCAAAGTGACGTCACTCGCCTGGGTGGTGGCGTAGGTTTGCGTGCCTATCGCACGGCCGTTGTTACGCGGCGTCAAGGTGTAGGTGAAGGTGGTGCCGGGCGTGGCGCTGGCGGCTGCTGTTTTCGTAATCGACAAATCCGCTACCAAGCGCACATCTTCGGTAGTGGGGCCATCCTGCAGGCCGCTGTAGTTTGCGCCTGCCACCAGCGTGGTGGAGCCGCTGAGGTAGCTGGTGTTGTTGGTGTAGTTCACGCCTTGCCGGTTGGCGCCGACGTTGTCTGCAGGGCTGACTGCCCGCAGCGGCGTTGCTGCGGTTCGCGTCGGGTCCAGAAACACCACGCCTGCCGGGTTGTGGTAGGTGCCGACAGTGGCAGTGTCGGGAATCGTGACCACGTAGTTGACGGTGATGCTGCCACCCTGCGGAATGAAAAAACTGCCAAATGTGGGTGAGTTGCTGCCATTGGCCGAAACCACGCCCGGCGCCGCGCCATCGGTCTGCAGCGAGATGGCGGCGGCGGAGTTGGCGGTGGTGTAGTTGTTTCTGGGCAGGCCAAACCCGCCGGTGGCTGCGGTGGTTTCTGCACCTGCTGACCCCGCGCCCGGCGGCACCGGGCTGTAGCTGTAGGTGGTTGCCGGCACCGTGGCATAAGTCCAATCGGGCGGCAAGGTGGCGTCAATCAGATAGAGGTTGGTGGCCGCGCCGCCGGTGTTGCGTACATTCAGTGCGTATTGCGTAGTCGCCCCGGTGGCGGCCGTGACCGTGGAGAGCAGCGTGCTTTTGGTGACCTGCAGCACCGGCAGGCAACTGGCCCCGCCAAGCAAGCCTGTGGGCGTGCCGCCCGCAGTACTGAGGCTGCCCAGACTGCCCGCTACGGCACTGTAGAGTTTGGGACTGCCATTGCCCTGGGTGCCGCCGCAGCAGCCGTCGTAGCCCGATGTGCCGCCCGCACGGTTCACGGTGGCGGTGGCGAAGTTGGTGATCACCGAGCCGCCGCCGCCGCCGCCGCCAGGGCCGTGGTCAAACCAGTTGGAATAGCCGCCGCCGCCGCCGTTGACGTTGATGGTCAGCGCGCCGGAGGTGGCGTCGCCCGCCTGTACAAATACCGTCCCGCCTGCGCCGCCGCCGCCAGCTCCTTCTGAGCCGCCGCTGGCGTTGTGCGCGGTGTAGCCGTTGGCATTGATGGTGCCATTGCCTGTCAGCGTGCCAGCGCGTATCAGCACCATGCCGCCGCCCGACGCGCCACTGATCGAAATGGGGCCCGCCGCGCCGTTGGCTATGCCCAGCCCGGGTGGCAGCGGCCGCGTGGTGGCGTTGACAGTGGGCGGCCAGACCGTGACTGCATTGGCCACGCCGTTGTTGTTGGTTGAACCCGAGCCGCCGCCGCCACCCAACACCAGCCGGGTGGCCGCCGCCCCAATGGCGGTGGCACCGCGGCCGCCCGCGTCGTTCATCTGGCTCCAGCTGAAGCCGCCTCGGCCACCGTCGCCGCCGTTACTGCCGCCGCCGCCGCCCGAGTTGAACTGGTTGTTGCCGGTGGCGGGCAAGCCGTCGTTGCCGCCGCCACCCGCATTGCCAATGGCGGCGCGCCCGCCCGACCCGTTGGTATAGCCCTGGGTCAGCAGGGCAGCGTAGTTCACTGGCGTGGCGGTGCCGTTGAACACCACAATCGGCGTGCCCGCCGTGCCCTCGCCCTTGACGGCACCGTTGGCCGCCGCCGTATTGAAAATGAAGTTGTCGTCGGTGAACAGGCCGCCCGCGCGGTTGCCCGTGCCGTTCACGGCCGCGCCGCCGCGAAAACCCGCGCCATTCACATCGATCGTGCCGGTCAAGGCCAGGCTGCCGGCCACGTCGATAGCCACCACGCCGCCGGTGCCCTGGCCATTGGCGGCGTTGAGAGTCCAGCGGTCGGCGGTCACGGTGCCCGTCAGGTCGGCCGATGCATATTGCGGCACGTACACCACCTGGAAGGTGCGCACCAGATTGGCCGCCACGTCTTGCACATAGCTGTTCGACAGGGTGCGATTCAGGCTGAGGACGTTGGTGGCCACAGACGTCACCAACGCGTATTCATGCAGCCCCGCATTGGCGGGTGTGGTGCCGTCCTGCATCTGGATGATGAGCACCAGATCGCCCGCCCGCAGGGTACGGGTGTTGGTGCGCTGCCCTGCTGCGGAGGCGACGGTCACGATGCTGGTGCCCGCGTTCGCGTTGCCGCTGCCCGCATGGTAGGAATTGACCACGCCAGTGGGCGTGGCGGGGCCGTCCAGCCCCGGAATGCCGCAAGTCTGTGCATAGCCCAAGCCTGACAGGGCAAACAAGCAAGCGCCTAGCAGCCCGGTGAGAGCACTGCGGCTTGCGCTCAATCCCCGCAGGAACGGCAGCCGCAGGCACCCGGCAAGGCATTCAGAAAAACTAGGCATGAACGTACAAGTAATAAGTAGTAACTAACTTTTGAATTTAACCACGCCCGCGCCGGGCTGCCCCGGCAATTTTTCATGCAATACGGCTTTCTTCCACTGACGAATGGCCTCGGCAAGCATATCGGTCAGACCCGTCTGCGTCAGTGTCAAGCCCAGGCAAGCCGCCGCAGCACGCAGGGTCATGGCAGGGAGCGTGGTGTCCAGCGCCTGAGCGCCGTTTTGTTTCGACAACTTTTTCCCATCTGCGGCCAACACCAAAGGCAAGTGCAGGTAGCGCGGCACCTGCAAGCCCAGTGCCTGCAGCAGCAGGATTTGCCGCGCTGTGTTATCCGCCAAATCCTCGCCGCGCACCACGTCGGTGATACCTTGTGCGGCGTCGTCAACCACCACCGCAAGTTGGTAGGCCCAGTGGCCGTCGGCCCGGCGCAACACAAAGTCCCCCACCTGGCTCGCGACATGCTGGCATTGCGGGCCCAAGCGGCGGTCTTGCCAGCGTATGGCAGGTCCCTGCGTATCCAGCCGCCAGGCGCGGCCCCGGCGGCCCTGCAGCCCTCCCGCCTGCGGCCTGCAAGTGCCGGGATAGACCTGCTCCGCGTGTGGCAGCGGCGGTATGCCCAGCGCGGCCAAGGCCGCTTGAATGGATTTGCGCGAGCAGGCGCAGGGGTAGGTACGCTGCGCTGCCTGGAGTTGCGCAAGCGCGGTCTGGTAGAGCGGGCCGCGTGTCGACTGGTACAGCGGCGGTTCATCCGGGTGCAGCCCCAGCAGCGCGAGTTGGCGCAGGATTTCGGCCGCCGCACCGGGTACGCAGCGCGGCATGTCGACATCTTCAATGCGCACCAGCCAGCGGCCGCCATGGGCACGCGCATCAAGCCAACTGCCGAGTGCCGCTACCAGCGAGCCCGCATGCAAAGGGCCGGTGGGTGAGGGCGCAAAGCGCCCGGTGTAAGTTCTGGTGTAGGTGATGGGTGCGTCTGTCACAGCAAAAAGAGATCAATGCTGGCGGCCGCGCATTAGCGCGGACTCTTCAGGGGCAGGCTGCGACCACCAGCGCCAATTCCAGCCCGGACACAAAAGCGTCTTCAACCCGCCGACCCAGGCACCAGTCCCCGCAAGCGCCGATGCGGTTGCTGCTGTCCCACAGGTGCGACTGGCCCAGCGCCTGCAGGGTTTGCGCATAGCGCCAGCGGTGCAGGGCAGCATGGCTGGGCTCAGCTCGGATGCCGGTGACTTCGGCAAAGGCTTTCAGCAATTTGGCCTGCACGCGCTGGTTGTCGTCTTCCAGGTGTTCCTGTGACCAGGCGGCGCTGGCTTGCACCGTCCAGCGCTCGACCGGGTCACGGCCGGGCTTGGACGATTCGCGGGCCACCCAGGCAATGCGGTGGTGCGTGCTGCGCGCCGCATTCCATTGCGGTCCCAGGTGGTACAGATTGGCCTGCAGGGCTTGCGGAAACGCCAGCATGAGCGTCCAGCAGGGCGCGACTTTAACCGGGGCAATTTGCGCTGCGAGCGCGGGACTGACGGCGCTGCTGGCCAGCAGTTCCTGGGCCTGCACATGCGGCAGCGCCAACAGCACCGCGTCAAAGCCGCCGAAGACCTGCTGCGAGTCGTCCACGCCTTGGGTGCGAAGTTGCCAGGAATGCGCCTTCAGTGCGTCGCGCTCGATCCGCACGACGCGGGTGTTCAGTTCCAGTGAATGCAAGGGCACGGGCGCAGGCGGCAGCCTCAGCGGCGCTGCCCAATGCTGCAGCAGCGCATTCATGCCCGGCACGGGCACCCAGTGCGGCAATGCGCCAGGCCGCACGATGGCGGCCACCCGGCCAAACTCGTCGAGCAATTGCACGGTGTTGGCGCTCCAGGGTTTGCAAATGCCTTGGGCTGCGGTTTGCAGGGCCAGCGCAAAGCGTTCGTCGCGCACAGTGAAGTACTGGGCACCGTGGTCAAACGTGCCAAAGTTGGTCTGCCGCGTGGCCATGCGGCCCCCGGCCTGGCGGCTTTTTTCAAACACGCTGACAGAGTGGCCCGCCTGCATCAGGGTGCGGGCGCAGGTGATGCCGGCCATGCCCGCGCCGACCACCGCCACGCGCAGCGGCGCTACAGGAGCGGAATCCAAATCGTGCTGTTGCGTGGGGGTGGGCATGGTGTTTGTAGGGGTTGTTTTTATAAGCCGCACTTTACACGTGCTGCCCTAGCAAAGCCGCCCGTGTGACGGGACTTTGCAATTGCCCCAGCCACCACTGCAGCGCTTTGCCCGTGTTGGGGTGGTTGCGCCAGGCGTAGCGGAACTGGCCTTCGGTTCGTGCTCTTGCAATGCGCAGCGCTTTGAGGCGGCCCGATTCGATGTAGGGCCGCGCCAGGCACTGCGGCAAATAGCCAATCCCCAGCCCGCGCAATTGGGCTTGCAGCTTGGCTTGCATGGTCGGCACCGTCAGCACGTCCTGCCCGCCGAGCAGGCCAAAACTCAGGCCCGCCCCGCGCTGTACCGAGTCGGCCACCGACACGGCGCGGTGCTGCAGGATGTCGTCGTCCTGCACCGGCTCCTGCGCGTTGGCCAGCGGGTGGTGCGGTGCCACGCAAAAGACAAACGCCAGGCGGCCCAGGACCTCGGTGTGAATCTCGCTCAAATGGGTCGGCACCATCACCACGCCGATGGCCAGATCGGCCTGCCCTGAAGTTAACGCTGCCAGCGTGCCCGACAGCGTTTCCTCGCGGATGCGCAGGCGGGTGGGCGGTTGCAAGGCGTAGAAGGCTTCGCACAGTTCCATCACCACGCTTTGCATGACGATGCTGTCCACCGCCAGCGTGAATTGCGGCTCCCAGCCGGTGGCGACACGCTTGACGCGGTTGGCCATGGCGTCAATTTCCAGCAACAGGCGCGAGCCGCCGCGCAGCAACTCGGCACCCGCCTCGGTCAGCCGGGCCTGGCGTGAGCTGCGGTCAAACAGCAGCACATCGAGTGCGTCCTCAATTTGCCGGACCCGGTAGGTCAGTGCACTTGGCACCAGCGACAGGCTGCGCGCGGCGGCGGCAAAGCTGCCCTGCTCGGCGATTGCCTGCAGCATGGCCAAGGCGTCGGGTGTCAAAACATCGCGTGGGTTTTGCATGTTCGGCGGTTTGAGCTTCATTAATTTTGAATCATGCCATCAACACCGGGCAATTGCAGGGTTTGCGAACAGACGTAAATTACAGGGCATGCTGCAATTGAACTCAGGAGACAACCCATGCTGACACTGCGCAAATCCGCCGACCGGGGCTATGCCGACCACGGCTGGCTGAAAAGCTTTCATTCGTTTTCTTTTGCGGGCTACTACGACCCTGCCCACATGGACTTTGGCAACCTGCGCGTCATCAACGAAGACTGGATTGCACCGGGCCGCGGTTTTGGCGCGCACAGCCACCGCGACATGGAAATCATCACGTATGTGCTGCAAGGGCGTCTGGCGCACCAGGACAACATCGGCCAGGGCAACGCCGCCGCCATTCCGCCGGGCGACGTGCAGCGCATGAGCGCGGGACGGGGCATTACCCACAGCGAGTTCAACCACGCGCCCGACACCACCACCCATTTGTTGCAAATCTGGATAGCGCCCAATGTGTTCGGCATCGCCCCCAGCTACGAGCAAAAAACTTTCCAAGATGCCGACAAGCGTGGTCGCCTGCGGCTGGTGGCCTCGCCCGATGGTGCCGACGGTTCGGTCACGCTGCACGCTGATGCCAGGCTGTATGCTGGCCTTCTGGAAGGCCCGGAGCAAGCCGCGTTGACGCTGGACCCCGCCCGCAAGGCCTATGTGCATCTGGCGCGTGGCGCGCTCTTGGTCAACGGCCATCCCTTGCAGGCCGGCGACGCGGCACTGCTGCAAGGCGAGACCCATTTGTCGCTCAGCCAGGGCCAGGAGGCCGAGGTGCTGGTATTTGACTTGCAGGCCTAGGCCGTTTTATTTTCACAACCCCGTTCACTCAAAGGAGTTTTCATCATGGCAAAAACTGTTGTTGTCTACCACTCAGGCTACGGCCACACCCAGCGCATGGCCCAGGCCGTGGCCGACGGCGCGGCCGCCGAACTGCTGGCAATTGACGCCGACGGCAACCTGCCTGCAGGCGGTTGGGACACGCTGGCCGCCGCCGATGCCATCATCATGGGCAGCCCCACCTACATGGGCAGTGTGAGTTGGCAATTCAAGAAATTTGCCGACGCCTCCAGCAAGCCGTGGTTTGCACTGGCCTGGAAGGACAAGCTCTTCGCCGGCTTTACCAACAGCGCCAGCATGAACGGTGACAAGCATTCCACGCTGCACTATTTGTTCACGCTGGCGATGCAGCACGGCGGCATCTGGGTCGGCACCGCGCTGATGCCGAGCAATAAAAAAGAAGCGCTGAGGAACGATGTCAATTACCTCGGCTCGTTTGCCGGTGCCATGGCGCAAAGCCCGTCGGATGCCAGCGCAGCCGAAATGCCGCAGGGCGACCTGGACACCGCCCGCGTCTTTGGCCAGCGCGTGGCAGCGGTGGCGGCCCGGCTGCGCGCTTGAGTCGGCGCAGCGCCGGGAAAAGGGGTTTTGGCGTGCCAAAACCCCTTTTTTTATGCCAAATCAGCCTGTGGCCAATGTATTTACTGTCAGTATCGCTATTTAATAAATAGCATCTCGCGGGCGGTTCTTGCCGTTGAGGTCGCAATCGCTGTACCGCGCCTGCCCGCGCCCATGCGAGAATTTGCCCAGTCTGGCACCTACCGCGCCGGGCCAGCACACCGCAGCAACTCCCCAACCTTTCAATTTCGCCATGGCCCTGATTCTTGTGATGGAAGACGACGACGGCACCCGCATGCTGCTGTCGTCACTGCTCAAAAAGCAGGGCTACCGCGTGCTGGCGGCCGAAAACGGTGCCAAAGGCTTCGAGATGTTGCTCGAGCACCAGCCCGACCTGGTCATCAGCGACGTGCAAATGCCCGAACTCAACGGCCTGCAAATGCTCGCCCAGTTGCGCCGCCACCCCGTGCTTGGTGCGATGCCGGTGATATTGCTGACCTCACTGCAAGAGCGCGCCGTGATGCGCGCCGGCATGAACACCGGGGCGGACGACTACATCACCAAGCCGTTCCAGCCCGCCGAGGTCTTTGACGCGGTGGCCGCGCAACTCAAAAAGCGCGACATTCAGGCCAGCATCCAGGGGCACGCGAATGAGGTAGTGCTCAAGTCCGCGCTGGAGCAGCAAAAGCACAACATCGCGGCGCTGTACGAGCAGCGCCTGGCGCAGGAGCTGTCAGACCGCTGGCCTGAGAGCGACCCGCAGGCCGACGACATCATGCTGCTGGACGCCACCGTGCTGTTCATCGACATCGTCAACTTTACCGGCCTGGCCAACCAGTTGGCCAGCGACGAACTCAGCACGGTGGTCAGAAAGTTCTACAGCAGCGCCGGCGACACCATGAATTTGTTTGACGCCTACCATGTCCAGTTCATTGGCGCGGGCATGCTGGCCGTGTTCACCGAAGCGCCCGGCAGCCCCGTGCTGGGCCGGGGCCTGCGCGGGGTCCGGGCGGCCCTGGGCTTGATGGAGGCCGCGCGCGGCATGCGCCACTACCTGCAAGAGCAGTTTCCCCAGCGCAGCTTGCCTGGCTTTGACGCCTGCTGCGCGCTGCACAGTGGCGAAGTGACGCTCACCACCCTGCAAAACCCGCTGCAGGGCCTGAAAGCACAAAAGCTGCCCGTAGGCGCGGCGGTCAATGCCGCCATGCTGCTGCAAAAACAGGTTGCGCCGATGGGCTGGTCTGTTGCTTGCAGCGCAACCCTGCTGCGGGCCGTTGGCAGCAGTGTAAAACCGGGCCGCAAAGCCCTCTTCAACCTGGCTGAGAACATGCCGCAAATCTACGCCGCCGAGTTGCTCGGGCTGGTGGGCTGAACATGACCGCGCCTGTTTCTGCGCCGCTCCATTTCTGGGCTGCATTGCTGCGTCCCGCGCGGGCACTCATGGACCAACTCACCTACCCACGCAAATTCTTGCTCATCAGCCTGCTGTTTGTGCTGCCGCTGGGCCTGACATTTTATTTATGGACCTCCGAGGTCAACGCCAGCAAGGCCTTTGCCCAAAAGGAAATCATGGGCACCCAGTACCTGCGCCCGCTGCACAGGCTGGAGGCGCTGGTGGCGCAGAGCCATTGGCTGGCCAACCAGTACGAAGCGGGCCAAGTGACGCAGCGGCCGATGATGGTGCGCGCCATGGCCGAGATGCAAGAGGAGCTGGCGCGACTGCAACCCCTGGAGGCGCAATTCGGCGCGGCGCTGGGCAGCAGCATCAAGCTGGGCACGCTCCGTGAGAACCAGCGCTTTTTGACCGAGCGCGTCATGTCGAGCCAGCTCGGTGAGGTCGATCCCTTGCACCAGCGGCTGCAGCAAGACATCCAGGCACTGCAATCGCATGTGGGCGACAGCTCCAACCTGATCCTGGACCCCGACCTCGACTCCTACTACCTGATGGACGCGGTGTTGCTCAAGTTGCCGGTAGGTTCGCGGCTGGTGGCCGAGGTGCGGCAGCTGATGGTCTCAGGCAAGGTCCAGGAGCGCCAGGACAGTGCGGTGACTTCCGAGATGACGCGCCTGGCCGGGCTGCTGCAGGCCAATCTGGAACAAGGCCGTGACGGTGTCAAAGTGGCTTTCGGGCAGGAGGCCACAGGCCAGCTCAAGGTACGCCTGGCGCAACCTTTTGAAGCGTATGAAAACGCCACCCAAGACTTGCTTGCCGCGCTGCAAATACCCTGGCCCGGCCCGCAGAGCCGCGCTGAACGCATCGCCAGCATGGAGCGGCTGGCACTGAAGGCGCAAAACGCCCACCAGGTGCTGTGGGAGCGCGAATCGGCCGAGCTGGAGGGGCTGCTGGCGCGGCGCATCCACGGTTTTGAGCAGCGGCTGCTGTGGGTCAGCGTGTTTGTGGGCCTGCTCCTGCTGACGGTGGCCTATGTCTGGCTGGCGTTTTATGCCGGTGTGATGCGCACGGTGACGCAGTTGCACCAGGCGTCCGATGGCATGCTCAGCAGTGATGCGGGTCATTTTGAGGTCACGCTCAGCACCCGCGACGAGCTGGGCCAGGTGGTCACTGCGTTCAACAAGGTGGCCAACCGCCTGCGCGAGGAAAAAGCCCAGGCGCTGGCCGAGAGCGAGCGCGCCAAGGCCGCCGAGGCCGAGGTGCGCTCGCGCGAGGCCGAGCTGGTGGCGGCGCGTGAAGAGGCGCTCGCGGCAGCCCGCGCCAAGGCGGCGTTTTTGGCCACCATGAGCCATGAAATCCGCACCCCTTTGAACGGTGTTGTGGGCATGGCCACGCTGCTTGGCGAGACGCCGCTGGACGCCGAGCAACTCGACTATTTGCAGACCATCCGCGTCTCGAGCGACCAGCTGCTGGCGGTCATCAACGACATTCTGGATTTCTCCAAGATCGAGTCGGGCAAGCTCGATATCGAGTCCGAGCCGCTCAACCTGCGCACGGCCGTCGAAGAAGCCTGCGACATCGCCGCGCCGCGCGCGCGGGAAAAAGGCATTGAGCTCATCATCGACATCCCCGAGCCCAAAACTGGCGGGGTGCCGCAGGCGATTTTGGGCGACGTTACGCGCTTGCGGCAGGTGCTCATCAACCTCATCAACAACGCGGTGAAGTTCACCGAAAAGGGCGAGGTCGCCATCCACGCCAGGATGCGCGCACCGCAAGGTGGCGCTGCCTATCCACTGATCGAATTCCGCGTCAGCGACACCGGTATCGGCATTCCGCCCGAGCGGGCTGGCGCGCTGTTTCAGGCGTTCACGCAGGTCGATGCGTCAACCACCCGCAAATACGGCGGCACGGGCCTGGGGCTGGCTATTTGCAAGCGCCTGGTCGAATTGATGGGCGGCGAGATCGGCGTCGAAAGCATGCTGGGCCACGGCTCGACCTTCTGGTTCACCCTGGCCGCGCCCCGCGCCGAGCTGCCGCCGGTGCACAACCCGGCCGAGGTGGACCTGCTGCACGGCAAACGCGCGCTGGTGGTCGATGACCACGCCACCAATGTGCGGGTGCTCTCGCGCCAGTTGCAGCTGTGGGGCGTGCAAGTGGCGGCCGTGATGGACGGCCCGCAGGCCCTGCAGTGGCTGGAGACCGCCATGCGCGACCACCCCGCGACCTGGCGGCCCGACCTCATCATCACCGACATGCACATGCCCGGCATGGACGGCTTGCAGTTGGCACAAACGCTCAAGGCCCGGCCCGAGTGGGAAAGCATTCCGCTGGTGCTGCTGAGCTCAGGCTTCATGCCCGGCAACGACCAGAACGCCAAGCTGTTTGCCGCGCGCCTGCTCAAGCCCACGCGCCAGGCGCAATTGCTCGACACCGTGGCCCGCTGTGTCTCCAACCCGGCGTTGCGAGCGGCTTTGCCAGCGGCCATTGTGAATGCCAAAAAGCACATCCGCATCCTGGTCGCCGACGACAACGAAGTCAACCTCAAAGTCGCCCACGCGATTTTGCAAAAGCTCGGCTACGACAGCCTGCTGGTGCCTGACGGCCGTGCCGCCGTGGAGGCGGTCGCGGCGGCATTGGCTGCAGGCCAGCCGTATGGCGCGGTGCTGATGGACCTGAACATGCCCGAACTCGACGGTCTGGAAGCCACCCGCCTGATCCAGGCCAACCACGGCAGCGCCGCCCCGCCCGTCATTGCCTTGACGGCGGCGGCGTCGCCCGAAGACCGCGCCCGCTGCGAGGCCGCCGGCATGCAAGACTATCTGGCCAAGCCGCTGCATGTGGCGGCGCTGGCGCAGGCGCTCGAGAAATGGGCGGCGGCGGTTCAGCCAGCGCTCCAGGCGGTGCATGAGGTGTCCGGTGCCGCTATGAAAGAAATAGCTACTCCGGCAATAAATACCTTGGCTAGCGACAGTTTTGATATAAAAAACTCACCCAAAGCGCCTGAAATCGTCAATTTCAGCCGCCTGCAGGAGCTGAGGGACATGGACGAAGAAGACTTGCCCATGGTGCGCGAGTTGCTGGCCTTGTTTCTGGAAAAAACTCCGCCCCGCATTGCCGCTTTGCACCACGCCATTGCCCGGCAAGACGCCCCCGCGCTGGTGCAAGCCGCGCACGCATTGCAAGGCGCGGCCAGCAACGTCGGCGCGCTGGCGGTGCAGCGCCTGTGCCAGCAACTCGAAGTTGACGCGCAGGCCGGCATGCCCGCCGATGCCGCTGCTCGGGCCGGGCAGCTGGATGCCCTTTGGGTGCTGACCAGCCAGCAGTTGGCGGGCTGGTTGCCGCAGGGCGCGGCCTAAAATCCAGTGCATGTTTATCCACCTTCGCCTGCATTCCGAATTCTCGGTGGTGGACGCCACCTGCCGCGTGGACGATGTGATCAAGGCCGCTGCCGCCGACGCCCAGCCCGCGCTGGCCATCACCGATTTGTCCAACCTGTTTGGTGCCATCAAGTTCTACAAAGCCGCGCGCGCGGGCGGTGTCAAACCGCTGATCGGCGCTGAGCTGTTTGTGCAAGGCCTGGGGCTGGATGCCCAGGGCCTCTCGCGCCTGCTGGTGCTGGTGCAAAACCAGCAGGGCTACCTGAATTTGTGCGAGCTGATCAGCCGCGCCCACACGCAAAGCCCGTCCAAATCACACAGCGCCTGCAGCCGCGCCTGGCTGGCCGAACTCGGCGAAGGCTTGATCGTGCTGTCGGGCGCGCAAGCCGGGCCGGTCGGGCAGGCGCTGGCGCAGGGCCAGTACCGCGACTTTGCGGCGGCCAGCGCGGCGGCACTGGCGCTGGCGCAGTGGTTTCCCAACCGTTTCTACATCGAGTTGCAGCGCGCGGGCCGCGCCGATGACGAGGCCCATGTGGCCGCCGCCGTCCAGCTCGCCGCCCGCCTGGGTTTGCCCGTGGTCGCCACCCACCCGGTGCAATTCACGCTCGCGGGCGACTATGAAGCGCACGAGGCACGCGTCTGCATTGCCGAGGGCGAAATCCTGGGCAACCCCCGGCGTGCGCGCAAGTTCACCCGCGAGCAGTATTTCAAGTCTCAGGCGCAAATGCAGGCGCTGTTTGCCGATGTGCCTTCGGCGTTGGCCAATACAGTTCAAATTGCCAAGCGCTGCAGCCTCACGCTGCAACTGGGCAAGCCGCGCCTGCCCGACTACCCCACACCGCTGGTGGACGGTGTGGCGATGCCGATTGACGCCTACTTTCGCCGCGCCTCGCACGGCGGCTTGCAGCAGCGCCTGGCGCACCTCTACCCCGACGCTGCGCAGCGCGAGAAGGCGCGGCCACGCTATGAGGCGCGGCTGGAATTCGAGATCAGCACCATCCTCAACATGGGCTTTCCGGGCTATTTTTTGATCGTCGGCGACTTCATCAACTGGGCCAAGCAGAATGCCTGCCCGGTCGGGCCGGGGCGCGGCTCGGGGGCCGGTTCGCTGGTGGCGTATGCGCTGGGCATCACCGACATTGACCCGCTGCAATACAACTTGCTGTTCGAGCGGTTTTTGAACCCCGAGCGCGTCTCCATGCCCGACTTTGACATCGACTTCTGCCAGGGCAACCGCGACCGCGTGATCGACTATGTCAAGGCCAAATACGGCAAGCAGGCGGTCAGCCAGATCGTGACGTTCGGCACCATGGCCGCACGCGCGGCCATCCGCGACGTCGGCCGCGTGCTCGACATGAGCTACAACTTCTGTGACGGCATCAGCAAGCTGATTCCGAACAAGCCGGGCCAGCACATCACGATTGAAGGCGCGCTCAAAGTCGAACCCGTCCTGGCCCAGCGGCTTGAGCAGGAAGAAGATGTAAAAACGCTGCTGGGCCTGGCGCAAAAACTCGAAGGCTTGACGCGCAATGTCGGCATGCACGCCGGCGGCGTGCTGATTGCGCCCGGCAAGCTGACCGACTTTTGCCCGCTCTACCAGCAGCCCGGCAGCGACTCGGCCGTCAGCCAGTACGACAAGGACGACGTCGAGTCGGCGGGGCTGGTGAAGTTCGACTTTCTGGGCCTGGCCACCCTGACCATTCTGGAGCTCGCCAAAGACCTCATCACAGCCCGCCATCCGCGCTATGCGCCGGGCCAGGAAACATTCTCTTTTGAGAACATTCCGCTGCACGACGCGCCCACCTACAAGCTGTTTGCCGACGGCAAGACCGAGGCCGTATTCCAGTTTGAAAGCCGCGGCATGCAAGGCATGCTGCGTGACGCCAAGCCGACCCGGCTGGAAGACCTGATTGCGCTGAACGCCCTGTACCGCCCCGGCCCGATGGACTTGATCCCCAGCTTTGTCGCGCGCAAGCACGGCCGCGAGGAAGTCGAGTACCCGCACCCCCTGGTGGCGGACATGCTCTCCGAGACCTACGGCATCATGGTCTACCAGGAGCAGGTCATGCTGACGGCCCAGATTCTGGGCGGCTACTCGCTGGGCGGCGCAGATTTATTGCGCCGCGCCATGGGCAAGAAGAAGGCCGAGGAGATGGCGTTGCACCGCCAGATTTTCCGTGATGGCGCGGCCAAAAACCAGATCAATGAAGCCAAGGCCGACGAGATTTTCGACCTCATGGAAAAGTTCGCTGGCTACGGCTTCAACAAGTCGCATGCGGCCGCGTACTCGCTGCTGGCCTACCGTACCGGCTGGCTCAAGCGCCACTACACGGCGGAGTTTTTCTGCGCCAACATGACGGTCGAAATGGGGGACACCGACAAGCTCAAGCTGCTGTTTGAAGACGCCACCAAAAACTTCGGCCTGGTCTTCGAGCCGCCCGACATCAACCGCGGCCAGCACCGTTTTGAGCCGATCTCGGACACGGTGATCCGCTACGGTCTGGGTGCTGTCAAAGGCACGGGCCAGCAAGCGATCGAGGCGATTGAGCGTGCAAGGCAGGCGGGCGGCGTGTTCAAAAGCCTGAATGACTTTTGCATGCGGGTCGAGCGCAGCAAGCTCAACAAGCGGACCGTGGAAGCACTCATCAAGGCCGGGGCGTTTGACAGCCTGCAACTCAACCGCGCCGCCCTGGTCATGTCGATTGACCAGGCTTTTGATTTTGCCAACGCCTGCCAGGCCGCCAGCGAGGCCGGGCAAGAGGACATGTTCGGTGTCAGCACGGCCAGTGCTGGCGTGGGACAGATCGAAGAGCCCGCGCTGCAAGAGGTAGCGCCCTGGGGCGTGCGCGAGCGTTTGCAGCATGAAAAAAGTGCCCTGGGCTTCTACCTCTCGGGCCATTTGTTTGAAGAGTCGGCGCTTGAGGTGCGGCAGTTTGTCAGGCGTGAGATTGCCTCAGCCGCCGCTGTCGGCGGCGGCCCGCGCGACTACGGCGCGAGCAAGGAGCCGGTGCTCCTGGCCGGCATTGTGAGCGACTTTCGCGTCATCAACGGCCAGCGCGGCAAGCTCGTGCTGTTCAAGCTCGACGACCACAGCGGCATCATCGAGGCCACTGCGGATGAGGCGCTGTACAACGCCCACCGCAGCCACTTTGCCGACGACGAACTCATCGTTGTGCGCGGCCAGTTGCAAGCCGACCGTTTTTCAGGCGGTCAGCGCCTCAAAGTTGTGGAGGTCTGGAACCTGGCGCAGGCGCGCTGCCGCTTCGGCAAGTTTTTGCGCGTCGCGGTCAATGGCCGCCCGCCCGACATTGCCCGGCTGGTGAAAGATTTTGCGCCGCAGCGCGAGATGAGCGAGCAGGGCGAGTTGCTGCGCGCCCTCGGAGTGCGGCTGGTCATGCAACGGCACAGTGAGGCCGGCGGCACTGCCAGCGCCGAAGTGCAACTCGGCGACGCTGCCAAATTCTTTCCGAGCGACGTGGCCCTGGCCAGTTGGCGCGCGCAGGCCGATGCCGGGCAGGCGGTGGTGGTGTACGAGTAGCGTGCGCGCTGCCGCCTAATTCCTCGGCCGAAACCCGATGTCCAGCGGCGACGGCACGCGGCCGTCCACATTGCGCGGCAGCGCGTCGGTTTTGTCGATGGCCTTGAGCACGGCGTCGTCCCAGACGCGGTTGCCGCTGGACTTGATCAGCGTGCGGCTGGTGATGGTGCCGTCAGGCGCGGCGCGCACTTGCACAATCGCCAGCAGGGTCTTGGGCAGGTCTTCGGTCACCACGATATACGGCTGAATGCGCGCCTGAATCAGGGCCTGGTAGCTGTCAGACAGCACGGTGGCTTGCGGCGCACTGCCCGCCGCACCGGCCAGCCCGGCGATGCGGCGCAGGTTGTCCTCGCGCAGCTTTTTCAGTTGTTCCTCTTGCTGTTTCGCTTGCGCCGCAGCAGCCTCCTGGCGCTTGGCCTCGGCTGCCTTGGTTTGCGCGGCTTTCACGTCCAGCGCTTTTTGGGCCTCGAGTTTTTTCTGTGCGGCTTGCTGCTGCAGTACTTTCTCGGCCTGGGCCTGCTGGGCCTTTTTCTCATCCAATAATTTCTTTTGCTTTTCGCGCTCCAGTGCAATGTCAGGCGGGCGCACGGCCACAGGCGGTGGGGGCGCTGCGGGCGCGGGCGCTGGCGGCGGTGTGGGCGCTGCAACAGGTGGGGTGGGCGGCGGCGCTGGCGTGGGCACAACTTCGGCGGGCTTGGGCGCGGCGGGTGGCGGCAGGGCGGCCCACAGCTCGGCCTGCGCCGCAGCAGTGCTCGGCGCGGACTTCCACTGCACGCCCCAGGTCAGCGCCGCCACCAGGCAGCCATGCGCCAGCAGCGCCAGGCCAAAACCGCGCACCCGCCCGCCCGTGTCGGGCGGCATGAATTCAAAGCGGTCGGCCAGGGCGGACATGGGCTTATGGTTCTGCGGGGGCCAGTTGTACCGACAGGCCGACCCGCTGCACCCCGGCGCGTTGCAGCGTGTCCATCACCTTCACCACCGTCTCGTACTTCACCGATTTGTCGGCGCTGATGACCACCGGCTTTGCAGCGTCACCGGCCTGCGCCGCCTTCACTTGCGCGGCCACCTGCCGCAAGCTCAGCGAGGTGGTCTGCTCACCCGCTTTGAGGCTGAGCGCACCGCTGCTGCTGATGATGATTTGCAGCACCTGCGCGTCTTGCGCGGCGGCCTTGCCGACACTGGGCAGCTTGATCTGGCTGGGCGCAATCAGCGGCGCGGTGACCATGAAAATAATCAAGAGCACCAGCATCACGTCGATGAAAGGCACCATGTTGATTTCATTGATGGTGCGTCGGCCGCGGCGGCCATGGCCTCGGGAAACCAATGCAGGCATGGGATCTCCTGGTGGGGTGCTCAGTAGCCGCTGGGCGGGCGCGACGCGGGCGCACTGGCGGGGCCTGGCGGTTGGGCCAGCGGCGCACCGGCACTGCGCTGCAAGATGTTGCTGAACTCTTCGATAAAGGTTTCCATCTGCACCGCCACGCGGTCAATGTCGCGGGCAAAGCGGTTGTAGGCCACCACGGCGGGGATGGCGGCAAACAGGCCGATGGCGGTGGCCACCAGCGCCTCGGCAATGCCGGGAGCCACGGTGGCCAGCGTCACCTGCTGCAGGGCCGACAGGCCAATGAACGCATGCATGATGCCCCACACCGTGCCAAACAAGCCCACATACGGCGAGACCGAGCCGACCGACGCCAGGAACGACAGGTTCGTCTCCACCGCGTCCATCTCGCGCTGGTAGCTGGCGCGCATGGCGCGGCGCGCGCCGTCCATCAGCGCGCCGGTGTCGCTGATCTGGCGGGCGGTGTGGAGTTGGTGCAGCTTTTGAAATTCGCGCATGCCGCTGGCAAAAATCCGCTCCAGTGGGCCGACCACCTTGGCATTTTTGGCGGTGGCGGCGAACAGCTCATGGAGGCTGGTGCCCGACCAGAAAGCGCGCTCGAAGGCCTCGTTCAATTTTTTGATGCGGCCCAGCGCCATCAGCTTGCGGAAGATCGCCGCCCAGCTGGCGATCGACACGCCCATCAGCAGCAGCATCACGGCTTGCACCACCCAGCTGGCGTTGAGCACGAGTTGCAGGATCGACAGGTCTTGGGTCATGGGTGCAGGGCATCGAGTAGGACTGGCGGCATTCTCGCAGGCCGCAGGCTGGCGGCATGGACCCAGCCGATGCGGATGCTGCCGCGGCACAGGCAGCGTGTGGGTTGCTCTGAAATAAGTAGCGCTTCCTGCACTATAACCATGGACGAGCGGCCTATTTCGCTTGATTTTGCGGTGATTTGCAGTACATCGTCGAGTCTGGCGGGTGCCAGGTAGCGCAGGTCAGTCTGGCTCACCACAAACATCCCGCCCGTGGTGTCACGCAGCACGCGCTGCTCAATGCCCAGGCTGCGCAGCCACTCGGTGCGGGCGCGTTCAAAAAATTTCAGGTAGTTGGCATAAAACACGATGCCGCCGGCGTCGGTGTCCTCCCAGTACACCCGCACCGGGTGCGCAAATACCGCGCCAGCAGAGGGTTTGGTAGGCATGTCAGTGCGCCAGTAAAACCGCCAGGCGCGCCACCGCCTGCTGCAAATCCGCCAGGCTGCTGGCGACCGAAAAACGCACGAAATCTGCTGTACCTGCCGCGCCAAAGTCGCGCCCCGGTGCCACCGCCACGCGGCTTTTTTCGAGCAGGTGGAAGGCGAACTCCCAACTGCCCGGCAAGCCCAGTTGCGCGCATGCGGCGCGGCAGTCGGCCCAGGCATAAAAAGCGCCGTCGGGCATGACCGGCACGTGCAACCCGAGCGCGTTCAGCGCGGGCACCAGGGTGTCGCGCCGCGTCTTGAATTCACTGCGGCGGCGCTCGTACTCGGCCAGGCTGGCCGGCTCAAAACAGGCCAGCGCCGCATGCTGCGCGATGGTGCTCGGGCAGATGTAGAGGTTTTGCGCCAGCCGCTCGACCACCGGCACCAGCGCCGGCGGCAGCACCAGCCAGCCCAGACGCCAGCCGGTCATCTGAAAGTACTTGGAAAAGCTGTTGATGCTGATGAGGTCTTCGCCCAGGGCCAGTGCGGTCTGGCCGTAGGTGGCGTCAAAGCTCAGGCCCAGGTAAATCTCATCGACCAGGGTGAAGCCGCCGCGCGCCGACACCGCTTCGTGGATGCGGCGCAACTCATGCGGGTGGATGCTGGTGCCGGTGGGGTTGGAAGGGGTGGCGAGCAAGACGCCTCGGGTGCGCGCATTCCACGCCGCCGCCACCTTGTCCGCGCTGAGCTGAAAGCGCTCGTGCGCTGTCGTCGGTATCAGCACCGCGCGGCCCTCAGCGGCGGTGACAAAGTGCCGGTTGCAAGGGTAACTCGGGTCGGGCATCAGCACCTCGTCGCCGGGCTCGACCAGTGCCAGACACACCAGTTGCAAGGCGGCCGAAGCACCGGCTGTAATGACGATGCGGCTGGCCGGCACCTGCACGCCAAAACGTGTACGGTACCAGTCGCTGATGCGCTCGCGCAGCGCGGGCAGGCCGGTGGCTGCGGTGTACTGGCTGCGTCCGTCATGCACTGCGCGCACAGCGGCATCGCGTACCAGCGGCGGCGCGGTGAAATCGGGCTCGCCAATGTTGAGGTGGATCATCCGCGCATCGCCCGGCTGCGCCTGCTGTGCCAGGGCCGCAGCGGCCTTGGCCACTTCCATCACATAAAACGGCTCGATCAGGCTGGCGCGGCGCGAGATTTTCATGGCGCGCTGCAGCGGCTTATTTCGCGGCGGGGCGGGGCCGGGCCGCCGCCCTGTCTTTGCCCACCTCGGCGGGCCGCAGCCGCAGCGCCAGGCCGTTGAGCACGGCGTTGATGTACTTGTGGCCGTCGGTGCCGCCGAATTCCTTGGCCAGCTCAATGCATTCGTTCAGCACCACGCGCCAGGGCACCTCGGGGCAGTGCTGGTACTCGTAGGCACCTATCCACAAAATGCTGTGCTCCACCGGCGAGATGCCCGAGAAGGGCCGGTCCAGCAGCGGCAGCAGTTGTGCGTCAAGCTGCGCCGCGCCCTGCACGCAGCCGCGCAGCAGCGCGTCAAAGTGCGCCGCGTCGGCCTTGTCAAAGCCCAGCAGCTCGCGGGTGTACTCGGCGATGCTGTCCACCGCGTTGCCGCCCACCAGATGCTGGTAGAGCGCCTGCAGGGCAAATTCGCGCGCGCGGCTGCGCGCCGAGCGGGTGCCGGGTTTGCGGGGCGGGCGTGCTTTTGCAGGCGGCTGGCCTGGTGCCGGAGAGGATTCAGTCGAGGGTGTGGTCATTCAAAGTCGCCGGGTTGCATCAGGCCAGATGGGCCAGCAGGTTGGCCATCTCCACCGCCGCGCGGGCGGCCTCCTGGCCTTTTTCGGTTTGCCGTGCCACTGCCTGGGCCAGGTCCTCGGTCGTCAGCACGGCGTTGATCACGGCCAACTGGTAGTCCAGCGCGACGCGGCCGATGCCGGCGGCCGATTCATTCGCCACCAGTTCAAAGTGGTAGGTTTCGCCGCGCACCACGCAGCCCAGCGCAATCAGCGCGTCGTACTTGCCCGACTCGGCCAGCGCTTGCAGCACCACCGGAATTTCCAGCGCGCCCGGCACCTCATGTGTGTGGACCAGCGCCGCCTCAACGCCCAGCGCCGCCAGCTCGGCGCTGCACGCCTGCAGCAGCGCCCGCGTGACCGCGTCGTTGAAGCGCGAGCGCACGATGCCGATGGCGAGTTCGCTGCCGTCGAGCAAATTGTCCGGCGCGGCGGCTTTGTCGGTTCCAAACATGGCTTAGTCCTTTGCCGCAGCGGCTGGGGTGGGGGAGAGATAACCGGTGATTTCCAGGCCATAACCGGCCATGCTGGGCATGCGCCGCGGCGTGCCGAGCAACTGCATTTTGTGCACGCCGCATTCGCGCAGAATCTGCGCGCCGATGCCGTAGCTGCGCAAGTCCATACGGCCGCCCCGGCTGCCGCGCTCGGGGCCGTGGCTGGCCCGTGCCGTGCCCTCAAACTGCGCCAGCAACTGCGCCGCGCTCTCGCCGCAGTTGAGCAGCACCGCTACGCCTGCGCCTTCCTGTGCAATGCGCTGCAAGCTGGCGTCCAGGCTCCAGGAGTGCATCGGCCGGCTGACTTCCAGCGCGTCCAGCACCGACAGCGGCTCATGCACCCGCGCCACCACGCTCTCGTGCGGTTGCCAGCGGCCTTTGACCAGTGCCAGGTGCAGGCCCTGGCTGGGTTTGTCGCGGAACGCATGCGCGGTGAATTCGCCAAACGCGGTTTGCAGTGTGCGCATGCCGACTTTCTCCACCAGCGACTCATGGCGGCTGCGGTGCTCGATCAAATCGGCAATCGTGCCGATCTTCAGGCCGTGCGCGGCGGCAAACTGCTGCAGGTCGGGCAGCCGCGCCATCGTGCCGTCGTCTTTCATGATCTCGCAAATCACCGCCGCCGGGCTGCACCCGGCCATCTGCGCCAGGTCACAACCCGCCTCGGTATGGCCAGCGCGCATCAGCACGCCGCCATCAACCGCTTGCAGCGGGAACACATGGCCCGGCTGCACCAGGTGCTCGGCGCGCGCGTGCCGGGCCACGGCGGTGGCAATCGTGTGGGCGCGGTCGGCGGCCGAGATGCCGGTCGTGACGCCTTCGGCGGCCTCGATCGACACCGTGAACGCGGTGCTGTGCTTGGTGCCGTTGCGCGTGGCCATTGGCGGCAACTGCAGGCGCTCGCAATGTTCGCGCAGCAGCGTCAGGCAAATCAGGCCGCGGCCAAAGCG
>JBJXED010000098.1:0-10034 GCA_046155225.1 Burkholderiaceae bacterium
CACTGTGCGGGATCAGCCCAGGGTATTGAGCGGCTCTTTGATCAGCATGGAGCCGTCTTCACGGGTTTCGATGAAACCGCGGTCTTCCAGGTCTTTCATCACGCGGCTGACCATCTCACGCGAAGCACCGACCATTTTCGCGATGTCCTGACGCGAGATTTTGTCGCGGATGTGCATGCAGCCTTCACGGTCGGGCACGGCAAACTCAATCAAGGCGCGGGCTACACGGCCATACACATCCATCAAGGCAAGCGATTCGATTTTCCGGTCGGCGTGGCGCAGACGCTGCACCAGGCCCTTCATGACGGCATAGGCCATGGAGCTGTTTTCGGGCAGGCAGCGGGCGAATTCAGCGCGGCCCAGCAGCAGCACATCGGTCTGGATTTCTGCCCGAACGCTGGCCGAATGGGCTTCGTTGTCAATCAAGCTCATCTCGCCGATGTAGTCGCCGGGTTGCAAGGTGGCCAGAATCACTTCACGGCCGCGCTTGTCCGACGTCACCACGCGCACCCGCCCGGTCAAAATGATGTAGAGCGAGTCGGATTTTTTGCCCTGTTCAACCAGCGATTCACCGCGCTTGAAACGGTGCTTGACGACCGCAGATGAAACCAGCTCGGCCTGCGCAGCGGTCAACATGGAAAACAAGGGCACGCGCCGGATCAATTCGAGGTTGGACAGCATCGACATATCGCAGTACTCCAGGCTTGTTTTTAGTTCATCGTTCACAATCTCTTAACGAGATGTAACTGATTTTGGATTCACCGTTTATTCACGCCAACACACCGCTTGTACAAATTTTCGCAACCTGTGTGCTGAATTTCAGCCATTTGTCTTTTTACCACGCCCATGACCATGCCGACCCACACCCACGCCAAAGTTTTGATTCTCGGCTCCGGCCCCGCCGGCTACTCTGCCGCGGTGTACGCCGCACGCGCCAACCTGAGTCCGGTGCTGATTACCGGCATTGCCCAAGGCGGCCAGCTCATGACGACCACCGATGTCGACAATTGGCCTGCCGACGCGATGGGCGTGCAAGGGCCCGAACTGATGCAGCGCTTTCAGGCGCACGCCGAGCGCTTCAAGACCGAGATCATTTTTGACCATATTCATGCGGTGGACTTCAGCCAGCGCCCGTTCTCGCTCAAAGGCGACAGCGGAAGTTACACCTGCGACGCGCTGATCGTGGCCACGGGTGCCTCGGCGAAATACCTCGGCCTTCCATCGGAGACGGCCTTCATGGGCCGGGGCGTGTCAGGCTGCGCTACCTGCGACGGCTTTTTCTACCGGGGCGAGGTTTGCTGCGTGGTGGGCGGCGGCAACACGGCCGTAGAAGAGGCGCTGTATCTGTCCAACATTGCCAGCAAGGTGTACCTGGTGCACCGGCGCGACAAGTTCAAAGCCGAGGCGATATTGATCGACAAGGTCATGGAGAAAGTGCGCACGGGAAAAATAGAACTCAAGCTGTTTCAAACACTGGATGAAGTTCTGGGAGATACCAGCGGCGTGACCGGCGTACGCCTCAAGAGCACGCAAACCGGCGCCTGCGAAGACCTCGTCCTCAAGGGCTGCTTTATCGCCATCGGCCATGCCCCCAATACCGAAATTTTCCTGGGCCAACTGCAAATGGAAGGCGGCTATATCGTGACGCAAGGCGGCCTCAAAGGCTTTGCCACCATGACCAGCGTGCCGGGCGTGTTTGCCGCTGGCGACGTGCAAGACCACGTCTACCGCCAAGCCATCACCAGTGCCGGCACCGGCTGCATGGCCGCGCTGGATGCGCAGCGTTTTCTGGAGCAGTCCTAAACCCGGATGCTTGATTTGAAAGCTATAATCGCAGGCTTTGCTGAAAACTCGGCAAATGGGTTTACCGCCACCCAATTCAAATTCATGGCGAGGTCAGGCTAGGGCACAGCGAACGCAAATGTTTCAGTGCCGCATAGCCGTTAGCACAATGGAGTGTCCCTATGGCACGAGTCTGCGACATCACGGGCAAAGGTCCCATGGTTGGGAACAATGTTTCCCATGCCAACAACAAAACCAAACGGCGTTTTCTGCCGAATCTGCAATACCGCCGTTTTTGGGTGGAAACAGAAAACCGCTGGGTGCGCCTGCGCGTGTCGAGTGCGGCACTGCGTTTGATTGATAAAAACGGCATTGACGTAGTGCTCGCGGACCTGCGCGCACGCGGCCAAGCTTAAACTTTAATCCCCAGGAGCACATACCATGGCATCAAAAGGCGGACGCGAGAAAATCAAGCTGGAATCCACAGCCGGGACCGGGCATTTCTACACCACGACCAAAAACAAAAAGACCACGCCGGAGAAAATGCTCATCAGCAAATTCGACCCGAAGGCGCGCAAACATGTTGATTACAAAGAAATCAAACTGAAGTAATCAGCCTTGACCCAAAAAAAAAGCCCCTGATTCAGGGGCTTTTTTCATGCCAATTCGGCAAGGGCAAAAACCTAGACGTGTGCGGCACGCAGCTTCTGCGAGAACAACTGCAATGCAGTAATACCGCTTTCTTCGGCGCTGCGGCACCAGGCCTGCAAATCAGCGGTCAGCTGTTCACGCGACAGGGTGGTGTCCTGCCAAAACTGGCGCAGTTCCTCGCGCATCGTCACCATTTTGTCGAGCACAGGGTGATCAGCGCGGACCAATGCCAGTTGCGGTAATGCAGAGGCCGGGACTTTCTCAGCGTCACGGTGCATCCAGCGGCGCGCAGCTTGCAGCGCCGTGATGTCGCCGCGTGCGGCTTTGCGCTGGGCCAACTCGGCCTGGCAGGCGCGGCGCATGTCGCGCGCATAACCGGCCATGACTTCATACCGGTTGGCAATCAACGCTTCCAGAGTTTTTTCGTCGGCCACGGGTTTGATACTGCCCAGGTGCAGTTTGGGCGGCGTCTTTTTGACCTTGGCCAGACCGACCGCTTCCATGGCACGGATGTAGAGCCAGCCCATGTCAAATTCATACGGCTTGACAGAGAATTTGGCCGATGTTGGGTAGGTGTGGTGGTTGTTGTGCAACTCTTCGCCGCCAATCAAAATGCCCCAGGGTGAGATGTTGGTGCTGGCGTCAGGTGCCTCAAAATTGCGGTAACCCCAGTAATGGCCGATGCCGTTGATGATGCCAGCCGCCGTCACAGGGATCCAGGCCATTTGCACTGCCCACACGGCCAAGCCTGCGGCACCAAACAAGCCCAGGTTGATGATGAGCATCAAAGCCACGCCCTGCCAGCTAAACGGGCTGTAGAGATGGCGCTCGATCCAGTCGGTCGGCGTGCCGTGGCTGTATTTTTGCAGGGTTTCCTGGTTTTTTGACTCGGCCCGGTACAACTCGGCACCGCGCCAGAAAACAGTGTCGATACCGCGTGTTTGCGGGCTGTGCGGATCCTCGTGGGTTTCGCATTTGGCGTGGTGTTTGCGGTGGATAGACACCCACTCGCGCGTCACCTGCCCCGTAGCCAGCCACAGCCAAAAGCGGAAAAAATGCGCGGCGATGGGATGCAAATCCATGGCGCGATGCGCCTGGTGCCGGTGCAGGTAAATCGTCACGCTGGCAATCGTGATGTGGGTCGTCACCAGCGTGTAGAGCACGATTTGCCACCAAGCCAGATCCCACACCCCTTGGGCCAACCACGACACCAAGGCATCGAAAGCCGGCGAATCAAAAATCAACATGAGTTGTAAATTCCAAACAAATTGCAATAAAAGCAAAAGTCTTACACCGCAAAGTCATATGTTAGGTGTAGCACTTTTGGCTGATTGTAAGTGGGCAGGTCCAAAAATCATGGTGCACTGCCGCGAGTACTTGGCCGAAGTGCACGATACCGACGCTTAAGCTTCAGGTTTTCTGCCAAACCGCCGCAAAAAAGCCGTCGGTCTGGTGCAGGTGCGGCCACAAACGCATATAGGGCCCCGTGCACAAGCCCTCGGCAGCGGGTACTTTGAGCGCTGTCAGCAAGGCCGCCACGTCCAGCGGCGTGAAATCGGGGTGCGCTTGGCTGAAAGCCTGGGCAATGGCTTCGTTTTCCTGCGGCAAAACGCTGCAGGTGGCATACACCAGCCGCCCGCCCGGTTTGAGCAGCCGCGCCGCGCTGTGCAAGATGGCCGCCTGCAGCAGCGCCAGTTCGGCCACGCCTTGCGGGTTGTGCCGCCATTTCAAATCCGGATTGCGGCGCAAGGTGCCGAGACCTGTGCACGGCGCATCCACCAGCACCCGGTCGATCTTGCCTGCCAGCCGCTTGATGCGCTCGTCACGCTCGTGCGCGATCACCACCGGGTGCACGTTGGACAAGCCGCTGCGCGCCAGCCGCGGCTTGAGCGCGTCCAGCCGGTGCGCCGAGGTGTCCATGGCATAAAGACGCCCAGTGTTTTTCATGGCGGCACCCAGCGCCAGCGTTTTGCCGCCCGCCCCGGCACAAAAATCCACCACCATTTCGCCGCGCCCGGCATCCACCAGCAAGGCCAGCAGCTGCGAGCCTTCGTCCTGCACCTCGATTTCACCTTCCAGATAGCTGGGCTGCTTGTTGAGCGCGGGTTTGCCGACCAGGCGCAAGCCCCAGGGTGAATACGGCGTTACTTCAGATTTAATAGCAGCACTGGCAAGTAATTCGGTGGCCACAGCCCGTTTTTGTTTAAAAATATTGACCCGAACGTCGAGCGGAGCCATTTCAGCGAAGCTGGCGACCAGCGGCCAGAACCCCTCGCCAACCTGCGCTTTGAGCGCTGCTGCCAGCCATTCGGGCAGGTTGTGGCGGTGCAAGTCCATCAGGCCATTGCCGTTGGCGTTCACATCGACCGCATCGCAACGGTCAAGCCAGGTTTTTTCAGCGTCATTCAGCACCGATTTCAAAAAATCGCGCGGACCGAAAAAACCCAAAATCGCCAGCTTGCGCTCTTTGGCCCCGCTGCCTTTGGGCGCGGCCTGCGCAAAAGCCTCCAGCAGCAGCTTTTTGCGCAGCACATTGAAAACCGTCTCGGCGAGTGTGTTGCGCTCGCGCGGGCCGAGGTTTTTGTGCAGGCGAAAGTAGCGTGCCACCACGGCGTCGGCGGGGTGGTCAAATTTCAGCGTCAGCGCGACAAGTTCAGCGCAAGAGTCGAGCAGGGCTTGAGGGTGCATGGGCGGATTGTCCCACCCCCTTTGCCAGGTGCCACAGCCTGGGCACCGTGGGGTAGGTCAAGCCAAGGGCTTTGCCAGCAGTTGCGCCAGAGTGCGCGGGTAGAGCCAATGCTCTTGCACGCGCACCCGCTGCGCCAGCGTGTCGGCGCTGTCGCCAGGCAGGATCGGCACCACCGCTTGCGCCAGGATCGGGCCATGGTCCAAGTCGTCGGTGACCCAATGCACTGTCGCACCGGCAAAGCGGCAGCCCGCGTCGATCGCGCGCTGGTGGGTGTCGAGCCCCGCAAAACTGGGCAGCAATGAGGGATGAATATTCACCAGCCGACCCCGGTAATGCGCGACGAACGCAGGCGTCAAAATGCGCATGAATCCCGCCAGCACGACGAGAAAAGGTTCATAAGCATCGAGCGCCTGCTGCAGGGCCGCGTCAAATGCGGCGCGCGGCTGGTCGCAGGCAGCAAACGCCTGGTGCGGCACCACGGCGGTCGCGATGCCGGCTTGCCGCGCGATCAAAAGGCCCGCAGCGTCGGCCCGGTTGCTGACCACGCAGGCCACTTGGGCACCGTAACTGGCCCGCCACTGGTCCGCCCGCTCGGCGTGCAAAATAGCCGCCAAGTTGGAGCCTGCGCCCGAGATCAAGACCACGATATTTTTGGTTGTTGTGCGGTTATTTACGTGCATTGGAAGCGGCTTCATTTTCAGAATTATCCCCGCGCCTGCGGCTTGCCCCCTTGACTGCTGACCCATGAATTCATTGCAACTGAGCCCCCATGAAGCCCGCGTTCTGGGCACGCTGATGGAAAAAGCCCGCACCGTGCCGGACAGCTACCCGCTCTCTTTGAATGCCCTGCTGCTCGGCTGCAACCAAAAAACCAGCCGTGAGCCGCTGCTCACCTTAAGCGAGCAGGACGCTTTGCAGGCACTTGAATCCCTTTTGCAGCGGCATCTGGTGCTGGTCGCCAGTGGCAACCGCGTCACCCGCTACAGCCACAACTTTCACCGCGTCACCGGCCTGGCAGAAGGCCCGAGCGTCCTGATGGGTCTGCTGCTGCTGCGCGGCGCACAAACCGCCGCCGAATTGCGCGCCAACGCCGACCGCTGGTACCGGTTCGAGAGCGTTGCGGCGGTAGAAGAGCATCTGCAAACCCTGCAAGCCGACGCCGCGCCCATGGCCTGCAAGCTGCCGCGTATGCCGGGTGCGCGCGAAGCCCGTTGGATGCACCTGCTGTGCGGCCCGCCGCCTTCGGCCAATACCTCCCCAGACACCGATGCTGGCAATCCGTTGCCCGCGCGCATGCCCGGGCTCGCGCAGGACTGGGCCGCCTTGCAGGAGCGTGTGCAGGCACTCGAGGGCCGGGTTCAAGACCTTGAAACCTTGCTGCTGAGCCGCTGACAAGCACCGCCCAGACAGTAACTCGATCAGCTTTCACGGCCGGAAGCCCTCACGACTTGTGTGGGCGAATTCCTACAGCGATTGCGGCGCGTTCTGACAGACCCTCCGCAGACAGCGCCCTACAGTGAATTTGTGGTGAGCATGCATGCGTTCGCAATGCCCGCCATCCCACAAAACCTAAAGGAATTTTCATGAACCAAGACCAAATCAAAGGCCGGATGGACCAAGCCAAAGGCAAAATCAAACAAGTCACCGGCAAACTGCTGGGCGACAGCCATCTTGAGAGCGAAGGCAAGCTGAACCAGTCGGTTGGCCAAGTGCAGGCCAGCCTGGGCGACTTGAAAGAGCGCGCCAAAAACAGTTTGCAAAGCTTGGTGAAATAAGTTTTTTGCCCCGCGCACGGCACGTTGCGGCAGCTTCGCCGCCAACCCTGCCCTGCGCGGATACACCTTACGGTGCAAACAAGCTGCTTGTCAGGCGCTTGCGCTAGGAATCAGCGCAGCAATGCGCGTTCCTTGACCTGGTGCGGACTCCACCTTGAACTGGCCTCTGGACGCCTCTATGCGGTGCCGCATCCCGGCCAAACCGTGGTTGGCGGTGCGCTGCTGTCCAGGGTCAAATCCCAGCCCATCGTCTTGCACCTGCACTTCGATATGCGAGGCCAGGTTGTGCAAACTGATAATGATTTTTTTGGCCTGCGCATATTTCCCGATATTGGTCAGCGACTCTTGCACCAGGCGGTAAATCGAGAGCTGCTTGGCATCGTCAATGTCAACCGCTTCCAGATCCGTCACGACGTCCAGTCCCGACGCTTCTGCAAACTCGCGGGCGAGTATTTCCAGTGCTTCGATCAAACCCAAATTGGTCAGCGCCGATGGCCGCAGGTTCTCGATGATCCGGCGCTTGAGCGCAATGCCGTGGTTGAGTGTTTCGGTCAGATGTTTCAGCCGCTCAAACGCCTCATGCGCCTCGGGTGCCAAGCGCGACTTCAGGCGCGCCACATCGAGTTTGGCGGCGGTCAGCAAAGCCCCCAGTTCGTCATGCAGCTCCCGCGCAAGGTACTCGCGCTCTTGCTCGCGCACCATTTGCAGGTGGGTCGCCAGCTCGGCCAGGCTGGCCGTGCGCTCGCGCACCTGCTCGTCAAGCATGTCACGCTCTTTTTTAAGCGACTCTTGCTCGCGCAGACCCGAGAGTGCGAGCGCAGCGGTCTGCCGCAAGTAAAAGTAAAAAGCCAACAAGGCACCGAGTGCCACCAGACTAATTTGGACACGCGCAAGCAGCAAGGCATTGTCAATTTGCGCCTGTGCACGCTCAATCCGGTCAGCGTTGAAATCCAGCAACTTGCTGGCCTGGGCGCGAATCGCATCCATATGCTGTTTGCCGACATCGGTCGTGGTGATGAACTGCGCCGCCTCGGTGTTGCCCTTGCGGCGCAGTTGCAGCGTCAGGTCCAGCTCGGTGAGTTTGCGCGAGACATTGGTGGACAGAATGCCAAATTGCGCCAGCGGCTCGGGTTGGGTCTTGTAGAGCGCGCGCAAACCGTCCAGGCTGCGCTGAATATCGGCGCTGGCCAGGTTGTAGGGCTCCAGGTAGCGCTCATCACCGGTCAGCAAATACCCGCGCTGGCCTGTCTCGGCGTCCAGCACTTGCTGGAGCAGCAAATTGACCGAGCCCTGAATCTCCAGCACCTGCGCAATTTCAGTGGCGGCAGCGGTCGAGCGCTGAAAGCCCAGCTCGTTGATGGCAATCACCGCCCCGGCTACGAACAAGCCCACCGGCAGGCTGACCGCCGTTTTGGCCAGATCTTTCCATTTCATGCGCACGCTCCTTTAGCAAGCTCGATGGGGGCTTGGTCAATAATCAAACAGCACCGACATGAGCGCCGCGTGCCCATAACCCTAGAAAGTTGACCACTCCATGATCAAAATCGGCATCGTTGACGACCACGCTATCGTGCGTTCGGGACTGAAGAATTTTTTCTCCGAGCAGGTGGACTTGCGCGTCGTCGGTGAAGCGGCCAATGGCCGCGAGGCGATTGACCTGGTGCGCACCACTGAGATGGATGTGCTGGTGATGGACATTTCGATGCCGGGCCAAAGCGGAATCGACGCGCTGGCCATGATCCGCGCCAAGGCACCCGATGTTGGCGTACTGATTTTGAGCGGTTATCCCGAGGAGCATTACGCGGTAAGCCTGATCCGGCAGGGGGCCAGCGGCTACCTCAACAAAGACTGCGACCCCGAACGCATCGTGGATGCCATCCGGTTGGTATCGCTGGGCAAACGCTACCTCAGCCCGGTGGTGGCCGAGTTGCTGGCACAGCAACTCAACCGCAAAGACGACAAAGCGCCGCATGAGATGCTGTCGGAGCGGGAGTTCCAGGTGTTTCTGCGCTTGGCCAAGGGCGAGACGGCGAGTGATATTGCAGTGGCGCTGTCGCTTTCGGTGAAAACCGTCAGCACTTACCGCACCCGCGTGATGGAAAAACTGAATTTGTCGACCAATAGCGATTTGACCTACTACGCGCTGAAAAACAAACTGATTGATTGAGGTCAAGCGGGCTGCCCCTAGCTGGGTTTGCGCTGCTGGCCGAGCTGGATTTCCTGCTGGATGCAAAAATCAACCAAGGCATCAATCTCGTTGGATTTGTCAAACACCGCGTCGACCTCAAGCTGGCTGCAACGCCGCCGCATATCGTCGGTAGCGTAATTGCTGAGCACCACGATGCGCTGGGTGTCCAAACGCTTGCGGCACGCATTGACAACGCCCAGGCCACTGCCTTGCTTGAGGAAAATATCGACGATGGCCAAGTCCCACTGCTGCGGGTTTTCTTTCAGCCAGCGCACCCCTGCCACCTCGGTCTCAGCATCGCCCACGGCTTCAATGCCCGCGAGCTCTTTCAAGGTCGCCACCAGATTTTCGCGGATGGTGGCGTTGTCTTCAATGATGAAGGTTCGAAGGCCCAAGGTGTCTTTCATGTCGCACAGGCTTGCTGCCCGCTGTCTGATAGGTATTGTGACTGAATGTATTGGCTACGCTGCTGCTGCCAAACAAGTGCAAGGCCCTAATCTTTGTCAGACTGGGCCTACAAAGCGCCTCGGACAAGTAAAAACCCGAAGTGTCCCGGTTTGGACATTGCTCCGGCACCAGCGCATGCTAAAACCGCGCTAGACAGTTTATGGAGACCCTGTATGGATTTGACGTTCACCCCCGCCGAGCAAGCTTTCCGCGAGTCCATCCGGGACTGGGTGAGCGGCCACTTGCCAGCCGATATTTCGCACAAAGTCCACAACGCCCTGCGCCTCTCGCGCGACGACCATCAGCGCTGGGCCAAAATTTTGGGCAAGAAAGGCTGGCTCGGCTGGGCTTGGCCGACGCAGTTTGGCGGCCCCGGCTGGGATGCGATTCAAAAGCATTTGTTTGAAGAAGAATGTGCGCTGGCTGGCGCGCCGCGCGTAATTCCCTTTGGGCCGGTGATGGTCGCGCCGGTCATCATGGCGTTTGGCAGCGCCGAGCAGCA
>JBJXED010000099.1:0-12955 GCA_046155225.1 Burkholderiaceae bacterium
TGTTCGCCATTTAAAGAGGTACGTGAGCTGGGTTTAAAACGTCGTGAGACAGTTTGGTCCCTATCTTCCGTGGGCGCTGCAGATTTGAGGAAGCCTGCTCCTAGTACGAGAGGACCGGAGTGGACGAACCTCTGGTGTATCGGTTGTCACGCCAGTGGCATTGCCGAGTAGCTAAGTTCGGAAGAGATAACCGCTGAAAGCATCTAAGCGGGAAACTCGTTTCAAGATTAGATCTGCCGGGGCCTTGAGCCCCCTGAAGAGTCGTTCGAGACCAGGACGTTGATAGGTCAGGTGTGGAAGCGCAGTAATGCGTTAAGCTAACTGATACTAATTGCTCGTGCGGCTTGACCCTATAACTTTGATAGTGATATCAAGGAAGTTATGCCAAGTTGACGCACTCAAGAAAATGCTGATTTGAGCTCTATGAATTGGTTGGTTAGACTTTGTCTAGCTAACAAAAAGTTATGCCTGATGACCATAGCAAGGTGGCACCACTCCTTCCCTTCCCGAACAGGACAGTGAAACGCCTTTGCGCCGATGATAGTGCGGATTCCCGTGTGAAAGTAGGTCATTGTCAGGCTCTTACAGTGAAAAATGCCCAGTCTATGACTGGGCATTTTTTTTTGCCAGAATCTTAAATAATTCAGTCGGGAGTCAGAATCAATACCTAGGGCACTAGAAAATTTTCGTAATCAACCGTAATTGGTGCGTGATCAGAAAATTTAGTCGTTTTGTAGATTTGTACTTGGTGGGCAAGCACCGCCAACTTTTGTGTGGCTATCTGATAGTCCAATCGCCACCCTACGTTGTTGGCATAGGCTTGGCCGCGATTGCTCCACCAAGTGTAGGCACTGTCGTTTGCACTGGGTTGAAGACGGCGAAATACATCAATTAAACTTGCATCTGGTGCTTGGGCTTGGGGTAAAAGTCCGCAAGACTGGCCGAGTAGGGTACTCATCCAATCACGCTCTTGGGGAAGAAAGCCACTGTTTTTTTGATTGCTGCGCCAATTTTTTAAATCAATTTGACGGTGCGCAATGTTGATATCGCCGCACAAAATAAAGTTGCGATTCCTCGCTAAATTCTGAAGATGAGGATAAATCTCAGCCAAGAATCTAAATTTAGCCTCTTGCCTGTCTGCACCCGAAGAGCCACTGGGGAAGTAACAACTAATGATCGACACCTTTGAGTTTGAGGTGTCAAATCGCAGCTCAAGATAGCGGCCCTCTGCGTCAAACTCGCGGGACCCAAATCCAACAATGACAGCACTAGGGGCGTGTCGCGTGTAAACCCCAACACCAGAGTACCCCTTTTTATCAGCACAAGCGAAATAGCCTTGCATGCCAGCCATCAGCTCAAAACGCCCAGACAAGTCAGTGTCCTGTGCTTTGAGTTCCTGCACACAAATACAATCGGGAGCATGCTGCGTCAACCAGGTCTCCAAGCCTTTGCTCATGGCGGAGCGAATGCCATTTAAATTCAAACTGGACAGTCTGAACAAGGGTTTAGCCATGGATGTGGAGTTGCAAGAGAAAATGATGAGTATTGATGGCCAAGGGCGGGCTATACAGTCGGTATATGCAGTTGAATTCGTAGAGTTTTGTATTCAGGCAGATGTCCTGCGTTTTGGAGAATTCACCACAAAAGCAGGTCGTCAAAGCCCATACTTTTTTAATGCCGGGGGTTTTGATGACGGTGTCAAACTCGGGAAGCTGGCCCATTATTATGCGCAATGTTTACAGTCATCCAGCCTGCAGTTTGATATGTTGTTTGGCCCTGCATACAAGGGGATACCGTTGTCAGTTGCGTTGGCGATCGAGCTTGGAAGGATGGGGCGGCAAGTGGGTTACTCATTCAATCGTAAAGAAGCCAAAAGCCATGGCGAAGGTGGCGCATTGGTGGGCGCACCTTTGCAGGGCAGGGTGTTGATCGTGGACGATGTTATTTCCGCAGGTACCTCAATTAGAGAATCAATTGCAATTATCAATGCAGCGGGTGCAATACCCTGCGGTGTGATCATTGCATTGGATCGGCAAGAGAAAATGGCTGAGAGCAGCAACGATATAGATTGCAGCGCAGTTCAATATGTCACTGAGCATTACGGTTTAAAAGTGTGTGCAGTAGCCAATTTGGATGACTTGTTGCAGACGTTTAAAACCAGGACAGCGGGACCAGGTATGTCCCAAGAAGCTTGGGCGCAGCACCATGAAAAGATAGCCGCCTACCGGCAAAAGTATGGCGTCGAGCATCGACTCGACCAATTGCATGGCGGCTGATGCGCATTAAATAAGCCTATGTACCCCGATAATTTGAAGTGGTGGGTATTTGCAGTGGCCTTAATCGGCTTAGAGCAAGTTGCCGCGCAAGGTATTTACAGCTGCACCGATGGCAAAGGAAAGCGCATCACGTCGGATCGACCTATTGCGGAATGTATTGACCGAGAGCAAAAGGAATTAAACAAGAGCGGCACAGTAAGAAGAAGTGTGGGCCCTACGTTGACTGCAGTCGAGCGGGCGCAATTGGAAGAAATTTACAAGCAAGAAGCCGAAGAACGAACCCGCCAAATTGAGGAGCGAAGACGCAATCGCTCACTGTTGGTGCGATACCCCAACAAAGTTGCGCACGACAAAGAACGCGAATTGGCTTTAGAGCAGGTTGACCGGGTAAGCTTGGGCGCTAAAAAGCGGATTGAGGAGCTTGGCAAGCAGAGCAAAGCACTCGCGGTTGAAGCTGATTTCTACACCAGCAGCAAAACCAAAATCTCCCCTGTTCTGGCCAAAAAAATCGAGCAGAACGAGCAAGATTTGGAAGCGCAGCGGGTGTTTATTGCCAGTCAATCTGAGGAGAAAATACGGGTCAATCAGCGCTTTGACGAAGAATTGGCGCGCCTGAATGTCATGTGGGCTGAACAAGCCGGAACCGGCAAAGATACCGCGACAAAAGCATCTAAACCGCAGTGATAGTCAGCGCAAAAGTGATTCAAAACTAATAGCGGGATAGGCATATAAATCAAAGGCTAGAGAGTAATTTCTTTAATATTTCCTGTAATTGTCCGGGATTTGCCTTGCCTTGGGTTGCTTTCATCGCTTGGCCAACCAGGGCGTTGAACGCCTTGTCCTTTCCAGCCTTAAATTCCTGTACCGACTTGGTGTTGGAGGAGATTACCTCTGCAACAATCTTCTCAAGTGCGCTAATGTCACTAAGCTGGCGGAGACCTCTGGCTTCTATGCAGCCGTCAACATCTTTGGATTCACCGTTCCAGAGCGCATCAAACACGAGTTTGGCCGTGCTGTTGGACAAAACGCCCTCAGCAATGCGGATGAGCAGCACAGAGAACTGATGGGCGTTGACAGGGACTTGCGCAATGCCGACATCATCTGCATTGAGTCTGCGCGCGACTTCGCCCATGATCCAGTTGCTCGCCAGCTTGGGATGACCACTGGCCTTGGCTGCTGACTCAAAGTAAGCCGCCATAGCCTTGTTTTGTGTCAATGTAGCCGCGTCGTATTCTGGCAGCGCGTAGTCAATGACAAAACGCTGCGCCATCACGCGCGGCAACTCGGTCATATCACTTCGCACGCGCTCCACCCAAGAGGGGGATATCACCAGCGGCGGCAGATCGGGGTCGGGAAAATAGCGGTAATCTGCCGCGTCTTCTTTGGTGCGCATGGCTCTAGTCTGGCCCGTATCGGGGTCAAACAGCACGGTGGCTTGCACTATGGCGTGCCCATCTTCAAGCTGTTCAATCTGCCAGCGAGCCTCAAAGTCAATCGCTTGCTGCATGAACTTGAAGCTATTGAGATTTTTGATCTCACGTCGCGTACCCAAAGCCGCCCCCGGTTTTCGTACCGAAACATTGGCATCGCAACGAAAGCTGCCCTCTTGCATATTGCCGTCACAAATGTCAATCCACGTCACTAGTTTGTGCAGTTCTTTGGCGTAGGCTACGGCTTCAGCAGACGAGCGCATGTCGGGCTCGGTCACAATTTCCAGCAGCGGCGTGCCGGCACGGTTCAGGTCAATGCCCGATTGGCCAACAAAGTCTTCGTGTAGCGATTTGCCGGCGTCTTCTTCCAAGTGCGCACGCACCAGCCGCACAGATTTTTTCACACCCTCCAGGTAGAACTCCACAATCCCGCCTTGCACCACGGGGATCTCGTACTGGCTGATCTGGTAGCCCTTGGGCAGGTCGGGATAGAAATAGTTCTTGCGAGCAAAAATGCTGCGCTCGGCAATGATCGCTCCCACCGCCAAGCCAAACTCAATAGCCCGTTCGACGGCACCCAGGTTCATTACCGGAAGCGTGCCTGGAAGTGCCATATCAACCGCGCATGCTTGCGTGTTGGGCGCGGCACCAAAAGTGGTTGCGGCACGGCTGAAAATTTTGCTGTGGGTGGAAAGCTGGGTATGCGTTTCGAATCCGATGACAACTTCGTAACCCCGCACTAATGTGCTCATGTTATGCGGCCCCCTTTGGCATACAGGTGTGCCAGTCGGTCACCTGTTGCAGTTGGTGAGCCACATTGAGAAGCTGGCTCTCTGCAAAATAGTTGCCGATCAATTGCATCCCTACCGGCATACCACCATCGCCAAAACCCGCAGGCAAACTCATACCGGGTAGCCCAGCAAGAGAGGCGGGCAGGGTAAAAATATCAGCCAAATAGCTGGCCACTGGATCATCGGTTTTGGCGCCCAACTTCCAGGCTACCGTGGGCGCTACAGGCCCGGCAATCACGTCGCACTGCTTGAAGGCGCGCTGAAAATCCTCGGCAATCATGCGGCGTAGCTTTTGTGCTTGCAGATAGTAAGCATCGTAATAGCCATGGCTCAGCACATAAGAGCCGATCATGATGCGACGCTTGACTTCAGTGCCGAAACCCTGGGCGCGGGTCTTTTTGTACATATCCAGTAAGTCGACGTACTGGGCTGCACGGTGACCAAATTTCACCCCGTCGAAGCGGCTCAAGTTGCTTGATGCCTCTGCCGGCGCAATGATGTAGTACACCGGGATCGACAATTCGGTGAGCGGCAAACTGATTTCGATCAGTTGCGCACCCAGCCGCTCAAACTCTCTGAGCGCAATGGCGATGGCCGCTCGCACATCGGTGGCCAAGCCGTCACCAAAAAATTCCTTGGGCAAACCAATGCGCAATCCGGCAAGGGGTTGGTTGAGTGATCGGCTGTAATCTTCGGCAGGTAAATCCAGCGAGGTCGAATCGCGGTCTAAATCGGGCCCGCAAAGTGATGAGAGCAGCAATGCGCAGTCCTCGGCACTGCGCGCTATCGGACCGGCCTGATCCAAACTAGAGGCAAAGGCCACCATGCCGTACCGTGAGGCACGGCCGTAAGTGGGTTTGATGCCAGTGACGCCACAAAAAGCTGCCGGCTGGCGAATGGAGCCGCCAGTGTCGGTACCGCTGGCAGCAGGCACCAGTCTCGCCGCGACGGCAGCGGCGCTACCGCCAGACGAGCCGCCGGGCACGCACGACTTGTCCCACGGGTTGAGCACGCGCTGATAAGCCGAATTCTCGTTTGACGAACCCATGGCAAATTCGTCGCAGTTCAGTTTCCCCAGTGTCACAGCACCCGCCTGTGACCATTGGCTGACGACTGAGGCGTCGAACGGGGAGCAGTAGCCCGCCAACATCTTGGAGCCCGCGGTGGTTGGGAAGTCCTTGGTTACAAAAATATCTTTATGGCCCACTGGCAAACCGAGCAAGGGGGCGTTGTCACCATGTGCTAGCCGCTCGTCTGCCGCACGAGCCTGCGCTAGCGACACTGCTTCGTCCAGCGCTAAAAACGCGCCTAATGATGATCCCGCCCGGATCCGCGTCAAAAAGTGCTGCGCCAGTTCCACCGCTGAGACTTCGCGGCGTGACAGCGCGGCTCGTAACTGAACCAGGCTCAGCAAATGCAAATCACCCTGGCCCGTACTCATTCAATCACCCGAGGTACAAGAAATAAGCCGCGCTCTATATGCGGGGCATTTTTTTGATTGACCTCGCGCTCATTGGCTTCGCTCACCACATCGGCACGTAAGCGCAGTGTCTGCACAAGAGCTACCTCGACAGGGTGTGACAGGGGTTCAATGCCTTCGGTATCGACGGAGCGCATTTGTTGGACGATATCAAAAAACCCATTCATGCTGACCAGCAGTTGTTGGCGTTCATCAGCTTGCAGTTCTAGCCGCGCCAGATGGGCGAGGCGGTCTATATCTTGTTCGGTCAAAGGCATAAATAAACACGTAACAGGCCGGTCACATAGCGGCAAAAAGGACCCTTAATGGGCAAGGCGTACAGGGGCAATCGGGTATTATCCTAGCTTTGAAGCAAAGCTCATTGACCTGCAGATTCGGAGCAGGCAAAAGCAAGAAGGAGCAGCTTCAACCCCTATAAACTACAAATGGCGCGCACCGCGCCACAAGGTGATGGCAACCAATTGTTGCCGTGCACGAGAGGATTTGAGATGTTTGGAGCTTTCCGTCGGTATTTCTCCACCGACCTGGCGATTGACTTGGGCACTGCCAACACCCTGATTTTTGTCCGCGACAAGGGAATTGTTCTTGACGAGCCATCGGTAGTTGCCATCCGTCACGAAGGCGGCCCGCAAGGCAAAAAAACTATCCAAGCGGTAGGAAAAGAGGCTAAAGCCATGCTGGGCAAAGTACCTGGCAATATCGAAGCCATTCGCCCTATGAAAGATGGCGTGATTGCAGACTTCACCGTCACTGAGCAAATGCTCAAACAGTTCATCAAGATGGTCCATCCGCGCTCGATCTTGAAGCCCAGCCCTCGCATCATCATTTGTGTCCCTTGCGGCTCGACCCAAGTTGAGCGCCGCGCGATCCGTGAGTCCGCGCTGGGAGCGGGTGCTTCGGAAGTCTATTTGATCGAAGAGCCGATGGCCGCTGCCATTGGTGCGGGCTTGCCAGTGTCTGAGGCCAGTGGCTCTATGGTCGTGGACATTGGCGGGGGCACGACCGAGGTCGGCGTTATCAGCCTCGGGGGTATGGTCTACAAGGGCAGCGTCCGTGTCGGCGGTGACCGTTTCGACGATGCAATCATCAACTACATCCGCCGCAACTATGGCATGTTGATCGGTGAGCCCACCGCCGAAGCGATCAAAAAGAATATCGGCTCGGCTTTCCCTGGCTCCGAGGTGCGCGAGATGGAGGTCAAAGGCCGCAACCTGTCCGAGGGTGTGCCGCGCAGCTTCACCATTTCCAGCAATGAGATTCTGGAGGCGCTGACCGACCCGCTGAACAACATCGTCAGCGCGGTGAAAAACGCCTTGGAGCAGACGCCTCCGGAGCTGGGCGCAGACATTGCTGATCGCGGCATGATGCTTACCGGTGGGGGTGCGCTGCTGCGCGATTTGGATCGCCTGCTGGCGGAAGAAACCGGCCTGCCCGTGCTGGTGGCCGAAGATCCGCTGACCTGTGTGGTGCGCGGCTGCGGCATTGCGCTGGAGCGGATGGAGCGGCTGGGTTCCATCTTCACCACCGAATAATCGGCGGATGCAGCGATGCCGTTAGGTACGCTGGACCGAACCCCGCCGCCTTTTTTCAAGCAAGGCCCGTCGGCCTTGTCCAAACTGGTTTTCTTCAGCGCGCTGGCCGTGTTTTTAATGGTTGCCGACGCGCGCTTGAAGCTGGTGCAGCCCTTGCGATCAAGCTTGGCGGCCTTGCTCTATCCAGCCCAGTGGCTGGTACTGCAGCCTGTGCGAGCAATGCGTCAAGGCGCAGGCTATTTGAGTGATTTGGACCAAGCGCAGCAAGCCGAGCGCGCTGCACGCGCGCAGCTTGCGGCGCAATCTCTAAAAGCCAACCAAGTGGATCTACTCACGCTTGAGAATGCGCGCCTGCGGCAGCTTTTGTTGCTGCACGAAAAAATTGCTACTCCTTCATTGGCTGCAGAGGTGCTCTATGACGCAGCCGATGCCTACACCCGCAAAGTCATCATTGACAAAGGCGCGGTTCAAGGCATCGAGGCCGGCTCGCCGGTGATTGATGAGGGGGGGGTGTTGGGCCAAGTCACACGTGTGCATCCCCTGGTCAGCGAAGTGACACTGGTCATTGACCGCGACCAAGCCATCCCCGTGCTCAACACACGCACCGGCGCGCGCAGCGTCGCCTATGGCGACCCGTTAACTTTAGGCGGCTCGCTGGAGTTGCGTTTCATGGGCGGCAACGCTGACGTGCAGGCCGGTGACTTGCTGGCCACCAGCGGCGTCGATGGGGTGTATCCGCCGGGCTTGCCGGTGGCAACTGTCAACCGGGTTGAACGGCGTGCCGATTCGGCATTTGCGCGCATCCACTGCGAGCCCAAAGCACAGGTGGGCAGTGCGCGGCACTTGTTGGTGCTCAAGCCGGTGGTGACGCAAATTCCGGCAATGCCGCCTGCAGATGCCGAGCCGGCTGCAGCCAAGAAAAAGCGCTGACCCTATGATCATGCGCCCCGGTCAGCAACTGCTGTTGCCTGCCAGCCCCTTGTTTATTTGGAGCAGCTTGCTGGTGGCGCTGGCACTCAACATGGCGCTGAATATCGGTGTGGCCGGCCGCTCGCCCTGGGTGCCTGATGTGTTGATGTTGGTGCTGGTGTTTTGGAGCGTGCACCAACCGCTGAGGGTGGGGGTGGGCGCGGCCTTTGTGTTTGGCTTGCTGATGGACGTACACCAGGCGTCACTCCTGGGGCAACATGCCTTGGCTTACACGGCCCTGGGTTTTTTCGCCATCACCATTCACCGTCGTTTGCTGTGGTTTACGGTGCCTTCGCAGGCGCTTCAGTTGCTACCCTTCTTTTTTGCAGCGCATGCCGTGGAATTGGCCGTGCGGATGATTGGCGGCGGGGTTTTTCCTGGGATTTGGCAAGTGGCAGCGCCGCTGCTGGAATGTCTCTTATGGCCCGTGGTCAGTATTGTCTTGTTGGCGCCGCAGCGCAGAGCGCCTGACCCGGACGAAAATAGACCTTTATGAATCTTTGTGGGACAGACCAAAGCACCTGCGCACCAGCGCAGCGCTTTAGTCTGTCCCCAACTGATCAGTCCCCTGCATTCCATGACTGAACTGCGCAACGTCGAAGCCGACCTGTCGCGCTTTCGCGTGCGGGTGCTGATCGCTACCCTCGTGGTGTTGCTGGCTTTTGCGCTTTTGGCCGGGCGTTTGGTGGTGCTGCAAGTTTTGCGGCACGAGGAATTGAGCGAGCAGGCCGAGAGCAACCGCACGGCGGTGGTGCCCATCGTGCCGAACCGGGGTTTGATTTTGGACCGCAACGGCATTGTGCTGGCGACCAATTACTCGGCCTACACGCTTGAGGTCACGCCGTCCAAGGTGCGGAATCTGGAGCAAACACTCGACGCGCTGTCGCAAGTGGTCGAGATCGCTCCGCGTGACCGCCGCCGCTTCAAGAAGCTGATCGACGAGTCCAAGAGCTTCGAGTCGCTGCCCATACGCACACGCCTGACCGATGAGGAGGTGGCGCGCTTTGCGGCGCAGCGTTATCGTTTTCCGGGGGTGGATATCAAGGCGCGCCTCTTTCGCAACTACCCGTATGGCGAGCTCGCCAGCCATGTGGTGGGTTACATCGGCCGTATCAACCAGCAGGAAAAAGAGCGTATTGAAGAGTCCGACGAAGAGGCCAAGTACCGCGGCACCGAATACATCGGCAAGCTCGGCGTCGAGCAAAGCTTTGAGGGCCAGCTGCACGGCATCACCGGGGTCGATGCGGTAGAGACCTCGGCGGGCGGGCGCGCGGTACGCAAGCTTGCCAGCAACCCGGCGACGCCCGGCAACACCGTGGTGCTGTCGATTGACATCAAGCTGCAAAAACTGATTGAAGATATGTTTGGCGAGCGCCGCGGCGCGCTCGTGGCGCTGGACCCGCGCAATGGCCAGGTGCTGGCGTTTGTGAGCAAGCCCACGTTCGATCCGAACTTGTTTGTCGAAGGCATTGACGTAGAGAACTGGCGCGCACTCAATGAGTCGATTGACCGGCCGCTACTGAACCGGGCCTTGCGCGGCACCTACCCGCCCGGCTCGACCTACAAGCCGTTCATGGCGCTGGCGGCGCTGCAAACCGGCAAGCGCACGGCGCAGACCATCGTCAACGACAACGGCGCCTGGATGTTCGGCGACCACAAATTCCGCAGCCACGGTGATCATGGTCTGGGCCCGGTTGACATGTACCGCAGCATTGTCAAATCCAGCAACGTCTATTACTACTCGCTCGCCAATGAGCTGGGGGTCGATGCGATGCACGACTTCATGAAGCCACTGGGTTTTGGCCAGATCACCGGCATCGATATCAACGGCGAGGTGCGCGGCCTGTTGCCCAGCCAAGAGTGGAAACGCAACTTCTACAAAAAGCCCGAGCAGCGCAAGTGGTATGCGGGTGAGACGATTTCCCTCGGCATTGGCCAAGGCTACAACACTTTCACCACACTCCAACTGGCACACGCCACGGCTATCCTGGCCAATAACGGCATCAAGCACAAGCCGCATTTGGTGATTGCGACCCGCGACGCTGTGAGTCTGGCCAGCCAGCCGACCGCGCTGGAGCCGCCGGTCAATCTGGGCTATGCCGCCGAGCACGTAGCGGTGGTGCGCAAAGCCTTGGTCGGCGTGACGCAAGAAGGCACGTCGGCACGGGTCTTTGCGGGCGCGGGCTATTTGAGCGCCGGCAAAACTGGCACAGCGCAAGCAGTGAGCATCGGCCAAAAAGACAAATACGAGGCGCGCAAGCTCGAAGAGCATCAGCGCGACCACGCCCTCTACATGGCGTTTGCCCCGGCAGACAAACCGACCATCGCACTGGCTGTGGTGGTCGAGAACGCCGGTTTTGGTGCCGAGCACGCCGCACCGATTGCGCGCCGGGTCTTTGACTACTGGCTGCTGGGACACTACCCGAGCGAGCAAGATTTAGCCGCCGTGCAAAAAGGCCAGGCGGCGGCACCGCTGGGCAAGCCCAGGGCGGTACAAGAGATCGCCTGGCCGCCTGCAGTCAGCGCGCCCAGCCTGCCGGTGAACCCCAAGGCCGCAGCGCGCGTGACAGCGCAAGCCGCCGAGCCTGCGCAACCTGTCCCGCAGCCTCACGCTGGCAGCGTCGCGACGCTGGCGGCACTGCCCGCGCAGCAGTCTGGCCCTGCGCCAGAAAGCGCAAAAGTCCGTTAGATCAAGCGCTGCGTTCTTTCAACAACGTCGCAGGACAACAAAAAAGCCGTAAAACCTGAATTTATACGTACTTTTGCAATCTAGCCAAGGTAAATACTGCCGGTACTGCTATGGTTTTAATACTGCATCTGAGCCCACGCATCCCAACCCGTTTTGAAAATCAGCGCCGCCACTACGCCGATAAACACCACCCGCACAAAGCCCGCACCATGTTTAAGCGCCAGGTGTGTGCCGAGCCAACTGCCTACCAGATTGGCCAGTGCCATCGCCACGGCAAAGTGCCACCAGACATGGCCTTTATAGGCAAAGAGTGCCAGTGCGGCTAGGTTGGTGGCCACGTTGAGCAGTTTGGCCGAGGCGCTGGCGTGCAAAAAATCGTAACCCAGCCAACGCACAAACAGAAACACCAGAAAACTGCCCGTGCCGGGACCGAAAAAGCCGTCGTAGAACCCGATCAAGGCACCGACCGTGCAGGCGACAACAGCCTCAGCGCGCCCTTGGTAACGCGGCGTGTGGTGATGCCCCATTTCCTTGCGTACCACCGTGTAGACCAGCACCGCCAACAGTACAAATGGCAAAACCAGCCGCAGCAGTGTGGGCGATACCACCGTAACGGCCCAGGCTCCGGCAAAGGCGGCGGCAAAACTCACTGCCACTGCGGGCAGCAGCGCGCCCCAGCGCAACTCGACGCGGCGGCTGTATTGCCAGGTGGCCAGGGCCGTGCCCCAGACCGAGGCTGCCTTGTTGGTGCCAAACAGCGTGGCAGGGTGGGCGCTTGGAAAGGTGGCAAACAGCGCGGGCACCAGAATCAGGCCGCCACCGCCGACAATAGCGTCCACAAAACCAGCGGCTAGTGAAGCGCTCGTAACAATCAGCCATTCCATGCCGGGATTGTCGGCTACGGGCGCATGCCGGGGTGCGTGGGCCGCATTAGCCTGCGCGGCGCGCCAGATGCACTTGATGCAGGGTTATTTTGCGTACCTCGGTCTGGCTACTGGCAATGTGGGCACGCAGTAGCAGCGCTGCCTGGTCGGCGCGCTTGGCGCGCACCGCCTTGAGAATTTTCCCGTGTTCCTCGTAGGTGGCGTCAATGCGCGGCTGCTGCGTGAAGTCCAGGCGGCGGATGATGCGAATGCGCTCGGTCACGTCGCGGTGCACGCGCGCAATCTCCGGGTTGCCCGCCGCTGCCACTAGGTCGCAATGAAAGGCTTCGTCCCATTGCGCCACCTGCAGCGTGTCGGCGCTGCGCGCGGCGGCGTTCACCAGCCAGATTGCCGCCAACTCGTTCAGTAGGCCGGTCTGCGCCGCGCCATTGCCTTCACACAGGCGGCGCACGGCAGTGGTTTCCAGCACCATGCGCAAATCATAGAGCTGCTCAAACTGGTCAAAGTCAAACGGCAGCACGCGCCAGCCAGCGCGAAACAGCACCTCGACAAAGCCCTCTTGCTGCATTCGGAACAGCGCCTGACGCACAGGCGTGCGCGATACCGCTAGGCGCACGCAGATTTCGTTTTCAGTAAACCGGTCGCCCGGCACCAGCTTGAAGCTGGCGACGTCATGCTTGAGCTGGTCGTAGACCTCGTCGGCGCGGCTGCGGCGCGTAGGCGTTTCAGCATCGGGCATTGAGTGCAGGCTGAAGTCGTACATGGCGCAACGCTTATTCCAAAGCATCCAGAACTGCCTGAGACGAGCTGTGCGCACCGAACACCCCACCCTGCATCGTAATCATCTTCAGAGCGGCTAGATGATTGCCCCAATCGGTAGCAGCGGTGCAATCCGACAGCACCA
>JBJXED010000100.1:0-22998 GCA_046155225.1 Burkholderiaceae bacterium
TGACCCGTCAATAAAACGCCTGCAACCCCGTAATCGCCCGGCCCAAAATCAGCGCATGCACATCATGCGTGCCCTCGTAGGTGTTGACGGTTTCCAGGTTGATCATGTGGCGGATGACGTGGTATTCGTCGTGAATGCCGTTGCCGCCGTGCATGTCGCGGGCCATGCGGGCGATGTCCAGCGCCTTGCCGCAGCTGTTGCGCTTGATCAGGCTGATCATCTCGGGCGCGGCTTTGTCCTCGTCCATCAGGCGACCCACCCGCAGACAGCCTTGCAGGCCGAGCGCGATCTCGGTTTGCATGTCGGCCAGCTTCTTCTGGATAAGCTGGTTTTGCGCCAGCGGGCGGCCAAACTGCACGCGGTCCAGCGTGTATTGGCGGGCACGACCCCAGCAATCTTCCGCCGCGCCCAACGCGCCCCAGGCAATGCCGTAGCGCGCTTTGTTGAGGCAGCCAAAAGGGCCTTTGAGGCCGCTGACGTTGGGCAACAGATTGGCCTCCGGCACAAACACGTCGTCCATCACGATCTCGCCGGTAATGCTGGCGCGCAGGCTCATCTTGCCTTCGATCTTGGGGGCGCTCAAACCCGGCATACCTTTTTCAAGAATGAAGCCGCGAATCGCCTCTTGCCCACCCACCGAACCGTCCGGGTTGGCCAGCTTGCCCCAGACCACAAACACATCGGCAATCGGGCTGTTGGTGATCCACATCTTGGCACCCTTGAGGATGTAGCCAGCCACGCCTTCCTGCACTGCCGGCTTGGCGCGTGTCAGCATGCTGGCCGGGTCGCTGCCGTGGTTGGGCTCGGTCAGGCCAAAGCAGCCAACCCATTCGCCGGTGGCAAGCTTGGGCAAATACTTTTGCCGCTGTGCCTCGCTGCCGTACGCATGAATCGGGTGCATCACCAGCGAGCTTTGCACGCTGATGGCGCTGCGGTAGCCGCTGTCGACCCGCTCAACCTCGCGCGCGATCAAGCCGTAGGCCACGTAGCTCAGGCCGGCGCAGCCGTAGCCCTCGATGGTGGAGCCCAAAAAGCCCATGGCACCGGCTTCGTTCATGATTTCGCGGTCGAACTTTTCGTGCCGCGCCGCCATCAAAACCCGGGTTTGCAGCTTTTCCTGGCAAAAATGATGCGCGGCGTCCTGGATGGCGCGCTCATCCTCGGTCAATTGCCCGTGTAGTAAAAACGGGTCTTGCCAGTTGAAGGTGTTTTTCATCATCAAATGTGTCTCCGGACAGATTTTTAACAAGGGTGGCTAGTCGCCGCCGTCGTCATGCAGATAATCACAGAAATCAAGAAACGCCTCGGCTTGCTGGACAACTCTAAAGCCGTCGCTTCCATGTCCGTCCCCAACCCGGTACCTCCCATGACAAACCAGTTTAACGACTCCCCCAGCGCCCAGCCTGTCGCCGGGGCAACTTCTGAAACCATTACCTTGGGCGGCGGTTGCTTTTGGTGCACCGAAGCGGTGTTTGACCAGGTCAAAGGCGTCACCGATGTCGAGAGCGGTTACTGCAACGGCCATGTCAAAAACCCCAGCTACGAAGCGGTGTGCAGCGGCAGCACCGGCCATGTCGAAGTGGTCAAGCTGGAATTTGACCCGGCGCAAATCAGCCTGGAGCAAATCCTGCAAATCTTCTTTGTCGTGCACGACCCGACCACGCTCAACCGCCAGGGCAATGACAGTGGCACGCAGTACCGCAGCGGCATTTACTACAGCACGCCCGAACACAAAGCCGCAGCGCAGGCGTTTCTGGACGAGCTGGCCGCCAACAACATCTTCCACAGTCCCGTCGTCACCGAACTCAAGGCGCTCGACAACTACAGCGCCGCCGAGGCGTATCACCAGGACTACTTCGCCAACAATCCCGGCCAGGGTTACTGCGCGTTTGTCGCAGCGCCCAAAGTGGATAAATTTCGCAAGACATTTGCGGCTTTGGCCAAACCCTAAATACTATTAATAAAGTAGCAGTACCGGCAATAAATACCTTGGCAAGCGCATGATTTGGCATAAAAAATCGCAACAAAGCCTGAAAATCGCTGCTTGGGGTGCCTTGTCCCGCTCGCGCTTGCACCGGCATGGCTGAATCCTGCCTGCCCTTGACCAGCGGCGGCCCCGAGCGCGCGCGGGCCTTGGCCATGGTTGATGCCGCCGGCCTGCGCCGCACCCCGGCGGCAGTGGCAGTAGCGGCGGTGTTTGCCCGCCAGTCCAGCCAGGCGCTGTCGCATGCGCAGACCCTGCAGGCGCTGGGCGAGTGCGGTGTGGCCGTCAACCGCGTCACGCTGTACCGCTTGCTGGCGCGTTTTGTCGGCGCGGGCCTGCTGGTACGCCAGCTTGACGCGCAGCACGTGGGCCGCTTTGCCTTGCAGACCGAAGTGGCCGCGCAGGTGCCGCGCCCGGCGGCAGCCGCGCATTTTGAGTGCACCACCTGCCATACGCACATTGCGCTTACCACCGCGACGCAAAAAGTCCAGAAAGCCGCGCAGCAGACCTTGCGCGCCTTGCAGCACAGCGGCCACCAGGGGCATTCGATTGACCTGTCGATCCGCGGCACCTGCGGCGGCTGCGCTGCGGGTCGCGGCGCAGCCGCTCCAGGCAATACCGCCGTGGTAGGCGCGGCGCAGAGCCGCGCATGATCCTGGCGCGGCAGTTGCGATTTGCCTACGGCGGCGGGCCCGAACTGGCGTTTGCCGATGCCGAGGTGCCGCAGGGCGGCGTACTGTTGCTGCACGGCAACTCGGGTAGCGGCAAATCCACCTGGCTCGCGCTGGTGGCCGGTTTGCGCAGCAGCCGCAGCGGGCAGCTTTGCGTCGCCGGGCAAGACCTGGGCCAGCTGAGCTCAGCGCAAAAAGACCGCTGGCGCGCCCGTGCCGTGGGTTTCTTGCCGCAAAAACTGCACCTCAGCGAAGCGCTCTGTGTGCAAGACAACCTGGCGCTGGCGCAATGGGCCGCGGGCGTGGCAAGTGACAGCGCGGCCATTGACCGCGTGCTGGCGCAGCTTGGCGTGGCCGAGCTGGCCCGGCGCATGCCGCGCACCTTGTCGGGCGGGCAAGCCCAGCGCGTGGCGCTGGCGCGCGCGGTGCTGCTGGCCCCGCAAGTGCTGCTGGCCGACGAACCCACCGCCAGCCTTGACGACACCGCCGCCGCGCAGGCGGTGGCGCTGCTGCTGCGCACCGCTGCCGCGCAGCAGGCGACGCTGGTGATCGCCACGCACGACGCGCGGGTGGCGCAGCACTGCGCCGGGCAGCCGCTGCTGCAAACGCTGCGGCTGCAAGGGGCCGCCGCATGAGTCTGTGGCGCTTGTCGCTGCGCTATGGGTGGTCGCGCCCGCTGGTCGCCGCGCTCAACCTGACGCTGCTGGCACTGGGCCTGGCGTCGATCACGTTCGTGCTGCTGACGAGCGCGCAACTGGAGCGTGCCTTTGACCGTGACCTGGCCGGGATTGACCTGGTCGTCGGTGCCAAAGGCAGCCCGTTGCAGCTGATTTTGGCGGGCGTCTTTCACATCGACGTTCCGCCCGGCAATATCGCCCTGACCGATGTGCAGGCCCTGCAAGCGCACCCCCAGGTGGCCCAGGTCATCCCGCTGAGCCTGGGCGACAGTTTCCGGGGCTTTCGCATTGTCGGCACCAGCCTGGACTACCCCGCGCACTACCAGGCTGCATTGGCGCAAGGGCGGCTGTGGCAGCAGCCGCTGGAGGCAGTGCTGGGTGCACAGGTCGCGCAGGCCACCGGCATGCCGCTGGCAGCGCCCTTCATTGGCGCGCACGGCCTGGGCGGCGGTGGTCACGAACACGGCGATACCCCTTACCGGGTGGTGGGCGTGTTGTCGCCGTGCCAGTGCGTGCTCGACCGCTTGATCCTGACCAGCAGCGAGTCGGTCTGGCGGGTGCATGAAAAAGCCGTTGCGCTAGACGAAGAAGACCAAAAAGTCCTGGAGGCCGAGCGCGAAATCACCCTCGCGCTCATCCGCTACCGCACGCCCATGGCCGCCGTGTCGCTGCCGCGCCATGTCAACACCACCACCAACATGCAGGCCGCCGCACCGGCCATTGAAATCACGCGCTTGCTCGGGTTGATCGGGGTCGGCACCGACGTGCTGCGCGGCTTTGGCCTGGTGCTGCTGTTTACCGCGGGGTTGAGTGTTTTCATCGGCCTGTGGAACGCGGTGAACGAGCGCAAAGCCGACCTGGCCATGTTGCGCATGCTGGGCGCGCCGCCGCAGCGCGTGGCGGGTTTGGTACTGTGCGAGGCGCTGTGGCTGGCGGGCCTGGCCAGCGCGCTGGGCTTGCTGCTGGGCCACGGACTTACCAGTTTGGTAGGCTATGTGCTGGAAGGCCAGCGTTCGCTGGCGCTGACGGGGGGGCAATTTCTGGCCAGTGAACTCTGGGTGGTGCTGGCGGCACTGGGTGTGGCGCTGCTGGCGGCGTTGATCCCCGCCCTGAACGCCTACCGGGTTGATGCGGGCGAGCTGCTCGGCACCCGGTGATTTTTAGCATGCCGTACTTACACAGAAGGAACCGCCATGACATTTTCTCGCTCACTCGGCCTGTGCGCCACCTTGCTGCTGGCAGCAAGCAGCTGGGCCGCCGGCCCGCACAGCGACCAGGAAGTCAAACAAGACATTGCCCGCCACAAAGCCATGGCGGCGGCGCACACCGCAGCGGCGCAATGCCTGCAATCGGGCAAGGCCCACGACATCTGCAACAAGGAATTGCAAGCCGCCTGCAAGGGCCTGGCCGTGGGCAAATACTGCGGCATGAAGCACGCACACTGACGGCGGATTGACCACCCGGAGATCACCATGAACACCCCGAACAGCCGATTCTTTGCCCTGTTGCCTTCCCGCTGCGGCGCTGCCCTGTTGCTGGCTTTCGCCGCGCTCGCCGCGGCGCAGGTGCCGCCGTTGTCCTCGCCACTGGGAGCCAAGCCTGCTGCCTCGGCCAAGCCAGGACCCGCCACGTTTGCCAATGGCGGTGTGCCGGGCGGCCCACCCGCAGGCGCAGGCGCGCCCGGTGCGTTGGGCTCGGGCGCGGGCTACCACAGCCCCAACAGCAGCTTTGCGCCGTTGCCGCAACGCGCCGATGTGGTGCCGTGGAGCGTGCTGGCCGACATCAAAATCAAGACCGAAAAGAACAAGGTGATGCCGGTGTTTAACGCCAGCCAATTGGCGTTGAACCAGAAAAGCCAGCGCATCCAGGGCTTCATGATGCCGCTGGAGCCGGGCGAGAAGCAAAAGCATTTTCTCGTCACCTCGGTGCCGATGAGCTGCGGTTTTTGCCTGCCGGGCGGGCCTGAGAGCATGGTCGAGGTGCGCACCAAGACGCCGGTCAAATACACCCTCGAGCCGATTGCCGTTGAAGGCAAATTTGCGGTGCTGCCTGACGACAACTACGGCCTGTTCTACCGCATGACCGACGCGGTGAGTGTGAAGTAAATGCGCAGGGTCGGTCGCTTGCACACGGGAGCGTGGCCGCGCCGTCTGCTGGCGCTGTTGCTGCTGGCCATGTTGTTGGCCCAAGGCTTGGCGCAGCGCCATGCGGTGGTGCACGGCGGCTGGCTGCAGTCAGTGCATAGCCTGGCGCACGAACATGCCGCAGAGGACCACGGCCCCGCACCCGGCGGCGACACGCTCTACACCCACCACAGCGAGGCTGCCGATTGCCGCCTGTATGGCCATGCCTGTGGCGGTGATGGCTTCCTGACCGCGCCCGCGTTGCTGCTGCCGGTGGTCTTGCCCGCGCAGGTGCTGCGCATGCTCCAGGGGCTTATCGCAGCCCGCTGGGCCGCGATGTTTGACGCACGCGGCCCACCTTTTCTCGCCTGAACTCCCCTTTTCTTGTGCCTTTGACTGGCCGATGCGGGTGCACCGCATGGGTTGTCGTCGCCGCACGGTTCATTCCATTCAAGCGAGAAATCCATGAAAAGCCCCCATTCCCGAAATGCTTTCAGCGCCGTCCATGCCGCCGTGCGGCTGGCCGCTTTTACCGCTCCTTGGCTGGCATTGCCCGCGCTGGCGCAAACCGAGCCGGTGCTGCCCACCGTCACCATCACCGGCAACCCGCTGGGCGCAGCCGAATTGGTGGCGCCCACCTATCAGCTCGGCGGCGACGCTTTGCTGCTGCGCAGCCAAAGCACCTTGGGCGAGCTGCTCAACACCGCACCGGGTGTCAGCAGCAGCTACTTTGGTCCGAATGCCAGCCGCCCCGTCATTCGCGGCCTCGACGGTGACCGCATTCGCATCCTGCAAAACAGCGGCGCAAGCGTCGATGCGTCGTCGCTCAGCGCTGACCATGCCGTGCCGAGCGACCCGATCAGCATCGAACGCGTCGAAGTGCTGCGCGGCCCCGCCGCCTTGCTCTACGGCGGCTCGGCACTGGGCGGGGTGGTGAATGTGATTGACAACCGCATTCCGCAGGAGCCCATCAACGGCGTGACCGGCAAGGCCAGCCTGGGCTACGCCAGCGGCGCGCGCGAGAAAAACGCGGCGTTTTTGATCGAGGGAGGCAACGACCGCTACGCCCTGCATGCCGACGTGTTTGGCCGCGCGTCCAAGGACACCCGGGTGCCGGTGGATCTGGACTGCACCAAGCCGGGCTCAGCCGCCAGCGCCCGCCGCATTTGCAATTCACAAGCCGAGTCGGACGGTTTCGCGCTGGGCGGCTCGCTGCTGTGGAAAAACGGCTATCTGGGTTTGTCGGTGAGCCAGTACAACAGCCTCTACGGCACTGTGGCGGAAGACGAAGTCACGATTGACCTTGGCTCCAGGCGCTACGCGCTGGAGGGTGAAGTGCGCAAGCTGAGCGGCTTTATTCAAAGCGTCAAGGGCCAGTGGTCCTACACCGACTACGGCCACACCGAATTTGAGGGGGCGACTGGGGGCACCGTGTTCAGCAACAAGGGCAGCGATCTCCGGCTCGAAGCCCGGCATCAAAAACTGGACGGCGCAGGTGGGTTTGAGGGCGTGCTGGGCGTGCAATTTGACAGCACCCGCTTTTCTGCGGTTGGTGCCGAAGCTTTCGTGCCCTTCACCCGCAACCAGCAGCGCGCGGCGTTTGTTTATGAGGAGCTGCCACTCGCTTTCGGCAAGCTCACCCTGGGTGCGCGGGTCGAGTCGGTGGAAGTCGAGTCGCTGGGCAACCCGACCGCGCCGCGTTTCGTGCCGGCCAGCCTGCGCTTTGCGCCGCGCAGCCTGGCCGGTGGTGTGCTGGTGAACCTCGCCCCCGGCTGGAAGCTCACCGGCAGCCTGGCAGCGACCGAACGCGCGCCGAAAGACTACGAACTCTTTGCCGACGGCGCGCATATCGCCACCGCTGCCTACGAGGTCGGCAGCCCCGCACTGGGCAAGGAAAAATCAATGCATGTCGATGTCGGCGTGGCCTGGCAACAGCCTGGCAGTGCCCACAAGTTCGCGCTGAATGTGTATGCCAACCGTTTTCGCAACTACATCGGCCTGGACGCCACTGGCAACTCGCGCGGGGCCGATGGCGAGTTGAACCCCGCCGACCTGGACGGCGACGGCGTAGCCGACGGCAGCGGCGAGGACATCCTGCCCGAGTTTGCGTTCAACGCCGCGCGCGCCCGCTTCACCGGCTTTGAAGCCACCGGCACGCTGCGTTTGCTGGGCGGCACAGACAAGGTGGAGCTGGACTTGCGCGCCGATGCGGTGCGCGCCCGCAACAGCAGCACCGGCCAGCCGATTGCGCGCATTGCGCCATTGCGCTTGGGCGCGACGCTGAACTGGCGCAGTGGGCAGTGGAACGCTTTTGCGGGCGTGGACTACGCGGCCAGGCAAGACCGCGTGCCCGCTTTTGCGCGCAGCACGGGCAGCTACAGCCTGGTCAACCTGGGCGTCAACTACACACAAACACTGGCGAAAACCACACTGCTGTGGTTTGCCAAGGTAGACAACCTCAGCGACAAGCTCGGCTACAGCGCCACTTCGATCTTGACCAGCACCGCCGTCAATGCCAGCGGCGTGCAAAAAGCGCCCTTGCCGGGGCGCAGCCTGAAGCTGGGGGTGCAGGCGGCGTTCTGACGGCGTGGCGCTGGCTTGTGGAACTGCTGTGACGCACTTTAATGGGATACTTGACTATCTATATAGTCATTTTAGCCTCGGGAGTTCATCAAGATGCAAGTCAGCGTTGCCGACATCAAAGCCAAATTTACCGCAATAGCGCAATGTGCCGATGCAGGGGAAGAAGTCATCATCACCAACCGCGGCAAGCCCGCTTACCGCTTAGTGCCGGTGACTGCGGCCCTGCTGCGCAGCCCGTTTCCCGATGTGACGGCGCTGGCACGGCAGTCGCTGCCCTATGGCGGCGACAGTGCCGGCAGCTTTGTGGCCGACTGGCGCGCTCAAAATGAGCGGTTTTAACCAGCGCTTTGTCTGGGTAGACGCCCGTGCCGACTGAGCGCGCCACGGTCTACGTCGACACCAGCGTTTTGGTGGCGGCGTTTTCCAATGAATCCAGGCAGGCACAGGCTATGGCCTTGCTGCAAGCGCCGCAGTGGGCACAGGTCTTCGTGAGTGACTGGACTCTGGCCGAATTTGCCTGCGCTCTACAGGCCAAAGTCTGGCGCGGCGACACACCGGCAAGCGTGGCCCGCGAAATTACGCAGTTGATGACGCGCTTGCTGGCACAAAACGCCTTGCAGCGCATTGCCGTGCTGCGCGAAGACTATCGTGCGGTTGAGCAGCAAGCCGCGCAAATGACGGGCGCCCTGCGCGGGGCTGATGCGCTGCATCTGGCGGTGGCGGCGCGGCACCAAGTCAGCCACTTTGCCAGCCTGGACAAAACCCAGTGCGGGGCAGCGCGGCAGTGGTTGGCTGGCGTGGCCTGCGTCCCCGCTGGGGATGCCTAAACACGCTTCACATCCCAATTTTGCTGGACGCAGTGTAGGGATTCGGCATGTCCCACAACTGTCGCCCTCGCCTTAAAAGAGCTTGGGCCACAAAGCTATTTGATCGTGCAATGCTAGCCAAAGCGCTGCTGGCTTGGCTAGCGGCTGACTTCCTATGGAGCCAGGCGGTCCCGCAACCAGTCGCCATTGGGCTGCAAGCTGTAGCGCAGCCGGTCATGCAGCCGGTTGGGTCGGCCTTGCCAGAACTGCCAGGTGTCTGGCTGGAGGCGGTAGCCGCCCCAGTTCGCGGGGCGCAGCGGGCCTGCGGCATCGGTGCTGGCACCGTAGCGCTGCGCCAGTTCGGCCATTTCCAGCTCCAGCACCTCGCGGCTTGCGACCACCTGGCTCTGCGGGCTGGCCCAGGCGCCCAGGCGTGAGCCCAGCGGGCGGCTGGCGAAGTAGGTGTCGCTTTCTGCGTCGCTGATTTTGCTCACACTGCCTTCAATGCGCACCGTGCGTTCCAACTCGACCCAATGAAACTGGAGCGCGGCAAACGGGTTGCCGGCCAGTTCCTGGCCCTTGCGGCTGTCGTAATTGGTGTACCAGACCAGGCCGCGCGCGTCATACCCCTTGATCAGCACCACCCGCGTGCTCGGCCGCAAGTCGCCGGCGACGGTGGCCAAGGTCATGGCGTTGGGCTCGGGCACACCGGCAGTGATGGCCTCGCCCAGCCACTGCGCAAACAGCGGCAAGGGCTCGGTCGGTGCCAGCGCTTCGGTCAACTCGGCCAGTTCGTAGCTTTTGCGCAGCGCGGCCAGTTCGGGGGAGGGCGGGTTTCGGTTCATCGGGTCATTGTAGGAAGGCATGGCTTTGCCGAGCGCCTGCAAATTTTGCCCAGTTGCGGCACACTCTCGCCGAGCTAATTTCGCTCTGGCAAAGCCTGCTGATTGCCCAGGCCCTCATTCCCTTCAGCCAAGGAACCTCGCCCTCATGATCACCCTGAACGTCAACAACAAAAACCTGTCGGTCGATGCCGACCCGTCCACCCCCATCCTGTGGGCGCTGCGCGACAACCTGAACATGACCGGCACCAAGTTCGGCTGCGGTGCGGCGCTGTGCGGCGCTTGCACCGTGCATTTGAATGGCGCGCCGGTGCGGGCCTGCATCACGCCGATATCGGCTGTGGGCACGCAGCGCATCACCACCATCGAAGCGGTCGGCGCGGGCAAAGTCGGCAAGGCCGTGCAAGCCGCCTGGGCCCGGCACGACGTAGCCCAATGCGGCTACTGCCAAAGCGGCCAGGTCATGAGCGCCACCGCTCTGCTGGCCAAAAACAAAACCCCAACCGACGCCGACATTGACGCCGCCATGGCCGGCAACGTGTGCCGCTGCGGCACCTACACCCGCATCCGCGCCGCCATCAAAGACGCCTCGCGCGCTTTGGCTTGAAGTCCGCAGGAGCCCCACATGCCGCAAATCGCCCCCAAGCAGCCCAAAACCGGAAAAATCATGTCAAATCAAGCGCTGGCCAATATATATCCTGCCGATGCTGCTATTAAAAATGAAGCGGCTTTTGAAACCCACCGGCGCAGTTTCATCAAAGGCGCGGTCGCCAGTGGCTTCGCGCTGGGTTGTTACCCGGTCTGGGCCCAAGCCAGCGGCGGCGCATCATCCAGCGGTGGTGCGCCTGCCAGCGCCGTCCTCAAGCCGACCCAGCAGCCCGAAGCCTTTGTGAAAATCGACCCGGACGGCAGCGTCACCATCACCACCAACCGGCTCGACTTTGGCCAGGGCGTGACCACCGCGCTGCCGATGCTGCTGGCCGACGAGATGGGGGCCGACTGGAGCAAGGTCAAAAGCATCCACGGCACCAGCGACATGGCCTACGCCGACCCGCTGTACGGCCTGCACCTGACGGGCGGCAGCAACTCCATGAAGAACTCCTTCCTGCAGTACCGCGAGCTCGGTGCCCGCACCCGTGCCATGCTGGTGGCGGCGGCCGCAGCGAAGTGGAATGTCAGCGCCGCTGATGTGGCAGCAGACAACGGTTTTGTCACTGGCCCTGGCGGCAAAAAGGCCGGTTTTGGCGAGCTGGCCGAAGCCGCCATGCAGCAGCCCGTGCCAGCGCAGGTCAGCCTCAAGGCCGCGAAGGATTTCAAATTCATCGGCAAGGGCACGCGCAGCCTGTCTGGCCTGGCCAAAGCCAGCGGCCAACAGCGCTACGGCATGGACATGAACTTGCCCGGACAACTCACGGCGCTGGTCGCGCGGCCGCCGGTGTTCGGTGCCAAGCTTAAAACGCTGGACGACAGCGCCGCCAGAAAAATCGCCGGTGTCAAAGCCGTGCTGCGCGTGCCAACCGACCGCGGCGGCGAGGGCGTGGCGGTACTGGCGACCGGTTACTGGCCTGCGCTGCAAGCGCGCCGGGCGCTCAAAGCCGAGTGGGACACCGCCAGTGTGGGCCGCGCCGACTCGGACGTCCTGCGGGTGCAATACCAGACCCTGGCGCAAACCACCGGCCGCATCAAGATAGCGGGCGATGTCTCCAGGCTGGAAGGCGCAGCGAAAAAAATCATCGCCGAATACAGCTTCCCCTACCTGGCGCACGCGCCGATGGAGCCGCTGAACTGCACCATCGACTTTGACGGCAAGTCGGCCACGGTGTTTGCGGGATCGCAACTCCCCGGTGCCGACGCCGCCGCCGTGGCCCGCACACTGGGCCTGGACGCCAAAGCCGTCAGCCTGCAAGTGCAAATGGCCGGCGGCGGCTTTGGCCGCCGCGCGGTGCCGTCAGGCGACTACATTGTCGAAGCGGCGGGCGTGGTGAAAGCCGCGCGGGCCGCTGGCATCAATGTGCCGATCAAAACCGTGTGGAGCCGCGAGGACGACATCCAGGGCGGCTACTACCGCCCGGCCCACCTGCACCGCGCCGAAATTGCGCTGGACGCAGCGGGCAACATCACCGCGTGGGATCACGTCATCGTCGGCCAGTCGATCTTGAAGGGCACGCCGTTTGAGGGCTTTGGCTACAAGGACGGCATTGACAACCTGTCGGTCGAGGGCATGAAAGCGCCGTATGACGTGCCGATGCGCGTCTCGGTGCACCACCCTGAGGTGAATGTGCCGGTGCTGTGGTGGCGCTCGGTCGGCTCCACGCATACCGCGTATGTGATGGAGACGCTGCTCGATGAAGTGGCCCGCGCGAGCGGCCAGGACCCGGTTGCCCTGCGCATGAAATTGATCGGCGACAAGCACCCGCGCCACAAAGCCGCGCTGCAATTGGCGGTGGACCAGTCGGGCTATGGCAAACGTCCGCTGGCCGCTGGCCGCGCCTGGGGTGTGGCGGTGCACGAGAGCTTTCAGTCGGTGGTGGCCATGGTGGCCGAAGCCAGTGTCTCCCAGGGCACGCCCAAGCTGCATGCCGTCACGGTGGGTGTGCATTGCAACTTGGCGGTCAACCCGCTGAACGTCGAGGCGCAGGTACAAGGTGCCGTCGTGATGGGCCTGGGCATGTGCTTGCCCGGCGCGGCCATCACGCTCAAAGACGGCGTGGTGCAGCAGAGCAATTTTGGCGACTACCCGGTGCCGCGCATCACCGACATGCCGCGCATCGCCGTGCACATCGTGCCGAGCAGCGAGCCGCCCACCGGCATGGGCGAGCCCGGCCTGCCGCCGCTGGCACCTGCTTTCGCCAACGCGATTGCGAAGCTCACCGGGAAAACGCCGCGTGAGCTGCCCTTCAAGCTGGCTTGAATCCGCAGCGCCATAGCGGGCTTTGGCCAGTGGTTTCGACACCGCCCCTGCAACCCATGGTGCTGGTGCTGGCAGCAGGGCGCGGCGAGCGCTTTGCCGCCAGCGGCGGTGCGGTGCAAAAGTTGCAAGCCTTGCTGGTCGGTAAACCGGTGTTGCAGCACACTTTGGACGCGGTAGTGGCCAGCGGCTTGCCGCACCATGTGGTGCAGGCCGACCCGTCGCAGCCCGGCATGGGCGACTCGATCGCTGCAGGCGTGCGCGCCACACCGGCGGCGGCGGGGTGGTTGATTTTGCCGGGCGACTTGCCGCTGATTCAAGCCGCGACGCTGCGGCAGATTGCGGCTGCACTGCCTGGGCAGCGCGCAGTGGTGCCGCAGTACCAGGGCCGGCCAGGCCATCCGGTGGCTTTTTCGGCCGAAATGGGCTTCAAATTGATAAATTTAAAGGGGAATCAGGGTGCAGCCAGCGTATTACTTGCCTGTAACGCTATGCAATTGATAGTTACTGACATCGGCTGTGTGACCGACATTGACACGCTGCAAGACCTGCAAGCCGCTGAGTTACTCTACCGCGAGAGGCTGGGCGCGGCTTGAGGCAAGGGCTCTGCCAGTTTCAGCACCCGCTCGAGCGCTGCGTCGGCAATGCCGTGTTCGAGCAGGCTGCCATAAGTTTGGCGCGCATAGTCGATGGTGGTGCCGTAGCAGCCTTCCGAGCGGGCAAAGACGCTGCGGTATTGCGCATCCGACAGCGGCCCGGTGAAGCTGCGGCTTTGGCGTGACAGGGTAAAGGCCAACGCGCGCACGTTGCCAATTTCGGTGCTGCAGTTCAGCCAGCGCGGGTCGTACACGCCGCCGGGCATCTCGCGGGCCCACAGGCGCACCAAGGTGTCGTGCGCCTTTTTGCGCGGCACCCGGAACACCACGCCCAGGCAACTGCCGCCGGCCAGCAGCGCAAAGACCAGGCCAGGGCATTCGGGCGAGCCGCGGTTGATGTGGCTCCACATTTGCAGGCTGCGGTGCCAGCCATGCACTTGCGCCAGATGCCGCTCGGTGAAGTCAAAATCGGGCCGCCAGATCAGCGAGGCGTAGCCAAACACCCAGAGGTCGGATCGGCCGCCCCAGTCTTGCAGGGCCTGCGCTAGCAGGGGCGCGGGGTCGCGCACATCCAGGTTGTGCCCGGTGGTGGGCAAAAGCGGGTTGGGGAGGGCGGCCGCGTGAAGGGGCGTGCGAGCGGGCCTGCGAACTGTCATGGGCGCAACTCTACAATCTTTCAATTCTGTTGGAGCAAAACAAATGAATTCCCAAGACGACGACAACCTCGCCATCGTCGGCGTCATCCTCAGCGGCATCATTGGCCTGGTGATCGCTGGTGCGGTTGGCTTGGCGATTCAAAAAAGCCGCAGCAAACCGGCGGCTGAAAAGCCCGATGCGGTGCTGAGCCTGGTGACGTCGCTGGTGCTGGGCAATCCGGCCAATGCTGCGGCTGCAGAGGCTGCCGCAGTCAGTGCCGATGCGCCCAGCGTCAAGGTAGAGGACGGCGTGGTCAAGTTTTACTTTGCCAGCGGCAAAGCCGATCTGGCAGTGGGGGCGAATGCCGCGTTGGCGGACGTAGTGAAGGCGCTGGCGGGCGGCAAAAAAGCCCTGGTCAGCGGCTTTCACGATGCCAGTGGCGACCCGGCCAAAAACGCCGAACTGGCCAAGCAGCGCGCGTTGGCTGTGCAGGCTGCACTCACTGCCCTGGGCGCGGCCGAGGGCAGCGTGCAACTCAAAAAGCCCGAGCAAACCAGCGCCGGTGGCGCGCCTGCGCAGGGTCGCCGCGTCGAAGTCGCCGTGCAGTAAACCGGTTCAGCGCAGGCCCTGGCCGACCTGGCCTTCGGCGCGCTGAATCAATTCAATCTTGTAGCCATCGGGGTCGGTCACAAAGGCAATCACGGTGCTGCCGCCCGCCACCGGACCGGCTTCACGCGTGACATTGCCGCCAAATTGTGCGGTGAGGGCCTTGATTCTGGTGCACGCCGCATGGACATCGGGCACGCCCAGGGCAATGTGGCCATAAGCCGTGCCGATGTCGTAGTGCTCGGTGCCCCAGTTGTAGGTCAGTTCAATCTCGGCTTGCGCCGGGTTGCTCTCGAAACCCAGAAACGCCAGCGAATATTTGTACTGTGGGTTCTCGGAGCGACGCAGCAGCGTCATGCCCATGACCTCGGTGTAGAAGGCAATGGCGCGTTCCAGGTTGCCAACGCGGAGCATGGTGTGCAGGATTCTCATGCCTGCATTCTGCCAAGCAGGGGCTGCTCAACGCGGCGGAAAGTCAAAGACTAGGCAAGTCGTGGTGGCATGGGCGTAGAGCTTGCCGTCGGCCCCCACGATGCGGCCTTCCGCCGTGGCGAGCTGTCGGCCCGAGTGCAGCACCGTGCCGACAGCCCGCAGCGGCCCGCTCTGGTGCGAGGCCGCGCGCACGATGTTGATGCTGTACTCCGCCGTGGTGTAGGCCTTGCCCACCGGCATCACGGTATGCACCGCGCAGCCCATGCACGAGTCAAGCAGGGTGCCGTACCAGCCGCCATGCACACTGCCCAGCGGGTTGTAGTGCTTGAGCTGCGGCGTGCCCTGGAACACGGCGCGGCCTTCTACCACTTCGAGCAAGGCAAAGTCCATCGTGTCGGCAATATGCGGGTACGGCATAGCGCCATCCAACATGGCTTGCATTTGCTGCAAGCCGTTTTTGCCCGTCAATAGGTCGGGGCTGGCCAGACCGGCTTTGCCGCCACCGGCGGTCATGCGTTGGCGGATGGTTTTTTCTTGTTCCAGCCACTCGGCTTGGAGATTTTCGGCCGTCATCGGGAAATCCTTTTTTTCAGTCAATACGCCTGTGCGCCGGGTTGCAAATTCACTGCCGCGAAGGCAGCGCAATTATCCAGTTGCCCTGCGTTTCCTGTTGGGCCAGGTTTGAAGAATGTGCAGAATAAGTCCTTGACAGCCCTGCAATGCAGCCGATATGGTCAAGCATCCTAACGCCATCCCTAGCATCAACGCCCGTATGAATAAAAGCAAAACAGTCTCGCAGGCATTGAGGAATTTACTGTTGGCGCTATCTTTTTTGTGCCTGGTACCGGCTTATGGGCAAAGTGCGGCAGCAGGCAGTTCGGCCGCCACTCCCGCGCCGCCCGCCGCAGGGGATGCCGGTGCGGCAACCGATTCCGATGCGGAAGCCGAAGCGACCGCAGTGGCCCTGGCCAACCTGGGTTTGGCGCTGCTGCGCGCGCCCGGTCTGGCCGCTGGCCCTGGCAAAACCAATGCCGCGCATTCGCCGCTGTCGCTGCTGAGTGCGTTGGCACTGGTCCACGCCGGCACCGATGCGGATTCGGCACGCGAGTTGTCCCAACTGATCGGACCAGCGCCTGCGGGTGAAAAGCTGTTCTTGGAAAGCTACCCCGCTGTGCTCAGGCAAATGGGCGGGGATTCCCTGTTGATGGCGAACCGCGTCTGGGTCGGCCAGGACGTGGCACCGCAACTCAATGAGGCCTACCTGCGTGATGTCAAACGCCGCTATGCCAGTGATGCCGAATTGATTGACTTTGAAGCCTCGCCCCTGGCCCGCAGCACTATCAACGCCTGGGTGGCAGACAACACGGGGGGGCGGGTCACCGATTTGCTCAAAGCCACTGCGCTGACGTCGGGCACCAAGCTGGTACTGACCAATGCGGTGGATTTCAAGGCCGATTGGGAACAGGCTTTTCTGCTGACATCGACGAAACCAGCGCCATTTTTCACAGCCGCTGCATTGCCCAAAAACCTGCCCACCCTGCACCAGACTGCCGTGCTGCGGCACGGCTTGCTGGACGGCGCACTGGTTGCAGAGTTGCTTTTTGAGGGCCGCCAGTTCAGTCTGCTGTTGGCGCTGCCGCCTGAGGGCCAGACACTGCAGGACTTTGATCGCACCGTGACTGGCCCGGCCCTGGTTCAATGGCGCAAAAAAATCAAGTCAGGCCTGTGCGCACTCCAATTGCCGCGGTTCTCGATTCAGCCTAAAACCGCATCACTCAAGGCCATGCTGCAGGCGTTGGGGGTGCGCCGGGTCTTCACCAGCGCGGCCAATTTCTCGCCCATGCTGGGCAACGAGGGCCATCCGGTGACCCTGGACAATGTTTATCAAGCTGCGGGCATGCGCATCGACGAGCACGGTGCGCAGGCGGTGGCGGCCACCGCGGCCGTGACCACGTCCAAGGCGCTGGCCCCGGTCAGTACTGCCCAATGCGCTTTCAACCGGCCGTTTTTGTGGGCCTTGGTGCACCGGGCCAGTGGCGCACCTGTCTTTATGGGCAGGGTTGTCGATCCCGGTGCAGACTAAGCCCACTGCAGTCCGGTAGCCTTGCAGCGTGCCCTGATCGTTGCGTTGGCAGCAAAAGTCGCGCGCAAATGACGCAAGCTGGCCATTTGGCTATGTTGTGTTCGGGCAGAGGCATGTAAAAATACGTAAGTGACAACTGTCGCTGGCACTGGCGTTGTTGTTGACGCCATGGATCAAGAATTTTTGGCAAGCACATTTTTATGCAAGTGAATCTGGCCTACAAAGGGTTTTCATGATGGGCGGTCCAAGCTACAAGGCATGTTGCACACTGCTGGCTTTGGTGCTTTGGCTGCCGTGGTCTGTGCTGGCCCAAACGGGCAAGCGCGTGGCCCTGGTGGTCGGTAATGCGGCCTATACCCATCAGCCGCTGCGCAACCCCGTGAACGACGCCAACCTGATGAACAGCGTGCTGACCGAGTTGGGTTTTGACGTCACGGTAGTTCGCAATGCCGATCGCCGGACGCTGCGCAACAGCCTGCGCGACTTCGAGTTCAAATCGCGCGATGCCGAGGTGTCGCTGTTTTATTTTGCCGGCCATGGTGTCCAGGTGGGCGGCAACAACTATCTGCTGCCCATCAATGCGGCCATTCAGGACGAGAGGGATGTGGTTGACGAGGCGGTGGATGCCGCCAACGTGCTGCGCCGCATGACAGAAGCCCGCGCGAGGGTGGGCCTGATTATTCTGGATGCCTGCCGTGACAATCCCTATGCGGGCTCGACCCGCAGCGCTACCCGAGGCTTGACGCGGGTGGAGCCGCCAACCGGAACCATCGTGGCTTTTGCGACCGGGTCGGGTGAAACAGCGGCCGATGGCGACGGTTTCAATGGCGTCTATACCGAACAATTGGCGCGTCAGCTAAGGCAACCCGGGCTGGATGTAAAAGATGTGTTTGATCTTGCTGCGGTGGAGGTCGAGCGCATTACCCTGGGCAAGCAAAGGCCGCGCGAGGATGTTGGGTTGCGCAATAAGTATGTTCTGAATGTGGCTGGTTTGCCGCCACCTAGGGTAGTAGAGCCTGCGCCTGCGCCATTGCCGCAGCCAAGACCGCTAGTTGCAGGCGGCGATGCCGACATTGAGGAGCTGGCCTGGGCGGCAGCGCAAAAAGCCAATTCGAAGGCCGCGTTGGATGCTTACCTCAGAGCGTATCCGCAAGGGCGTTACACGAATGTCGCGGCGGTACTTCTGGCGGCTATCACGCCGCCGCCTGCTGCGGCTGTTGTGCCGCCCAAACCCACCGCTGCCAGTGTCACGCAGGACTGCGCTGGTTGTCCCAAACTGGTCACGGTGGCCGCCGGTAGTTTCATGATGGGCAGCCCGGCCGACGAGGCTGACCGCGAAACCGACGAGGGGCCGCAGTTCAAAGTCAGCCTGCCGCGTTTCATGCTGGCGCAAACTGAAGTCACGGTGGCGCAGTTTCGCGAGTTTGTGCGTGACAAAAACTACCTCACCGATGCCGAACGCGGCACCGGCAACGCGGGCTGCTATGCCTGGGACGCCAGTGACGGTAAATGGGAATGGCGCCGCGGGCTGAGCTGGCTCAATCCGGGCTGGCCTATTAAAGACAGTGAACCCGTGACCTGTGTCAGCTGGACCGACGCGCAGGCGTACATCGCCTGGCTCAGCCAGAAGACAGGCAAGGCCTACTTCATGCCCAGCGAAGCGCAGTGGGAGTACGCGGCCCGCGCGGGCAGTCAGTCAAGCCGCCCCTGGGGCGATGACCCCCATCTCGCATGCCGGTACGCCAATGTGGCCGACCAATCTACCGGCCCGGACAGGCGCTTGTGGACCAACCGCCACGAATGCAGGGACGCGAACTGGTTCGTTGCGCCAGTGGGAACCTACGAGGCCAATGCCCTGGGCATACACGACATGTTGGGCAACGTCTGGGAGTGGGTGCAGGACTGCGGCGACAACAATTACATCGGCGCGCCCAGCAACGGCAGCGCCAGAGTGAGTGGCGACTGCAGCGTCAGGACGTACCGGGGCGGGGGATGGGACAGCCGCCCACTGCGGGTACGCTCGGCATTGCGTTTTCGCCATGCTGCAGCAAACCGCAACGCGAACCTGGGCTTTAGGGTGGCGCGCTCGGCCGAATAAAAGCAGCCGCCTTTGACATGCAATGAAGTCTCCATTGATTCGTCCATTGGCGCGCTGCTGGCTGTCAGCGATGTTGGCGTGCACGCTGCTGGCGGCTTGCGCTAATCCGCCTGCATCTGGCGGGCACGCCGGGTTCGAGCGCGGCACGGTGCTGCAGCGCGTGGACCGAGCCCTTTCACTGGCGGAGCCAGGCGCTGCTTTGCGCCTGAGTGCACTGGTAAATCCGCTGGTTACCGGCGAAACCTTGCAGGTTCATCTGCATGCCCAGCAAGATGGCTATGTGTACCTCTACCAGGTCACCACCGATGGCCGCAGCTTGGGCTTGATTTTCCCGAATGCCTACGATTCGGCCAATTACTTGCGGTCGGGTCAGACCTTGCTGCCGCGTGGCAACTGGCAATTGAAAGCGGTGGGACCAGCGGGTACCGGCTATTTGCTTGCGGTGATGACGCCCAAACCACTCAATTTACTGGCCCTCCTGGGCGATGCCCGGCAGGGCCAAATCCAGTTGCCGCCGCCCTACCACGCCTGGCTGACTGCGCTGCGTGAAGTCTCCGCCCCTTAAACCCAAGCCAGCCTTTGCATCATGCTTAACGCGTCCTTGTCCTGGAGACTGCACAGTGCCCTGTTGTTGGCGTGGTTCATGACCAGCAGCGCGCTGGCGCAAAGCCAGGCTGCTGCGCCGCTGGTCAACCCGAAAGAGCAAGACATTGTTGATGCGTTGGCAGGCCGTGCGGGCGGCTTGCAAGGCAAGTCCTTCCGCCGCACGGCCGACCCCGATGCCGATTCGCATGCCTGCCTGAAGGCGCTGGCCCCGACCGTGGCGCAAAAGACCAGCCAGCGAAATCTGGTGGTAGTGCCCTATGCCGCAGAGGGTGCGCCCACGCTCAATTTGGTGGTGAATTTCGCCAGCAACTCTGACCGCCTGCTCATCTCCAGCCACGAGGCATTGACCCGCCTGGCCAATGCGCTCAAATCGCCCCAGCTCGAAGCGGCGGCGGTCGCTGTGGCTGGGCATACCGATGCGGTGGGGCCGCTGCGCACCAACTTGCAACTGTCATGCGCCCGCGCCATCGCGGTGCGTAATTACCTGCTGGCCAAGGGGGTTGAACCGGAGCGTCTGGGGGCTTACGGTTTTGGCCCCACGCGCCCACTGGAGGTGGCGGTAGCAGCTTCTGCGGTGAACCGCCGGGTTGAAATCCGGCGTGCCAATTGATGCGCTGCTTTCGCTGCCTTGTTCAAGCTGCCTTGGCGGTTGCCCTGTGCGGGGCCTGGCCAGCGATGGCGCAAGTCGGCAAGCTGGCATTGCTGGTGGGCGTGGGCGAGTTTGCCGACAAGTCGATTCCGAAGCTGGAAGGGCCGCAGCACGATGTCGATGCGCTGTCTGATGTATTGCTGTCGCGTTGGGGTTATGCCCCTCAGTCGGTGGTCAAGCTCACCAATGCGCGTGCCACCAAGGGCAATATCGTTGCGGAAATCAAAGCCCTGCAGGCACGCAGCAAAAGCGGCGATGAAATTTTCATTTATTTTTCTGGCCACGGCACCAGCGCGCTTGATGCCAGGCTGGGTCTGCCGATTCCCTACGGCAGTGGCGCATTCGCGCCTTACGATGCCAGGCTGTCTGGCACCCAGCCTCTTGACACCCTCTTGGTTGGGCGTACCGATCTGCGCCCGCTGCTCGAAGAACTCGACCGCGGTGGCCGCAAGGTCTGGGTCGTCTCTGATTCTTGCTACTCGGCCCAGCAAGTCCGCTCGCTGGCACCCGCGCAGGGCAAGTCGCTTCTTGCAGGCCGCAGCATTCCCTTGCTTGATGGCGTGCAGCGCAATGACTACCTGCTCATGCGCGAGCGTGCCAGCGCCTACTTGGTGCGCACCGAGGCGTATCCTTACCGCAACATTGCATTTCTGGCAGCCTCTGCAGAAGGTGAAATCGCGCAGGACATTACCCGGCAGGCCTTGCCGCAGTACCCGACGGTGGATGGGTTGCCGCATGGCGCTTTGACAGATGCCTTGCTGCGGGTGTTCCACGGCAAAATTCCGGCTGATTTTGATGGCGATGGCACTGTGAACTTGCATGAAATGCATCAGGCTGTGGGCCAGTTCATGGCCCAGCGTGCCTATGGCCACACCCCGCAGCGCCTGCCTTCCGTGGCGGAGGACACAGTGGGTTTGGCCAGCCGCTCGCTGTTGGCAGGGTCCGGCGTCGCCAAGGTCAACCATGCCCAGGAATTGCCGCAGTTGCTTGTCGATGCCAGCGCGCTGCCGGCGCCACTGCAAGCGACTTTGCCAGCCATCCCGTTCGCGCAATGGTCTGCGGTGGGTGCGCATTTCAAGCTGAGCCAGCAGGGTCAGCGTGTACGGCTGCTCACAAGTGCAGGAGACCGGGTCAGCGACTTCGCCTTGAATGACCGAAGCGCGCTCACCGGCCAGTTACAGCAACTGGCCTGGGCCCACCGTTTTGATGCGCTGGCGCGCAAGTTGATGCGCGGCGTATTGGCCGCCGAAATTACGCCTGCGCTGATGGGCGGAAATTTCCTGCTGGGCGACAAGCTCCGGTTTGTGCTGCAATCCGAACGCCAAGCCACGGCGCTGCTGCTCAATGTGGATTCCAGCGGCAAAGTCAGCGTCCTCTACCCTGACCGTGCAGCCGAGCTGGCACCTCTGGCGGCAGGCCAAATCCACGCCATTCCCGGCGCTGGGGCCGCCGACGTGATCGCCGTCAAAGAGCCGCTGGGGATGGATGTGCAGTTTATTTTTGCCTTTGATCAGCCCGCGCCCGATCTGCGTGCCTGGCTTGGCAAAGGCGCCATGAATGCCGGGGATCCGCAACTGGCTGAATTGGAACGGCTTTTGCTCAGTGCCAGCGGCAAATTCAGTTATGTGCGCACGGAGCTTCGGGTGCTCGAAAAACCATAACCGGATGGGTGCTGCCAGCATGACCCGTTCGCACATTTTTCCGCTACCCCATGTTTGTTTGCGTCTCGCGGCGTGGGTGTTGGTTTGCCTTTTTGCCGCGTCGCCGGTCTATGCCCAAGTTGGCAAACGTGTCGCCCTGGTGGTGGGCAACGCCCAGTACGCAGACCGGCCTTTGCGCAACCCGGTGAATGACGCCAACCTGATGCAAAGTGTGCTCACGGAGTTGGGTTTTGAAGTCACGGTGCTGCGCAATGCCGACCGCGCCCAGATGCTCAGCGGCTTGCGCCAATTTGAAGCCAAGGCCAAGGGCGCTGAGGTGGCGCTGTTTTTCTTTGCGGGCCATGGCACGCAGATCAGCGGTGCCAATTATTTGTTGCCAATCAATGCTGCGATCAGCCGTCAGGAAGATGTTGCCGATGAGGCGGTTGACGCTGCTGCCGTGCTCAGCCGCATTACAGCAGCGGGTGCGACCGTCGGGCTGGTGATTTTGGACGCCTGCCGCGACAACCCCTATCCTGGGTCCGCTCGCAACACCAGCAAAGGCCTCACGCGCATGAGTGCGCCCCGCGGCACCATCGTGGCCTATGCCACCGCCGCCGGTGACACCGCAGCCGATGGTGACGGTGCCAATGGCATCTACACCGAACAGCTGGCGCGCCATTTGCGCACGCCTGACCTGGATATCCGAGATGTATTCGACCGCACCGCGATTGAAGTGCAGAACATCACCCTGGGCAAGCAAACGCCCCGTGAAGACCGCGGCATGCGAGGTCGCTTGGTGCTCAGGCCAGATGACCGCACGGTGGTGGCCAGTGTGGAGCCGCAGCCCCTGATCCCTACACCACCGCCACCGCCACCGCCACCGCCACCACCACCACCGCCACCGCCACCGCCACCGCCACCGCCACCGCCACCACCACCACCGCCACCACCGCCACCACCGCCACCACCGCCACCACCGCCACCACCGCCACCACCGCCACCGCCACCACCACCACCACCGCTGCGCGCATCGTTCACGTAACACTCGCGCTCGA
>JBJXED010000101.1:0-30380 GCA_046155225.1 Burkholderiaceae bacterium
GGCGCGTTTTTCTTGCGCTACAGCAAACCGGGCAGTCACCACGGGCACGGTGGTCTTTGATGCCGCAGCGCTCTGTAACTGTGCGTCTAGCGCTACTGTTGTTGTAGCGTTAAGCAACTGCAAGTGGCTGCCGCTGTAGCCCAGGCCAGCCAGCAGCGTCTGCGCGACCTGCATTTGCGCTTGCAACCCGGCCAGATATTGCGGCGCTTCCTCGGCGGTGGTTAGCACCAGCACTTGGCTGGCGCCATAAGCGATGGCGCTGAGCCACAAATCAATGCCGGTGCTGGCGGTATGCCACAGCGCCACCGGAATCACATTGGCCGGCACGCCGCGGGCTTTTTTAAGCTGCGCGGCGCGGCCCAGTTGCTCCACCAAAGTTTGCCCCGCTTCCTGGCTGTGCAGCAGCAGCACCGCCTCTTTGCCGCCGGCTTTTGTATAGGTTTGCAGCAGGGACTTGAGCTTGACGCCCTGATCGCTGGCACGCGGGTAGGCAAAGGTCAGCGCACCCGTGGGGCAAACCGTGGTGCAGGCCCCGCAGCCGATGCACAGATTGGGATTGACCTTGATCTGCTGCCTGGACTTCTCGCTGCTGATGGCCTTTGCGGAGCAAATGTCAATGCAGGCATTGCAGCCGATGGCGGTGTTACGGCTGTGCGCGCAGAGCTTTTGTTTGTATTGAAAAAACTTGGGCTTGTCGAACTCACCCACCAAATTGCGCAGCTTGAGCAGCGTTGCAAGATCGATGGCCTGGCCAGCTTCTGGCTGTGCCCGAAAGTAGCCTTGCGGCGGTGCGTGTTGCTCAAAGCCAGTGCCTGTGGGCAGGCTGCTGCGCATGTCGAGCACGATGTCAAAAGCTTCGCTGCTGTCCTCGGGATCGCGGGTGAAATCAATTGCCCCCGCTACCTGGCAAACCTTGACGCAGGCGCGGTGCGACTGGCACTTGGCCATGTCGATTTGGTAGTCGAGCCCAATCGCTTGCTCGGGACAGGCCACCACGCAAGCGTTACAGCGGGTGCATAAATCGAGGTCAATCGGGTTGCTGCGCTGCCACTTCAGTTCAAACGCGCCCAGCCAGCCTTTTAGGCTCTGCAAGTTGCCCGATAGCACCGGGTAGCGACGCTCTTGCTGCCCCCCATTGGTTAAACCTGCGCCTTGCGCAAACAGCGTCACATCCAGCACATCGCCGACCAAGTTGGCCACCTGCTGCGCCGCACCCAGCGCGCCAATGATCAGCAGGCGTCCGCTGCTTTTGTAGGTGACTGTGGTCACCGGCTCCGGCGCTGGCAGGCGCGCCGCTGCCAGCAGAGCGGCGATCTTGGGCATAGCCTGTGCCGCATCCCGGCCCCAACCGCCAGTCTCACGGATGTTGACGAATTGGATAACGGAAGTCGCACCCTCGGTCTGCTCGGCCAGCTCGGTAAACAAGCGCTTTTCTTGGGTACAGGCGACGATCACGTCGTCGCCGGTCTTGATGGCTTGCTGAAAGGCCCCGGCCTCGCGGCGGCACAGCGTGCTGTGCAGAACTAGGGTTTCATTCAGTGCCGCGCCCAGGGCTTGGGGCAGCAGCGGCATGGTCTGGTTGCAGTCGCAAATCAGGGTGGTGGTCATCGGGGTCTTTATCGGCGTCTTGGGTCGGCAGGTCTTGCGCGGCGGCATCAGGTTGCGGGGCGCTACCGTTAGCTGTTGCGCCAGTTGCCGCTAAATCGGGCTGGGCTATGTTTTGCGCTCCACTTGACTTTGCCACGTTTTGCGCGGCATCACTATGGGGACTTTCAGTACCCAGCAGGGGCAGCGCAGACACCGGTTTTTCTGCTTCTTCTTCAAACAATTGAAGGAATTTGGCGCTGGCCATTTGCCGCAGCATCGATTCAGGCAGCGGCTCAAACACCGAGTAGTCTTCGATATAGGTGTCCAGCCCATCCATGATGTTGTAGTGCGGGTCGGTGAAGAGCTTTTTCATGGCGGCGTTTTTCACCTCGGGCGTGACGCCGCGCGCCATGAAGGGTTTGAAATCGCTGTCCAGCGCCAGTTGCTGCACGTCGGCCAACGTCGGCAGTGGGACTTCAACAATCGGGGGCGGCGTGTCGCTTTGCAGCTCAGGCTGAGGCACAAGCTCGGCCCGCGCGACTGGGGCAGCGGCCGCAGGCAGGGAATTGCCCTGCGACGCATCTACAAGTGGACTTGGCGGCAGCACCTCGCTCACCGGTTTGCCCTGCTGCACATCGCTTTTGCGGCGTGCCCAGCGGCCTAAAAATCCGTCGGCGCTCATGCGGCTGACCTCATTGCGGCGGCCCACCGCCGTATTTTTTGCCGGTGCTGATCGAGGCCGGGTTGCCAAACCGGTCTTGCAACGACTGGAAGCTGGCCGGGCGCTGGCGGCGTTTGACTTCGGGTTGGTAGTGCTCGCCGACAAACGCCTGCAAAAACGCCACCACATCAGGCGGCGCGGGCACTTGCTCCACAGTTTCCTGCGCGTCGAGCAGGCGACCTGCGTGGTAGTAGCTGAGCGTGACGACTTGCGGCAAGGCCACCGGCTCATCGCCCATGCCGGGCACCGCCTCCATCCGCCACATCACCCAAAAACACGGTGCCTCAGCGGTGGCGTTGAGGTAGTGGCCTTCGGCATCGTCAATCTGCAGGTGCACTTGAAAGCCTGGGTGCAGCCAGCGCTGCGCATCGGCGCTATACGGCAATTGCCGGGGTTCACGGCCAAAGGATGCTTCGTCGGCGACAACGCAATCCAGCGTCCAACGCCACTCTTGCCAACGCGCGGCCGGCCCACTCACGCGCTCGCGTCGCATGACCACAGCAACGTCTAGGCAAAGGGGTTGAGCAGGCTGTGGATTCAAAGTAAGGGCTAGGTTTGGTCTTCGCCGCGCCAACCGCCGTCAGGTGGTGCCGCGCTCAGGTGTTTTTGGAAATACTGATGGTCGGAAACTTGGCGGAAAAATCTTTTACCTTGGCCGCAATTTTGATGGCCACTTGGCGCGCCACGGCTTTATAGATCGCGGCCACTTCGCCGTCCGGGTCGGCCACCACGGTAGGTTTACCGCTATCGGCTTGTAAGCGGATTTGCATATTGAGAGGCAACGCGCCCAAGTAATCCATCTTGTACTCCGCCGCCATTTTCTTGCCGCCGTCAACGCCAAAAATATGCTCAATATGGCCGCAATTGCTACACACATGCACCGCCATGTTTTCCACAATACCCAGAATCGGCACGCCAACTTTCTCAAACATCTTGATGCCTTTTTTGGCATCCAAGAGCGCAATGTCTTGCGGCGTGGTGACGATGACTGCACCTGTCATTGGCACGCGCTGACTGAGCGTCAGCTGGATATCGCCAGTGCCAGGCGGCATGTCCACAATAAGGTAGTCCAAGTCGCGCCAGTTGGTCTGGCGCAGCAGCTGGTCCAGCGCCTGTGTGGCCATGGGGCCGCGCCAGATCATGGCTTCGTCTTGCGCCACCAAAAAGCCGATCGACATCACCTGCACGCCGTAGTTCTCCAGCGGGTCCATGGTCTTGCCGTCACTGCTCTCAGGCCGGCCTTCCACACCCATCATCATCGGTTGGCTCGGGCCGTAAATGTCGGCATCGAGCAAGCCCACCGAAGCGCCTTCAGCCGCCAAGGCCAGCGCCAGATTGACGGCGGTGGTGCTCTTGCCCACACCGCCCTTGCCCGAGGCCACCGCCACAATATTCTTCACATTGGGCAGCAGGGCCACCCCGCGCTGCGCCGCATGCGCCGCCACTTTGAGGCTGAAATTGGCCGATACGTTGTCCACCCCCGCCACGCTTTTGGCCGCCGCCACCAGTGCCTTGCGCAGCGCCGGGTATTGGCTCTTGGCGGGGTAGCCCAGCTCGACATCAAAGGCCACATCAGCGCCTTCAATGCTCAGGTTTTTGATGCTTTTGCTGCTGACAAAGTCTTTGCCCGTGTTCGGGTCCAGCACGGTCTGAAGGGCTTGCAGCAGTTGTTCTTTGGTGGTCATGGGGTTTCAAGAAAGGGGATAGTTCAGCGCATTGCCATGTGGCCTTGCAGTATAGGCAAGCTCCTAAAATACGGGTTTATCCACGACGCAAGCCTTATGACCCGCCCGCGCAAGCTCTTTGTCACCACCGCACTGCCGTATGCCAACGGCAAATTCCACATCGGCCACATCATGGAGTACATCCAGGCCGACATCTGGGTGCGTTATCAAAAGATGCAGGGGCATGCGGTGAACTTTGTCTGCGCCGACGATGCGCATGGCGCGCCGATCATGATCGCGGCGGAAAAAGCCGGCGTGACGCCGCAGCAGTTTGTGGCGACTATTGCGGCAGGCCGGCCGCCATACCTCGAAGGCTTTCACATCGCGTTTGACAACTGGCACTCGACCGACGCGCCGGAGAACCATGCCCTGGCGCAACAGATTTACCTCGACTTGAAGCGTGCAGGGCTGATCGCCAGCAAAGTCATTGAGCAGTTCTTCGACCCTGAAAAAGGCATGTTCTTGCCGGACCGTTTCATCAAGGGCGAGTGTCCCAACTGCCATGCCTCTGACCAGTACGGCGACAACTGCGAAGTCTGCGGCGCGGTCTATGCCCCCACCGACTTGATCAAACCCTACTCGGCCTTGTCAGGGGCCACGCCGGTGCTCAAAAGCGCCGAGCACTTCTTCTTCCAGCTGTCTGACCCGCGCTGCGTGGCGTTTTTAGAGCAGTGGACACAAGACGGTCGCCTGCAACCCGAGGTGGCCAACAAAGTCAAAGAGTGGTTTGCCGTGCGCACCAACCCCGACGGCAGCCAGAGTGAAGGCCTGGGCGACTGGGACATCAGCCGCGACGCGCCCTACTTCGGCATTGAAATCCCCGATGCGCCGGGCAAATACTTCTACGTCTGGCTGGACGCCCCAGTGGGTTATTTGGCCTCACTCAAGAACCTGCTGGATAAACGCGGTGAAAGCTACGCCGACTACATGGCTGACCCTGCGCTGGAGCAATACCATTTCATCGGCAAAGACATCGTCACCTTCCACACGCTGTTCTGGCCGGCCATGCTGCATTTCAGCGGCCGCAAAGTGCCCGACAAGATTTTTGTGCACGGGTTTTTAACCGTAAAAGACGAGAAGATGAGCAAGAGCCGCGGCACCGGCCTGGACCCGCTCAAATACCTCGAACTCGGCATGAACCCCGAGTGGCTGCGCTACTACCTGGCCACCAAACTCAGCGGCAAGAACGAAGATATTGACTTCAACCCGCAGGACTTCATGGCGCGCGTGAACAGCGACTTGGTCGGCAAGTACATCAATATCGCGAGCCGGGCGGCGGGGTTTTTGAGCAAACGCTTCGGCGGCCAATTGACCGGCGTCAGGCCGCCAGGCGGCAGTGAACTGCTAGGCGCGCTGCATGCCGTCAGCGAGACCCTGGCGCAGTGCTATGAAGACCGCGAATATGGCAAGGCACTGCGCGAGATCATGTTGCTGGCCGACCGCGTCAACGCCTATGTGGACGCCAACAAACCGTGGGAATTGGCCAAAAACCCGGCGCAAGAAACGCAGCTGCACCAGGTCTGCTCCCTGCTGGTGAACGCCTTTGCCGTGCTCACGCGCTACCTCGCGCCGGTGCTGCCGCAACTGGCCATGGCGGTGCACGCCTTTACGGGCCAGCGCATGGACCGCTGGGACACGCGCGAGGACATCACCGCTATTGCCGACTACCAACATTTGATGCAACGTGTCGATGAAAAGCAACTTTTGGCATTGTTTGAGCCTGTAGCCAGTGATTTAACTGCCGGTGCTGCTACTGAAACTGAAGCAAGTTTGCCTGTGCCGACAGCTGCCTTGCCCGGCGGCGAATCTATCGCCCCCATCATCGGCATCGACGACTTCGCCAAGATTGACTTGCGCATCGCCAAAATCCTGCATTGCGAAGCGGTTGCAGGCTCGGTCAAGCTGCTGCGCCTGACGCTCGATGTGGGCGAGGCTGACCCGCAGGGGCGTCCCGTCACCAGGAACGTCTTCTCCGGCATTGCCAGTGCCTACAAACCCGAAGACCTGATTGGCCAACTCACCGTCATGGTCGCCAACCTGGCCCCGCGCAAAATGAAGTTCGGCCTCTCCGAAGGCATGGTGCTGGCTGGCAGCCATGCCGATGACAAAGCGCAGCCGGGCATCTACATCCTCAAACCCTGGCCGGGTGCGCAGCCGGGGATGCGCATCCGGTAAGGAGGCACAGGTCCTGCGCTTAAATCAGCGCCAGGTCCGACATCGGGTCGTCTTCCAGGAAGCGCAGGGTCCGGTTCGGCCGCAAGGCCATTTCGTCCAGGGTAGCGTCCATGCGGGCCAGCAGGGCTTCGGCGCTGCGTTCGGGCAGCGGTGCCACCGTGGCCACCACCAGAAAGTGCAGCCGCACCCCCTCGGGCAGCAGCCGCGTGGGGCTCTCGCCTTGTGCCTGAATGTGCTGGGCGCAGGCCACGGTATGGGGGTGGCTCGCACGGCCCTCCAGCAGCACCACAAAGTCACCGTCGCTGTGGCGGCCGACGCTGTCACCTTCGGCAATGTTTTGCGTCATGCACGCGGCGGCATGCAACAGTGCCGACTGCAAGACTTCCAGCCCGTGGTAGCGGCGAATCTCCTCCAGATTGGACACCCGCAGCCGCAGCACGCCGCCGTGGCTGGTGTCCTTTCGCTGCCGGGCCACCAGAGCACCCAGCCGCTCCAGCATCACGCGGTGGCTGGCCACGCCGGTCAGCGGGTCCACCCGCGCCATGCTTGACAAACGCAGCTGGTTGTCGCGCCGCTCACGGCTGCGTGCGTACAGGCCAATCAAAAGCAAGGGGATTTCCAGCGTGCTGCCGATTTGCACGCCGTACTGCGTCAGCACGTTGATCGGCAACAGCAAGAGGTTGCGCAAGACCGGAAAGCTGGCTCCCGTCAGCAGGCACAGGTAGCCCGCCAGCATCCACAAGCCCACCCTGGGGTGACGCCGTGAATACCAAATCAGGCAGCCGATGAAGCCGGCAAAAGTCAAGGGGTAGACCAAATTGCTCAGCAAAAAAAACGGCTCGCGCCCCACCAGCAAAAAGCCGCCGATGTTCACCAGCGAGATGCCGCCCAGAACCGCCAGCACGGCACAGGGCCAGAAGGCACTGCGGTGGTCCCGCATCAACATCCACAAGAAAGCGCTGGCACAGGTCACGCTCGCGGTGGGCACCACCACACTGGCCATGTTGTTCCACCACACGCTTTGCGGCCACAGGTATTCACCGCCCAGCCCGGTGAGCGAGAGCTGCGTCAGCGCCAGCACCAGCACATTGACCGCATAAAAGAAATGCAGCGGGTCGCGCCAGGCCAGGCCGTTGTAGACGCTGAGCACCACCACCAGCGCAATGAAACCCAGGTAGGAGCCCAACATCAGGTGCCACAGTTTGCTGCTTTCGTCAAAGGCCACCCGCTCGGCAATATTCCAGCGCACGCTGATAGGGTGGCTGTGGCGCACTTCCAGATACACCACCATCGGCGCCAGCGCTGGCTGCGTAAACGCCAGCGCCGGGTAGAGGTAGCGGATAGGCCACTGCGCCACCGGCAGCAAATCCCCCGACTGCTGGGCTGTCCAGCCGCCCAAGCCGTCGGGGTGGTAGAGGTTGACGCGGTCCATGCCGGGGTGCGGCACCGTCAGCACTTGCGCCAATGGCCGCTCGGCCCTTGGCAATTGAATCCGCAACCACACGGTTTTGACGCCGCCCAGTGGCACCCTTTGCTCGCTGGCATGCGGCCTGCCCTGGCCTTGCTCAAAGCGCGCCTTGATGGCGTCAAAACCCTGCTCGCCCGACTCGTCCAGCAAAAAATCGGCGGGCGTCTGGCCGTCGGCGCTCACCAGCGTCTGGGCCTGGCTGGTGCCGGGCCACGCCATCGCCAGCGCCAGCCACAGCAGCAAAACCGCCAGGCCCTGGGCAGCCCGGCACGGCCAGATCATGCTGGCGGACAGGCGGGCGTTGGCTTGCTGGCACAGGTGTTGCATCACCAACACTTTACGCGCAAGCCGCGCGGCATCCGCCACAATCAGACCACCATGCCTGTGCTGCCCCAGCTTGCCCGCTTTCGCCCGCGCCTCCTGCTGCTGCGCGGCTACAGCCAAGCCCGCCTGGGGCAAGACCTGGCGGCCGGTGTCACGGTGGGCGTGGTCGCGCTGCCGCTGGCAATGGCGTTTGCGATTGCCTCGGGCCTGTCGCCGCAGGCGGGGCTGTGGACAGCCATCATCGCGGGCTTTGTCATCTCGGCTTTGGGCGGCTCCAGCGTGCAAATCGGCGGGCCGGCGGGTGCTTTCATCGTGATTGTGTACGGCATTGTCGAGCGCTACGGCATCGCCAATTTGATGATTTCCACGCTGTGCGCGGGCCTGCTTTTATTTCTGATGGGCCTGTTCAAGCTCGGCAACCTGGTGCGCTATGTGCCCATCAGCATCGTGATTGGTTTTACCAACGGCATTGCGGTGCTGGTGGCGCTGTCGCAGGTCAAGGAGCTGCTGGGCTTGCAGGTCGGCAAAGTACCGGCGGATTTTTTCTCGCAAGTGCAGGCCATCACCCTGCACCTCGGCGAACTGAATTGGCAGGCCCTGGCGCTGGGCACCTTGTGTACCCTGGGCCTGTGGCTCTGGCCGCGGCTGTTCACCGAGAGTTCGCGCTTTCGGCGGGCGCTGCTGCAATCGCGCCTGCCCGGCATGGACCGCGCTTTGAACAGCACCGCCCGCCTGCCCGGCGCGATGGTGGCGCTGGTGTCCTTGACGCTACTCGCGGCACTGCTGGAATTGACGGTGCCCACCATCGGCTCGCGCTTTGGCAGCATCCCTAGCGGCCTGCCCGATTTTGAGCTGCCGGCCTTCAGTTGGGCCACCGTAAAACAACTGGTCACGCCCATCCTCACGCTGGCAATTCTGGGGGCAATCGAGTCGCTGCTTTGTGCCCGGGTGGCCGACTCCGCGGCCAGCCACATGGGCGGCCCTGCCGCCGACGTGCCCAAGCACGACTCCAACCAGGAACTGATGGCACAGGGCCTGGCCAACATGGTGGTGCCGTTTTTTGGCGGCATGCCGGCCACCGGCACCATCGCCCGCACCATGACGAATTTGAAGAGCGGCGCCACCTCGCCCATTGCCGGGATGGTGCATGCGCTGGTGCTGCTCGCGGTGGTGTTGCTCGCCGCGCCACTGGCACTGTATGTACCGCTGTCGGTGCTGGCGGGCATCTTGCTGTTTGTGGCGTGGAACATGGGCGAGTGGCGCGAGTTTGCGCGACTGCGCCAGTTCAGCAACCACTACCGCATGCTGCTCCTGGGCACTTTCTTTCTCACCGTGGTGTTTGACTTGACAGTGGCGCTCGAAGTTGGGCTGGTGTTGTCGTGCGTGCTGTTTGTGCGCCGCATGGGCTCGCTGTTTCGGGTGGAAGAAGTGCGCCTGCCCAACGCCGATGCCAACCCCAACGCCGCCCCCGATGCCGTCCCCGATGCCACTGCCGCAAGCCTGCGCTTCAAACTCCACGGCGCGCTGTTTTTCGGTGCGGTTGCCAAGCTTGACGCCCTGGTCCAGCGGGCCGAGCAGTCGCCGCTGCCGCTGCACATCACGCTCGACGCGGCCCACCTCATCGCCCTGGACACCAGCGGGCTGGACGCGCTGGACCATTTGATCCGCGCCCTGAACCAGCACGGCGGGCGCCTCACGGTCGTCGGCCTGGCCGAACAACCGCGCTCGCTGATGCTGCGTGCAGGTTTTGCCAGTAAGCTTGAAATGCTATAGAAAAAGAAGCGGTGCCGGCATATTTATCCTTGGCTAGAGCATGATTTGACTTAAAAAACGGGCCTTTCAAGCCTCCCAGGCCCCGCCAGGGGCTTGCCAGCGGCTGACGCGGCCCCGGCGCGGCGCTGGGCACTGCGGCTGGCCCGTTAAAATCGCGCCTTTCCACCCTGGCGACTGACATGACCTTCCTAGCCCGCTTCTTTGGCCGCCCCGACTACCGCTCCGAAGTCACGCAGTTCATTGACCAAATGAAGCAGGATGCGCCCGCGCTGGAGTCGCAGCAGCGCGCCGGCCGCGCCTTGCTGTGGGACAAGCCGCCGCTGCAGGCCGCGCAGCGCAGCGAGCAGGCGCTGGACCTGCTGGCACAGCCCGCCTACGTCTACCAGACCGAGCCGAGCAAGGCGCGCCTTCCCAGCGGCGCGGCCAGCCAACCGGCCTCCTACATCGCGGCGGAATGACCGTCAGCGCCGATACCGACCGCCTGCCTGATTCGGCGGCTGAAATCACGCCCGAGACCACGGGCCAGCCCGTGGTGGTGGACCAGGTGGCGCTGGCCAAACTCTATGGCGAGCCGCTGTTTGCCCTGCCGACCGACCTGTACATTCCGCCCGACGCACTCGAGGTCTTTCTGGAGGCCTTTGAAGGCCCGCTGGACTTGCTCTTGTATTTGATCCGCAAGCAGAACTTCAATATTCTGGACATCCCGATGCTCAGCGTCACGCGGCAGTACCTGGCGTATGTGGACGAGATCCGCCACCGCAACCTGGAGCTCGCCGCCGATTACCTGCTGATGGCGGCAATGCTCATCGAAATCAAGTCGCGCATGCTGCTGCCGCCCAAAAAGCAGCCCGGCGCGCCCGAAGCCGAAGACCCGCGCGCCGAGCTGGTGCGGCGCCTGCTGGAGTACGAGCGCATCAAGCTCGCCGCGCACCGCCTGAACGAACTGCCGCAACTCGGCCGCGATTTTCTGAAGGCGCAGGTGTTTGCCCAGCAGTCGCTGGCCACGCGCTTTGCGCCCGTTTGCGTCGCTGATTTGACGCAAGCCTGGCGCGACATGCTGGGCCGCGCCAGCCTGGTGCAGCACCATAAAATCACCCGCGAGTCGCTCAGCGTGCGCGAGTACATGAGCGCGGTGCTGCGGCGGCTGCAAGGCCGGCAATTTATCGATTTCGAAGGCCTCTTTGACACCCGCCAGGGCTTGCAAGTGCTGGTGGTGACCTTTCTGGCGCTGCTGGAGCTGGCCAAGGAAACCTTGATTGAACTGACCCAGGCCGAAGCCTATGCGCCGATTTATGTCCGGCTGGCGTACACGCCCAGCACCACTGCATCCACCGCCGCACCGGCGGCCGATTAACTCTTCAGCGAGCGCCCATGTCTGCCACTCTGGAACAACCGATCACCCTGCACCGTGCCCAGCCGCAACCCACCGCCGCTGCGGCCAGCACCTGGAGCGTCGCCGCCATTGAAGCGCTTTTCAACCTGCCCTTGCCCGAGCTGATGTACCGCGCGCAGTCGGTGCACCGCCAGCACTTTGACCCAACGCAGGTGGAATTTGCCACGCTGCTGTCGGTCAAGACCGGCGGCTGCCCGGAAGATTGCAGCTACTGCCCGCAGGCCGCGCAATACCACACCGGCGTCGAGGCGAGCAAGCTGATGGAGCCGGCCGAAGTGCGGCTGGCCGCACAGCGCGCGCAAGCCGCCGGGGCCACACGCTTTTGCATGGGCGCGGCCTGGCGCGCGCCGAAAGACCGCGACATTGAAAAAGTCGCCGAGCTGGTGCGCACGGTCAAAGCGCTGGGGCTGGAGACGTGCGCTACGCTGGGCATGCTGGAAGACGGCCACGCGCAAACCTTGCAAAACGCCGGGCTGGACTACTACAACCACAACCTGGACACCTCGCCCGATTTTTATGCTGACATCATCAGCACACGCGTGTATCAAGACCGGCTTGACACGCTGGCCCGCGTTCGCGGCGCGGGCGTCAAGGTCTGCTGCGGCGGCATTGTCGGCATGGGCGAGTCGCGCCTGCAGCGCGCGGGGCTGATAGCCCAACTCGCCAACCTCGCGCCCTACCCTGAGTCGGTGCCGATCAACCATCTGGTCGCCGTGGCGGGCACGCCGCTGGCCGACCAGCCGCCACTTGACCCGCTGGAATTTGTGCGCACCATTGCGGTGGCGCGCATCACCATGCCCACCGCGCGGGTGCGCCTGTCGGCGGGCCGCCAGCAAATGGGCGACGCAGTGCAGGCGATGTGTTTCCTGGCCGGTGCCAACTCGATTTTCTACGGCGACAAGCTGCTCACCACCGGCAACCCCGACACGCAGGCCGATGTCGATTTGATCGCCCGGCTGGGCATGACGCGCGGCGCGCCAGTGCAGGTGCAGCCATGAGCAACCCAACGCCTGCGCCAGAGGCCTTCATCTCCACCAGCGCACCTTACGGCGCTTCGAGCACCGCCCCCTACAGCGCGGCCGGTGCCGCGGCGCGCAAACCCGTGAGCCTGCCGCGCCTGCGCGAGCTGCGCGAGCGCGGCGAAAAGATCACCATGCTCACCGCCTACGACGCGACGTTTGCCGCCGTCGCCGACGCGGCCGGGGTCGAATGCATCTTGGTCGGCGACTCGCTCGGCATGGTCTGCCAGGGCCTGTCCAGCACCGTCGGCGTGACGCTGCAAACCATGTGCCACCACACCGACAGCGTGGCCCGCGGCCTGCGCCGCGCTCACGGCAGCGCCTGGCTGATTGCCGATCTGCCCTATGGCAGCTACGCGCAAAGCCGTGAGCAAGCAATGCACAGCGCCACCGCGCTGATGCAGGCGGGTGCCCACATGGTCAAGCTCGAGGGCGGCGGCTGGACTGCGCCCACCGTTGAATTTTTGGTCGCGCGCGGTGTGCCCGTCTGCGCACACCTGGGCCTGACGCCGCAAACCGTACACGCACTGGGCGGCTACCGGGTGCAGGGCAAAACCGATGAAGCCGCCGCCGTACTCAAACGCCATGCGCATGAATTGCAGGACGCCGGTGCCGCCATGCTGGTGCTGGAGATGGTGCCGGCCAAACTGGCGGCTGAACTCACCACCGAGCTCGCGCACTGCCACACCATCGGCATCGGCGCAGGCTGCGGCACGGCCGGGCAGGTGCTGGTGCTGCACGACATGCTGGGCATGAACCTGGGCAAGATGCCCAAGTTTGTGCACAACTTCATGCAGGAAGCGGGCAGTATCCAGGGTGCGTTTGAGGCGTATGTGAAAGCCGTCAAACAAGGCCGTTTCCCGGTAGATGCGCAGCATGCCTGGTAAGGCCCGTTTTGCGCGATTTTCACCAAATTTTAAACAAAATAGCACTGTAGCCAAGGTAAATACTGCCCTTGATGCTATTAATTAAATAGTATGAAACTTGTTCACACCGTTGCAGATTTGCGCAGCGCACTCGCTGGCAGCCAGCGCCCCGCGTTTGTACCCACCATGGGCAACCTGCACGGCGGCCACATGGCGCTGGTGCGCCAGGCCAAGCCGCTGGGCGACACGACCGTGGCCAGCATCTTTGTCAACCGCCTGCAATTCCTGCCGCACGAGGACTTTGCCAGCTACCCGCGCACGCTGGACGCCGACTGCACCGCGCTGGAAGCGGCCGGTTGCGACCTGGTGTTTGCGCCCGCAGAGCAAGACCTCTACCCCGAGCCGCAGACCTACAAAGTCCAGCCGCCACCCGAGTTGGCCGACCTGCTGGAGGGGCACTTTCGCCCCGGTTTTTTCACCGGCGTGTGTACCGCCGTCATGAAGCTGTTTGCCTGCGTCTTTGCGGCCACGCGCGGCGGCGTGGCGGTGTTTGGCAAAAAAGACTACCAGCAGCTCATGGTGCTGCGCGGCATGGTGCGACAGTTTGCGCTGCCGATTGACATCTCCTGCGCCGACATCAGCCGCGCAGCCGACGGCCTGGCGCTCAGCTCGCGCAACGCCTACCTCTCGCCCGCCGAGCGCGCGGAAAGCGTGCAACTCTCACGCGAGCTGGGCAGCATGTCGGCGCTGCTGCAAGCGGGCGAGCACAACCTTGCCGCGATTGAAGCGCGCGCCCTGCAAACCCTGACCGCGCGCGGCTGGCAGCCCGACTACATGACCGTGCGCCGCAGGCAAGACTTGTTGCCGCCGCAGGCCGCCGACCTCCACCCAGGCAAGCTGGTATTGCTCGGCGCAGCCCGCTTGGGCAAAACGCGCTTGATCGACAACCTGGAGTGGTGAGCGGGCAAACCCGCCGTGCCCGGCTGGCAGCCCAGCTCGCGGGCTTAAGATGCAGCACATACCCCCTTTCTCAGACCACACCGGAGTTCACCATGAAAATTTTGTCCCTGTTGCTGCTCGTTTTGGTTGCTACGGCAAACTTGACGCAAGCCCAAACGCCCAGTGCACAAGGCCTGGTCGCCGTCAAAAGCCCCTACAGCGCCAAAGAAACCATGGACCGTTTCGAGGCCGTGGTGAAAGAAAAAAACCAGCGTATCTTTGCCCGCGTCGACCATACGGCGGGCGGCGCAGCCGTCAACCTGGCGATTCGCCCGACCGAGGTTTTGATTTTTGGCAACCCGTTGGGCGGCACGCCGCTGATGCAGTGCGCGCAAACCGCGGGTATTGATTTGCCGATGAAAGCGCTGGCCTGGCAAGACGAGGCTGGCCAAGTCTGGCTCGGCTACAACGACGCGGCCTACCTGGGCCAGCGCCATGGCGTGCCGCAATGCCCGGCGCTGGCCGTTATAGCCAAGGCGCTGGCAGGGTTTGCAGCGCTGGCGACCGAAAAATAAGCGCCTGAAACGTAAAATCTGTCAGTGAGTACTTCGTCCCTTCTCAACGCCGACCTGCATTGCCACTCCACGGTCTCTGACGGCACCCTCGCGCCCGAAGCGCTGGCTGCGCGCGCCAAAGCCAATGGCGTGGACCTGTGGGCGCTGACCGACCATGACGAAACTGGCGGCCTGGCCCGGGCCTGCGCCGCCGCCCGCGCCGAGGGCATGGCTTTTCTCACCGGGGTTGAAATTTCGGTATCGTTTATTGGCAAAACCGTGCACATCGTCGGCCTGGGTTTTGATGCGGACAACCCTGCACTGTTGGCTGGCTTGGCGCAGACCCGCGGCGGGCGCGAAATGCGCGCGCATGAAATGGCGGCAGGGCTGGCCAAAGTGGGTATTGCGGGCGCGTATGAAGGCGCATTGAAATACGTCGGCAACCCGGATTTGATCTCGCGCACGCACTTCGCGCGGTACCTCGTCGAATCGGGCGTCTGCAAGGAAACCAATGAGGTGTTCCGCAAGTACCTGACCGAAGGCAAACCCGGTTTTGTGGCACACCATTGGGCTAGTCTGCAGAGCGCCGTGGCCTGGATCACCCAGGCCGGCGGCGTTGCCGTGATCGCGCACCCGGCGCGCTACGGTTTTTCGGCCACCCAGGAATACGCGCTGTTCACCGAATTCAAGGCGCACGGCGGACAGGCGGTGGAAGTCATGACCGGCAGCCACAGCGCGCAAGAATGCCTCCATTACGCCGAGGTGGCCCAAGAGTTCGGCCTGGCCGCCTCGCGCGGCAGTGACTTTCACAGCCCCGAGGAAAGCCGCACCGACTTTGGCACGCTGCCCTATCTGCCCGGCAACCTGACGCCGGTGTGGGAACTGCTGCAAGCGCGCATTCAGTGAAAGGGGTTTGGTGAAGCACCTGCCCGCGGGCCAGTCGGCCGGCATTTACTACATCGTCGGCGCGTGCTTGTGCTTTGCCGCGCTCGACACGTCGACCAAAGTCGCTGGCCTGCTGGCCCCTGTGCTGATGCTGCTATGGTTTCGCTACCTGTTCCAGGCAGTGGCTACCGCGGCCTTGCGTGCGCCGGTGCAAGGCCGGTCGCTGCTGGTCACGCGCAACCCGCGTTTTCAACTGGTGCGCGGCGTCTTGCTGCTGATCACCAGCGCCTTCTCGTTTTATGGCCTGCAAGTGCTGCCGGTGGGCGAGTTCACCGCCATCATCATGCTGACGCCCCTGCTGGTCACGGTATTGGCGGCGGTACAACTGCATGAAAAAGTGTCGCCGCTGCGCTGGGCTTTGCTGGTCGGTGGGCTGGCCGGTGCATTGCTGGTGGTACGCCCCGGTGGCCAGGTGTTTGGCTGGGGCGTGTTGCTGCCCGTGGGCATGGTGGTGAGCTACGCCTTTTTTCAGGCGCTGACCCGCCGCATGGCGGTTGACGAGAACCCCTACACCACGCATTTTTATACCGGCCTGGTCGGCACCCTGGTGATGAGCTGCATCGTGCCCTGGGCCTGGAGTACGCAGGCTCTGCTGGCGCACTGGCCATGGTTCATGGCGCTGGGCTTTTTTGGCACCTTTGGTCACTTGCTGCTCATCCGCGCCTTTGCGCGGGCACCCGCTTCGGTGCTCACGCCCTACCTCTACAGCCAGATCGCTTTTGGCACTGCGGGCGGCTGGCTGGCCTTCAAGCACACGCCCGATGGCGTGGCTTGGCTGGGCATCGCATTGGTGGCGGTGTGCGGCATTGCCAGCGGCTTTTTAAGCGCCCGCGAATACCGGTCGCGGCAGGCCAGCGCCCTGCCGGCCCAAGGCTGATGGCACAGCGCTTTGAAGTCCACCCGGACAACCCGCAACCGCGCCTGCTCAAACAAGCCGTGGCCCTGTTGCACAGCGGCGGCGTGCTGGCCGTGCCGACCGACTCCAGCTACGCGCTGGCCTGCCACCTGGACGACAAGGCCGCCGCCGATGCGCTGCGGCGTCTGCGCGGGGTGGACGACAAGCACCACCTGACGCTGCTGTGCCGCGATTTGAGTGAACTGGCGCTGTATGCCAGGGTCAGCAACACGCAGTTTCGCCTGCTTAAATCGGCTACGCCGGGTGCCTACACCTTCATTCTGGACGCGAGCAAGGAAGTGCCGCGCCGCGTCAGCCACCCACAGCGAAAAACCATTGGCCTGCGCGTGCCCGACCACCCCGCGCTGCAAGCCCTGCTGGCACTGCACGGCGCACCGCTGCTGGCCAGTACCTTGATACCGCCCGGAGAGACCGAACCACTGAACGATGCGCAAGACATCCGGGATCGCTTTGAACACGTGCTGGCCGGTGTGCTCGACGCCGGTGCCTGCGCCAGCGAACCGACCACCGTGGTGGACCTGACGGGCGACGCGCCGCTGGTGCTGCGCACCGGCAGGGGCAGCTTGGCCGCGCTGGGCTTGCAAAGTGTGTAGGTGCCTGTAGGACAATCAGTCGATGGATTTTTCAAATTTGATTCAGACCGTGCTGGTCTATGCCTTGCCTGTGCTGTTTGCCATCACCGTGCACGAAGCAGCGCATGGGTATGTGGCGCGCTACCTGGGCGACGACACCGCTTACGTACTGGGCCGGGTCACGCTCAACCCCATGAAGCACATCGACCCGATCGGCACCATCGTGATGCCGCTGATGCTGTACTTTGCGACCTCGGGCACGTTTTTGTTCGGCTATGCCAAACCGGTGCCGGTGCGTTTTGGCCGCTTGCGCCGCCCCAGGCAGGACATGATTTGGGTCGCGCTGGCCGGGCCGGGTGCCAATTTGATTCAGGCGCTGCTGTGGGGCACGGCCTTGCTGCTGCTCACAGGTGGCGGCTTGGACGAGGATTTTTTCATCAAAATGTGCCAGGCCGGTGTGCTCGTGAACGTGGTGATGTTTGTCTTCAACTTGTTCCCGCTACCGCCCCTGGATGGCGGCCGGATTCTGGTCGGGCTGCTGCCGCCCAGACCGGCCGAACTGCTGTCGCGTGTCGAGCCCTGGGGCTTCTTTATTGTGATGGCGCTGATTTTGACTGGCGTCGTCTCGGCCCTGTGGATGCGCCCCTTGATGGGCCTGACCTACGGCCTGCTGAACGCCCTGCTGACCCCCCTGCGGCTGCTGGTGAACTGATGGCTCAAGCAAAACAAGACCGCGACTTATCGGGCATGCGACCCAAAGAACGGGTTTTATCGGGCATGCGCCCGACGGGTGCGCTGCACCTGGGCCACTGGCACGGCGCCTTGAAAAACTGGGTGCGCTTGCAGTCACAAATGGACTGCTTTTATTTTGTCGCTGACTGGCATGCGCTGACCACGCACTACGAGAGCCGCGAAGTCATCGAGAAAAATGTCTATGAAATGGTGATCGACTGGCTCGCCGCCGGACTCGACCCGAACCAGTGCACGATTTTTCTGCAAAGTCGCATCCCGGAGCATGCCGAGTTGTTCACCCTGCTGGCAATGGGCACGCCGCTGGGCTGGCTGGAACGTGTGCCGACCTACAAGGACCAGCAGGAAAAACTCAAGGACAAGGATTTATCGACGTACGGTTTTCTGGGCTACCCGCTGCTGCAAGCCGCCGATATTCTGATTTACAAGGCGCAGTGGGTGCCAGTGGGCGAAGACCAGGCCAGCCATGTCGAGATGACGCGCGAAGTGGCGCGGCGCTTCAACCACCTGTATGGCCGCGAGAGTGATTTCGAGCAGCGCGTGCAGCAGGGCCTGGCCAAGCTGGGCAAAGACGCCGCCAGGCGCTTGGAAAAATCGCGCAAGAACTACCAGGAAACGGGCGATGCCAAAGCCCTTGAAGGCGCGCTGGGATTGATCAGCAGCACGCCGCTGCTCGTCCATGACGAACGCGAGCGCTTGACGGGCTGGTTCAAAGGTACGGGCAAAGCCATTTTGGTCGAGCCGCAAGCGCTGCTCACCGAAGCCAGCAAGCTGCCGGGCCTGGACGGCCAGAAAATGAGCAAAAGCTATGGCAACGCCATCGCTCTGCGGGAAGACAAAGCCAGCATTGAACACAAGGTGCGCCGCATGCCAACCGACCCGGCGCGCGTCAAACGCAGCGACCCCGGTGACCCCGAGAAATGCCCGGTGTGGCAGTTCCACCAGGTCTATTCGGACGCCGACACCCGTGCTTGGGTTGTCAAAGGCTGCACCACGGCGGGCATTGGCTGCCTGGAGTGCAAGCAGCCGATCATTGACGCGATTCTGGCCGAGCAGCAGCCCATGCTGGCGCGCGCCGAGCCCTATATCGTCCAGCCGAAAATCGTGCGCGAGATCGTCGATGCCGGTACCGACCGCGCGCGTTCGGCAGCACGCGAGACCATGTTCGAGGTGCGCAGCGCCATGGGCTTGGACTATTGACCCCCTTTTACTGACACTCTGCCGCAGCCTAAGAAGAAGTATGAAAAACCCTCCCGCTCCCGCACCGACGGCCCCAGCTTCGTCCTACTACGTTATCGACGATCACCCGCTGATGCGTGAAGCCGTGGTCATGCTGCTGCGCCGCGCCCGCCCGGGCGCCAATGTGGTCGAAGTGGACCGGCTCGACGCGGTCGATGCCGCCGTGCTCTCGCACAGCACACCCGAGTTGTTTTGCCTGGACTTGAAACTGCCTGACACCGAAGGCGTCTCCGGCGTGCGTGAGCTCAAAGCGCACTACCCGCACACCCCGCTGGCAGTGCTGTCGGCCGCGCCTGCCAGCGAATGGGAAGACGCCTGCATTGAAGCCGGGGCCGATATCTACATCGAAAAATCGGCCGGTGCACAAGAAATTGGTGCCGCACTCAAGGCCCTGGTGATCGCCGACAGCGAATTTGAAACCCTGGTGCCTGGGGACAACAAACTCAGCAAGCGCCAGAAACAACTCATTGCGATGCTCGACCGCGGCCTGAGCAACAAGGACATTGCGACCGAGCTGGGCATCAGTGAGCACACCGTCAAGGTGCACTTATGGCGCCTGTTTCGCCGATTGGCTGTCAAAAGCCGCACCCAGGCCGTGCACTATGCGCGGCATCACGGTTTGCTCACCAGCTGAGTCACCATGTGAGCGGCGCGCTCGTGCGCCTGCGCTTCGTCCACGTCCGACAGCCCTACCCGAAACACGCTGCCGCGCCCTGGCCGGGATTGCAGTTCCACCGGGGAAGCCAGAATAGCCGACTGGCGTGCAACGATGGCCAGGCCCAAGCCAAAACTGTCAGCGGTGCCGCTGTGCGTCGGCACCTTGTAGAACTCGGTAAAAATTTGCGCATGGTATTGCGGCTCAATGCCGACACCGGTGTCCCAGACCTCCACGCAGACACGCTGGTTTTTGACCCTGCAGGCCAACAAAACGCCGCCGCTGTCGGTGTATTTCACGGCGTTGCTCAGCAGATTGCCGAGCAAGCGGTACAGCAGGATCGGGTCGCTCATGACCATGCCAGGACGGCAACGCCGCCGCCATTGCAGGCCTTTGCTCAGGGCCAGCGGTTTGTAGTTGATCTCGAGGTCGTCCATCAAGCGCTGCAAGTCCACCGGCTGCACGTTGATGGGCACCTTGCCCGAGTCCAGGCGCACCAGGTCAAACAGCGAGTCAAACAGGGTGTTGACAGCTTTGGTCGATTCGACAATCTTGGGCGCGATCTCGCCTACCAGTTCGGGCTCGCTGCTCAGCCAGTCGGCATAGAGGCCCAGGGCGTGTACGGGCTGGCGAATGTCGTGCGCAGCGCTGGCCAAAAAACGGTCTTTGATGGCCACCGCTTCCAGCGCCGCCTGGGTTTGCCGCGTCAGCGATTCAATCAACTGGCGGTTGCGGTACTGCAGCGTAGCGCTGCTGCGCTGCACGCTATGCAGGCGATGGCCCGAATTGCGCAGCAGGGCCATAAACACCAGCACCATCACGATCAAGCTTGCACTTTGCCGCTGGCTGCCCGGCTCGGTGTCCAGCAGTGCGCTCAGCGTCAGCGCGCCCAATACGGTGCTGCCCAGGGCCGTGTTGAACTGCTTGAACCCATCGAGCGTGGCCGACAGCACGTTCACCGACGCGGCGGCTATGCTCACCAGCACCACCGCACACACCAGGGCCAGTTTGCCCAAACCGAGGTCATGGTAGAGCAGGATGCTCGAACCCCAAACCACGGCGGTCAGCGTCCAGCCCCAGCGGATTTGTTGCCAGAACGCCTGCAAGCCTGCCGTGTCGGCTTCGTTGCCCGCGAAATCGCGCAGGTAGCGGCGCAAATGCCAGGCGCGAAAACCGCAAATCAACATGGCGGCCAGCGCCCATACCAGCAACCCAGCTCCCGCAGCATGGCCGTAGAGCACAAAAAAAAGCAGCGGAATGCTGCACGCCAAAGCGACCAGACTGGGCCCGGCATGGCTCATGGTCCGGCGGATCAACCGGTCTTGCACCCACGCCTGCTCGGCCGCGTCAGCGGGCGGGGAAAGTTGCAGGGGATGCAATGCGGGCATGCGCCATTGTGAACTGGCTAATGGTTACCATTGATTGAATTGCCCAGGCAGCTTGCTACATTGCCGAAGACTTTTTTATTTGAAAATACGCAAAGGAGATGCAAATCCATGGCAATTTCACGGTGGATTTCTACGTTAGTGTTAAGCACAGTGACTTTGGCAGCCTCCGCGCAAAGCGCTTCAACCAGCCTGCACACACGGACCTTGGCCGCCACCTGCGCCAGCTGCCACGGCACGAACGGCAAGGCGGCCGAAGGGTCGGTAGTGCCGCCCTTGGCGGCCATGCCCAAAGAAACCATGGTCGCAACCATGAAAGCCTTCAAGGCCGGCACACGGCCCGCCACCATCATGCACCAGTTGGCCAAGGGCTACACCGACGAGCAAATTGAGCTGATCGCCACCTACTTTGCGTCCATTCGCTGAAAGGATTTCCATGCAACGACGTCAATTGGTCCGCGCCGCACTGGCAGCCAGCGGCATGGGCGCGCTGGCCGCCATGACGGGCTGCGCCAGCACTCAGGGCACCCTGCCGGCCAAGGCCCGCGTGGTGGTAGTGGGCGGCGGCTATGGCGGCACCACGGCAGCCAAGTACGTGCGGATGTTCTCGGACTACAAAATCGATGTGGTGATGGTCGAGCCGAGCGCGAGCTTTGTCTCCTGCCCGCTGTCCAACCTGGTGCTCGGTGGGTACCGGCAAATCGGCGACGTCACCCGCTCGTATGGCAGGCTCACGTCGGCGCACGGCGTTCAGGTGGTGCAGGGCACCGTGGTCGCCATCGATGCCAGCAAGAAGGCCGTCACCCTTGCAGGGGGCCATGTGATCGGCTACGACAAGCTGATTCTTTCGCCCGGCATTGAGTTGATGTGGAACACCATTGAAGGCCTCAAAGCCGCCAACGACGCGGGCCAGATACTGCAGGCCTGGAAGGCTGGCGCCGAAACGGTAGCGCTGCGGCGTCAACTGCAAGCCATGCCCGACGGCGGTGTCTATGCCATCACCATTCCCGAGGCACCCTACCGTTGCCCCCCTGGCCCGTACGAGCGCGCCTGCCAGGTCGCCAGCTACTTCCAGCAATCCAAGCCCCGCTCGAAAGTCCTGATTCTGGATGCCAACCAGGACGTGACTTCCAAGGGACCTTTGTTCAAGAAGGTCTGGGCTGAGCGCTACAGCGGCATGGTGGAGTACCGCCCGCAGCACAAAGCGACTGCCGTTGACGCGAAGACCGGCACCGTCAAATTTGAAGTGCAGGGCGACGTGAAGGCCGATGTATTGAACGTCCTGCCCAGCATGCGCGCGGGCGGCATTGCCGTGGCGTCGGGCCTGGCCAACGTCAATGCGCGGTGGTGCAATGTGAACTACCAGACTTTTGAATCGACCGCGGCCAAGGATATTCACGTCATCGGCGACGCCATCCAGCTCGCCCCCTTGATGCCCAAGTCGGGCCACATGGCCAATGCGCATGGCAAAGTCGCGGCGGCGGCGGTGGTCGCCGAGCTGTCGGGCCTGGAGGTCAATCCGCAACCTCTGCTGACCAACACCTGCTACAGCTTCGTGAGCGACCAGCTGGTCATCCATGTCGCTTCGGTGCACCTGTACGACGCCAAAGAGCGCACCTACAAAACCGTGCCGGGTTCGGGCGGGGTATCCCCTGGCCCGACCGAGTTGGAAGCCGCTTATGCCCAGAGCTGGGCCAGCACTATTTGGGCCGACTCGCTGTCTTGATTCAGGGGGTTTTGTACGGCACGCTTGGCGGAGAGGGTGTCCGCCGAACAGGAAATTTTTTAACCATGGATATCAACAGCTTGGCCGTCAAATAGCGAATAAGTATTTGATTTATTTGAAAATTTTCTGTTTGTAGATTGCAACAAAGAGCATTTAGACATTATAAAGAGAGGTAAAACGCTTATAATTGGGAGGTAACAGGGAGGTAATGTAATGACCAAAGGTGCTTTTCTCACCACAGATGCCGAAGTTAAGCGGGCCGTGGCGGGCGCTGTGCATACTGCCGGACTTGGGCGCAAGTCCGCCATAAGCTGCCAAAGGTTTCGAGTTGCCCCCCGCCTTTACTTGGAGGTTCGAGTTTCTGGCACTGGCGAGCGAAAAGCGTCCTGGGTAATGCGTTACCAAAATCCGGGAACCAAGAAGGATGCAAGTGAGGGCTTGGGGCCTTATCCGGGCGTAACGCTCGCAACTGCTAAGGCAAAAGCGATAGAGCGCACGCGGCTGATTGAGCAAGGCACTAGCCCAATAATGCTGCGCAGACAAACCGCAAAGGCAGCGGCTGCTGCGCTAGCCGCTGAGAAGGCCAACAACAAGCGTTCAGTTTTGGCAGCAGTAGAGCTTTGGGACAAAGAAACTTCGGGCAAGCTGACTAGCGCCAAGTACCGTGCGCAGCGGTCTAGGCGCTTGGCAGACCTTACAAACCACATTGGGCAAATTGCTGTCGCTGATTTAACTGCTGCTGACGTTGCAACGGCGATGAGCGCGAAAGGGCGGGATAAAGTTGATACCTTGTCAAAGTCCACAGGGGACTTGGCCAAAGCTATTGCTTATGTCGAGTCGTTAGGTTGGCAGGTGAATGGCGATCCGGTAGGTGTCGCACGAAAGGGGCTTGGCAGCCCCGAAACCGACTCGCACAAGGCGTTTGCGCCCCACGAATTGCCTGCTTTTGTGCGAGACCTAGATGCTGCCATCGCTACTGCCCAAGCAAAAGGCTCGTACCCAATGAAGCTAAAGCTTTTGAAATTTTTGCTGCTTACAGCGGCGCGCACAAGCGAAGTGCGCCTGGCAGAGTGGCAGGAAATTAAGGGTTTTCAGAGTGATTGCCCTGTTCTGGAAATTCCCGCTTCGCGTATGAAAATGCGCCTGCCTTGGACGATACCCCTTAGCGCCCAAGCTGTGGCGATGCTGCGGGAAATTCAAGCAGAGCAAGAAAAAGCCGGTATTGAAGGTGCAGGCAAAGCCGGGCGGATATTTATCCACCTCGGGGGCAGGCTGGATAGGGCGGGTAAGCCGATGGTGTTATCAGATGCTGCTGCGAATCTCGCGCTTGAAAGTATTGGGTGGAAGCCCAAACGCGTAAAGCCCGGCGAAGTCAGAGAGGAGCCCAAAGTCGTAGGGCACGGCTTGCGCAAAGTCTTTTCAACAGCGGCACACGGACGTTGGGATTACTTGGGTGCCAACAGGGTGGACGCCATTGAGTTTGCACTTGCGCACTCTAAAAAGACCGTGCGCAACACCTACGACAGGAACGAATATATGGAGGAACGCACGCTGCTTACTCAATGGTGGGCGGATCATCTAGACAGCTTGTCGGCAGGGGGCAATGTCATTCAGTTCGCGGCTAAAGCTGCATAGCTTCTACGACAAGGCCGCTGCCCCTGTCGGTAACTAAGCCCCAAGCGCAATGCTTGGGCCGCGCCTACAACTTCGACGGTGCCCGACATGAATCAACGCGTCGAAATCCTGCAAAACACTGCAAGAAAAACAGCGCGGGCTGCATCAGTCACTTCTACATAAATTCGCGCCTTGAAATGGCACTACCAGACAAAGCCCAATCGAGCGAGGGTTGCGCATCGTGGAATCAAGCAAAGCGTGAGCTGCAAGGGCAATTGCTTTGGCAACGCGGTGATCGAGAGCTTTTTCGGTGCCCGGAAGGCCGAGTATTTCCATCTTGCAGCACCCAACAGACTTGCTGGGCTCAAAGCGGTCGTGCATGATTACATTAACAACTACAAACACGACTGCATCAAGATCAGATTGAACGAACTCAGCTCGGTGGGATACCGGCTGAGAAATACCGCCTAGTTAGCGGGATGGCAACCGTCCAACTTGTCGGAGTCGGTTCAAACTCGGGACGATTCAATTTGGACAACTTTAATTCCAGTGACCTCAAAACCATACTGCATTCAAAGCGTGCAAATATTTTTTACTTGGAACATTGCCGGGTTCTGGTCAACGGCGGGCGGGTCGAATATGTGACGGACGAAGGCAAAAAATCCCTTTACTGGAATATTCCGATTGCCAACACCACCACTGTGATGCTGGGTACTGGCACCTCGGTCACGCAGGCGGCTATGCGTGAGCTAGCCAAAGCCGGTGTGCTGGTTGGTTTTTGTGGCGGCGGCGGCACACCTTTATTCAGCGCCAACGAGGTCGATATTGAAATCGTCTGGTTTGCGCCGCAAAGTGAATATCGGTCTACTGAATATTTGCAACACTGGGTGCGCTTCTGGTTTGACGATGCCTTGCGTTTACAAGCCGCGAAGGCTTTTCAGCAACTGCGCATTCAGCGCGTAGGTGTCTACTGGAAATTCAGCCGCCTGTTGCGAGAGGACGATTTTGAGATCGATCCGGCTGCGCTAGATGTGGCGCTGAGCGAGGCATCAACTGCCGTTAACAGTGCGCCAGACCAGACCGTGTTGCTTCTCAACGAAGCCCGCCTGACCAAAGTGCTCTACAAATTTGCAGCCCGCGCCGTCAACTACGGCGAGTTTGCGCGTGGCCAGCGCGGCAGTGCATCCGATCCGGCCAACCGCTTTCTGGATCACGGTAACTACTTGGCATACGGCTTGGCAGCCAGCGCCACCTGGGTTTTGGGCTTGCCGCACGGGCTGGCGGTGCTGCATGGCAAAACCCGGCGCGGCGGGCTGGTGTTTGATGTGGCTGATCTGGTCAAAGACGCGGTCATCCTGCCGCAAGCCTTTATTTCAGCTATGCGCGGCGACGATGAAGCAGCCTTTCGTCGCGCCTGCATTGAAAAACTGACCCGCACCGAAGCGCTTGACTTCATGATCGATGCCCTTAAAGACGTGGCCGTCCAAACTGGAAGGCAGGCCCAGTGAATGTTTTGCTGATCTCTCAATGCAGCAAACGCGCCCTGACCGAGACGCGCCGCATCCTTGACCAGTTTGCAGAACGGCGGGGCGACCGCACCTGGCAGACCCCCATCACCCACCAAGGCCTGGACACGCTGCGCAAGCTGCTGAGAAAAACCGCCAGACGCAACACCGCCGTCGCTTGTCACTGGATACGCGGACAAGACCACAGCGAACTGCTGTGGTTGGTAGGTGATGCTAGCCAGTTCAATGAACAGGGCGCAGTGCCGACCAACACCACCCAGCGCAATGTGCTGCGGCAGTGCGATGAAAACGATTGGCATACGGGTGAGGACATCCATTTGCTTACAGCACTGGCCGCCCTGTTGCATGATCTGGGCAAAGCCAGCCAGGCCTTTCAGATGCGTTTGTGCGGGGCGTTGCAGGAGCGTAATCAGTACCGCCATGAATGGGTATCGCTGCGATTGTTCGAGGCTTTTGTGGGTGACGACGATGACGCCACCTGGCTTGCGCGACTGGCTGCGCCGACGGCGGAAGATGATCGAACCTGGCTAGGCCGTTTGCAATGTGATGGCTTGATGCCAGAGGTGCAGTTGCCGTTTTCACATCTGGCACGCGCACCTCTGGCGCAGGCAATTGGCTGGTTGGTGCTGACCCACCACCGTTTGCCGCTGGCACCCGACAAGGATGCCGAACCTTGCCAGCGCTTTTTGGGCGGCAAAGTCAGCTGGATCACAGCGCAGGCGACAAAAGATGTTCTCAAACTTGTGGATGCGGATTGGAACGAGATAACCAACGGCGGCGACGCGTCAGTCTTGCCGCTCTATTGGCATTTTCCATACGGCCTACCCGTGACGACTGAGCTGTGGCGAAAGCAAGCCGCGCGTCACGCGCAGCGGCTGCAGAAACTGCTTCAATCCCCCGGCATAGGTGACTGGCTGGCCAATCCTTATGTCATGCATGTATCCCGCCTGTGCCTGATGTTGGCCGACCATCACTATTCCAGTCTTACCGTTGACGAAAAGGGTCAGCCTGCTGCGGGACGCGTCAAGGGACAAAAAGACTACCCGCTGCTTGCCAACACCCACGGGCAAAACCACCAGCCAAACCAAGCATTGGACGAACATCTGCTGGGCGTGGCCAAACACAGTGCTGAAGTCACCCATGCACTGCCACGCTTTGAGATTAACCTGCCTCGACTGGCACGCCACCATGCCCTAAAAAAACGTACGCAAGACCTGCGCTACCACTGGCAAAACAAGGCTGCCGACATGGCTCAGGCCATGCGTGAACGCAGTCAGCAGCAGGGCGCTTTTATCGTCAACATGGCTTCTACCGGTTGCGGCAAAACACTGGCCAATGCGCGTTTTATGTATGCGCTGGCTGACCCGGCCCACGGCATGCGTTGCGCTTTTGCGATGGGCCTGCGTACCTTGACCCTGCAAACTGGGCGCTCTTTTCGTGACTTGTTAAGCCTTGGTGACGACGAACTGGCCATTCGTGTGGGTGGCAGTGCCAGTCGCGCTTTATTTGAGCATTACGAGCGCGAGGCTGAAAAAACCGGCTCCGCTTCAAGTCAGGCCTTGCTGGACGAGGACAGCCATGTGCTGTTTGACGGCAACTTTGATGCGCATCCCCTGTTGCAGCGGGTTGCGCATGACCCGGCCGTCAAGGCCTTGCTGGCCGCGCCAATTCTGGTTTGCACCATAGACCACTTGACCCCAGCCACCGAAAGCCAGCGCGGTGGCCGCCAGATTGCACCCATGCTGCGTCTGATGAGCGGTGACCTGGTGCTTGACGAACCCGATGATTTTGATATGGACGACCTTCCTGCGCTAACCCGGTTGGTACATTGGGCCGGGCTGTTGGGCGCACGGGTGTTGCTGTCATCTGCCACCTTGCCGCCCGCCTTGATTCAGGGCTTATTTGAGGCTTACCAAAATGGTCGCCAGCATTGGCAGCTCAACCGGGGGGCGCGCCCTGGCCCGGCGGGGCAAGCTGCCGATATCTGCTGCGCATGGGTTGATGAGTTTGATGTGTTGCAAGCCGACTGCGCTGAGGCCCAGGCTTTTGCGCAGTCGCACCACACTTTTACCCAGCGGCGGGCAAAAATGCTGGCTGAGGCCGAGGTGCGCCGACGGGCCAAGTTGGTGTCACTCGCCGCGTTGGTCAATAAGCGTCGGGATGTTCTGCCAACCCTGTTTGCAAAAGAAGCGATTGGTCACGCCGTTAACCTGCACCAAAAACATCACAGCTTTGACCCCAAAGGCGACAAACGCGTCAGCTTCGGCTTGATCCGCATGGCCAATATCGAGCCGCTGGTTGAGGTGGCGATGGAGTTGTACCGCCTGCCCTGGCCAGGCGGGGTGCAAGTTCACCTGTGTGTTTACCACTCGCAATTTCCGCTGCTGATACGTTCGGCAATTGAACGCCGCCTGGATGCATCACTTGACCGCCGCCAGCTGGATGCCGTTTTCAGCCTGCCAGACATTCGCCAGCGCCTGGACGCGCACGCCGAGCCAGACCAGCTGTTTGTGGTGCTCGGTTCACCAGTGACCGAAGTGGGCCGTGACCACGACTACGACTGGGCTGTAGTTGAGCCTTCTTCTGCCCGCTCATTGATTCAGCTGGCTGGTCGCGTGCGCAGGCACCGCACGGGCGACTGCAGTTCGCCAAACATCCGGGTTTTTGACACCAATCTGCGTCATTTCAGACATCTGGGCGAACCTGCTTTTTGTAAACCTGGTTTTGAGACAAAACAATTTCCCCTGCAATCGCATGCTTTGAGTGTGTTGATGGACGCCAGCGAAGTCGCGGTGATGGACGCCCGGCCGCGCATTCTGGCGCAGGGCAAACTGCAGCCCCGCAGTCGATTGGTTGACCTGGAACATGCACGCATGCAGGCCACGATGCTGCCCTTGCCGCCCGAGGCGGTTCCATCCCTGAACGCCGCAAGCTGGTGGCACCTGGCCCCGGCAGATGCGCTACTGACAGCCGTGTTGCCACAGCAGCAGCCGTTTCGGTTTGATCCGATTGCGCGTGTTGACCTTGAGCTGCGCCCCAATGAAGAGGGTGACGACTACGTGCTGATTCAGCTGAAGCCCAAAAAAGGTGGTCGCCACGGAGAAACGGTGTTTGTTGAAATCGAAAAGTCACAAAACAAACGTGTACCAGATGAGCTTGTGCAAGGTGAACGCATCACCGTCTGGGGGCAAACCAATTACATGGAAGCGCTGACGGCGCTGGCAAACGAGCTGGGTTTGTCTCTTGAGACCTGCGCCCGGCGTTTTGGCACCGTGACTTTACCGGTAAATGCCAATGGCTGGCGTTTTCACCCGGCGCTGGGGTTTACCAGGGCCAAGAGCTGAAATTTGTACTGGCACCATTCGCGGACGAAAAGATTTTTAAAGGGAATTGTTGAATGAACCAATCCATAACGAATCGGGCTGCTGATTTGCGTGCGTTGATCGAATCTTTTTTGAGTAGGCGCTTGAATTCCAAGCTGGAAAAACTTAAATCGGATGACCCAAAACGGCAAGCACTTCGTGACGAATTTGCACGTGAAACCTGGCTAGCAGATGCGGCTAATCGCGTCAAACAAATTCAACTCGTCACGCATGTTCTCAAAGCTACTCATCCAGACCCCAAGATTTATCAAGCAACCAGCCTGTATGTTCAGCCTGAAACGCTTGCCACTCAATCAGTGCTTGGAAGCCATGTCTTGGGAAATAACTTTCGGGATGACGTCACAGGAAGCTCAGCGGCACTGGACGTTTTTGACTTTTTGACAGAAGAGTTTCAAGGCAACTCGCTACTGCGTTTGATACAAGCAGGGGATGCAGACTTGGGTAGCGCGATGACTTCCAATGAATCATTGGCAGGCTCTTGGATGCAGGCCTTTGCAAGTATCGATATACCGCGATGCAAGCAGCCAAGATCACACACCCTGGCCAAACAGCTGTATTGGCAAACCGGTGATTATCCAAATGACAACGCCAGTTTTCACCTGCTGGCCCCGCTGTACGCCTCTTCACTTGCGCACCGCGTTTTTGAAACCCTGCAGGACGACCGTTTCAGCGACGCCGCCAACGCCGCCCGTGAAGCCCGCAAAACCAATACTTTCAGCGAACGCCCGGTGCACGAATATCCGCAACTGGCGGTGCAACAGCTGGGCGGCACCAAACCGCAAAACATCAGCCAGCTCAACAGTGAACGCCGGGGCAACAATTGTTTGCTGGCCTCGCTGCCGCCGGTTTGGCGCTCGGTTGAGCTGAAACCGCTGCTTTCTACAGAGTCCATGTTTAACCGCTACAGCCGCCGCCCGGAGGTGCGTAAAAGCATCAAGGAACTGCTGGACTTTTTAAAGACGGATCCCAGGCCGAATGCGCCAACTCGCCAAAAACGCGCAACTTGCGTCAGTTTGCTGATCGACGAGTTTTTGCAGTTCACCGCCGAGTTGCGCAGCTTGGAACCTGGCTGGAGCCAGACCTCAGCCTGCCAATTGGGTGATGCAGAAGCCCGCTGGCTTGACCC
>JBJXED010000102.1:0-16779 GCA_046155225.1 Burkholderiaceae bacterium
CTTTGCAGCTTCATGCAAGGCAAGGGCGTGCAAGGCTTGCAAGAAGGCGGCTTGATCGTCACCACCGGCAGCCAGCAGGCGCTGGACTTGATTGGCAAAACGCTGATCAGCCCCGGCGACAAAGTGATTGTGGAAGGCCCGACGTTTTTGGCCACCATCCAGTGCTTTCGCCTCTACGGCGCCGAGCTGATTGGTGCGCCCATCGACGGGCAGGGCGTGCAGGTCGATGCGCTGGAGGCGCTGATTGCGCAGCACCAGCCCAAGCTGGTGTATTTGATCCCCACCTTTGGCAACCCCAGCGGCGCGCTGCTGAATTTGGAGCGCCGCAAAAAGGTGCTCGAACTCGCGCTCAAATACCAGACCGTGGTGGTCGAAGACGACCCCTATGGCGACCTGTATTTTGGCGCGCCGCCGCCGCCGAGTTTGCTCGCGCTGGCCTCGCAATTGCCGGCCGGCCAGCGCGAGGCCGCGCTGTCACTGCTGGTGTACTGCGGCTCGCTCAGCAAGGTCCTGAGCCCCGGCCTGCGCGTGGGCTGGATGGTCGCGCCGCCCGAGCTGCTGGCCCGCGCGACCATGTGCAAACAGTTCAGTGACGCGCACACCAGCACCTTTGCCCAGGCCACCGCAGCGCAGTATCTGAAGGCGGGCCGCCTGCCCGCTACCTTGGCCAAGGTGCGCAGCGTCTATGCCGAACGCGCTGCGGCCATGGGCGCAGCGCTGACGCGCGAGTTGGGCGGTGCGCTTGCATTCACGCAGCCAGAAGGCGGCCTGTTCTTCTGGGGCCGGCTGACCGGCGCAGACGGTGCTGCAAATGACGCGGCAGCGTTTGCCCAGCGGGCGATTGCGCAAGGCGTGGCGTTTGTGCCGGGGGCACCGTTTTATGCCACCGGAGCCGATACCTCGGCCTTGCGGCTGAGTTTTGCCACGGCGGATGTGGGGAAGATTGAAGAGGGCGTGGGGCGCTTGGGCGTGGCTTTGAAGGCGTGACGTCACGCCGCCCGCTTGAGCAGTGCCAAGTGAATCTCCACCGATTCAAACGGTACGAACACGGCGCCTTCTGGCGTGCGTTGCACCAAACCATGTTCTTGCAGTTTGCCAATGTCGGTATGCACGTTGGAGTAGTTGCGCGCTACATCTTTGGCCAGCGCGTAAACCGAGCATGGCCCGCACTGGCGAAGCGCCTCCAGCAGGTCGATGCGTGAGGGCGTGAGTTCTGCAAACAGGGTGCGGGCCGATTCAAAACTGAGGTGGTAATCAGCGCCGAATGCGGGCGCTGCCTCAGCGGCTTTGAGTTGTGAGCGGGCTACTTTGAATACGCTGCCCTGTGGCGCAATTTCGATAACAGCTTTCATGGCTTACTCCAGGTTTCTACATCGTGCTGAAAGTCACTGAGCAACTGGTTGGGCGAAGTAAATTCGTAGGGCTCCTCAAGCCCATGAGCGTGGCGGTGATCGCCTTTGCCGCGCTCGTTGTCATAGCGGATATGGCATACGCCATTAGCGCCAAAGTAGAGTCGGTATTTGTAGCTGTGAGTACAGGGCGGCAGAGCTTGGGGCAAACGCCAGATCACTACCTCTACGGTGGAGCCGTCGTCGCGCACCTCTTTTGCTCTGACGATTAATTCCGCATTCATTGGCGCAGAATCTTAGCAATATATTGCAAATATGCAATACACGAGTATTTGTGTCCAAGTGCGCGCATACGCACATCTACCCTGGTCAATCGTGTGGGTTGCCCAGCACACGCCCCGGATTCATCACGCCCTGCGGGTCCAGCGCGGCTTTGATGGCCCGCATCATCCCCAGCGCCTGGGTTGATTTGTAGTGCGCCAGTTCGCGCACTTTCAGCGCGCCGACGCCGTGCTCGGCGGAAAAACTGCCGCCGTGCCTGGCCACTGCCTCGTACACCAACGCATTCGCCCGCGCTTCATGCGCCTGCAAAAAAGCCGCTGCGTCTGCGCCCACAGGCGCTTGCACGTTGTAGTGCAGGTTGCCATCGCCCAGGTGGCCGAAATTGACCAGACGCACGCCGGGAATTTCGTGTGCCAGCAACGCATCGGTCTCGGCGCAGAAAGCGGGGATTTGCGAGATCGGCAGGGCAATGTCGTGCTTGATATTCAGCCCCTCTTGCGCTTGTGCCAGCGGGATGCTTTCGCGGATATGCCAAAGCTGCTGCGCCTGCGCCAGGCTTTCGGCGATCACTGCGTCCTGGATGCAGCCGGCGTTCAAGGCGGCTTCCAGCAGGGCTTCAAAACGGCTGCGGGCGTGGGCTTCGGACTCGCTGTCCGAGTTTTCCAGGAGCACGCAGTAGGGCACTTTCGCTTGTCCCGCAAACGGCACGCGCAGTTGCGGCAGGTGCTGCACCACCAGGGTCAGCGCGCCCTGGCCCATGACTTCAAACCCGGTCAGCGCAGCGCCTAAATACTGATGCGCCAGGCCCAGCAATTGCACGGCTGCACCCAGTGACGGCACCGCCGCCCAGGCGGTCAGCGAAGCGGCGGGCTGCGGGTACAGCCGCAGCGCAGCCGCGGTGATGATGCCGAGCGTGCCCTCGCTGCCGATCAGCAGATGTCGCAGGTCGTAGCCGGTGTTGTCTTTGCGCAGGCCCGTCAGGCCGTGCCAGAGTTCGCCTTGCGGCGTGACCACTTCAAGGCCCAGGCACAAGTCGCGGGCATTGCCGTAGCGCAGCACCTGGGTGCCGCCCGCGTTGGTGGCCAGGTTGCCGCCAATGGTGCAACTGCCTTGCGCAGCCAGACTCAGCGGAAACAGCAGGCCTGCGTTGGCGGCGGCCGTTTGCACGTTTTGCAAGATACACCCGGCCTCGGCGGTGAGGGTGAGGTTGGCGCTGTCCACCTGGCGAATGGCGTTCATGCGCAGCAGGCTGAGCAGAATTTGTGTGCCACTGGCATCGGGTACGCCGCCGCCGACCAAACCGGTGTTGCCGCCTTGCGGCACGACGCTTGCGCCGTGTCGCAGGCAGGCCTGCACCACGGCGGCCACTTCGGCGGCGCTGCCGGGGCGCACCACCGCCAGCGCCTTGCCGCAGTAGCGCTGGCGCCAGTCGCGTTCGTAGGCCGACAAGTCGCCTTCGGTCAGCACCAGGCTGCTGCCGAGCAGGCCGCGCAATTCGGCCAGCAGGCTCATGCCGCTGGCGAGGCGGCGGCACGCACCGCCTGAAAGCGCAACCGCACATGCAGTGCGCAGGCTGCAAACAAGGCCAGGCACAGCGCAATCTCCACCAAGGCCAGATAGTTGCCGGGGACCGGGTCGCTCCAGGCGCGCACCACGCCTTCGGTGAAATAAATCCACACCATCAGGCTCAGCCAGCGGTAGGTGTACATGCGCTGCTTGAGCAGCCCGGCCAGGGGAATGCACAGCGGCAGCACCTTGAGCGCCAGCGCACTGCCGCCGGGCCGCAGTGGTGCCAAAAACAGCTCCCACGTCAGGCCCAGCACGATCAGCCCGAGCAAGCTGCCCACGGCCAGAAGCCGGGTTTTTTGCAGTGCGGCGGTAGGGGCTGCAACAGGCGGGAGGCCGTGTGGCGGTGCGGACTTGGGTGGGGGCAGCGTCATTGCAGTCATGATACGGGCTATGAACTTGCCCGGCTTCATCAAATCCCTGGAACCCTTGCTGCACCAGGCCATCTGGCAGACCCTGCGCGAGCGCTTTGTGCAAGACCGGCTGGGCGTCACGGCGGGCAGCCTGACCTTTACCACCACGCTGGCGCTGGTGCCATTTTTCACGCTGCTGCTGGCGGTGTTCACGGCGTTTCCGATGTTTGCCAAGCTGCAAAGCGGTCTGCAGGTATGGCTGGTGGACAGCCTGGTGCCCGACAACATCGCGCGCCAGGTGCTGGGCTACATGACGCAGTTTGCGGCCAAGGCCAACAAGCTGGGCGGCGTCGGCTTTGCGCTGGTGCTGGTCACCGCGCTGGCACTGATGCTGACGATTGACAAAACCCTGAACGCGATCTGGCGCGTCAAGCAGCCGCGCCCGCTGGCGCAACGCGTGCTGGTGTACTGGGCCGCAATGACGCTGGGGCCGCTGCTGCTGGCGGCGAGCCTGGCCATCACGTCTTACCTGATCTCGGCCTCGCGCGGGGTGGTGGGCGGTGTGCCGGGCGGCGTCAAGCTGCTGCTCAATGGCACGGAATTCATTTTGCTGGTGCTGGGCATGACGGCGCTGTACCGCTACGTGCCCAACACCTTTGTGAAGTGGCGCCACGCCGCTGCCGGCGGCGTGTTTGTCGCCACTGCGCTGGCGCTGGCGCAAAAGGGCCTGGCGTTCTACCTGGCCAAGGTGCCGAGCTATTCGGCCATCTATGGCGCCTTTGCCACGCTGCCCATCTTTTTGATCTGGATCTACCTGGCCTGGGTGATTGTGCTGCTGGGCGCGGTGATTGCGGCGTATTTGCCCAGTTTGATGCGCGGTGTGGGGCAGGGCGCGTTGCGGCGCGAAGGCGGACCGGGCTGGCCCTTTCAGTTGGCGCTGGAAGCGCTGCAGCAGCTGGACCAGGCCCGCTCGGTGCCGACCAAAGGCCTGGGGTTGAATGCGCTGGCGCAGTCACTGCGGGTGGACAGCTTGCAGCTCGAGCCGGTGGTCGAACTGCTGGTGGAACTCGACTGGATCGGCCGCATTGACGAAGCCAGCAGCGCCCCCGGCAGAGACACCGAGCCGCGCCTCGTGCTGCTGGCTGCGCCCGCCAGCACGCCGCTGGCTCCGCTGGTAGCGCGCCTGCTGCTGACGCCGAGCGGCGAGCTGGCCCCGTGGTGGCAACACGCCGGGTTTGACAAGATGGTGCTGCAAGACGCCTGGCGGGCTCCGAGCCCCAGCCTGTCCCAGCCCCCAGCACCAGGCGCAGGGCTTGCGCCACAATAAATCCTATGCAGCGTTTCACCATTTCCCTGGAAGACAGCCTGGCCGAGGCCTTTGACCAGCTGATTGCCGCCAAAGGCTACAGCAACCGCTCCGAGGCGGTGCGCGATTTGATCCGCCAACAGTTGGGCCATGCGCACCTGCAGGCGCAAAGCTCGACCTGGTGCGTTGCCAACCTGAGCTATGTGTATGACCACCACGACCTCACGGTGACCAGCCGGGTGATGGACTTGCAGCACCAGCAGCACGATGTGGTCATCAGCACGCTGCACACCCATCTTGACCACGACCACTGCCTGGAGAGTGTGGTGCTGCGCGGCCCGACGGCGGTGGTGCAAGCGCTGTCAGAGCAGTTGATGGCGCTGCGCGGGGTGCGCCACGGCAGCCTGAACCTGGTGCCGCTGGGCCTGACCGATACCAGCCACCAGCATGCGGACAAGGTGGCGCACAGTCATGCCGGCGGCCACGTGCATTCGCCTAAAGACCCGGCACCTGCGGCCCCGCACAAGCACTTCAAACCCTTGATTTGACGGGTCTGACAGCTAATAAAATTGATAGCACTGTCGGCAATATATACCTTGGCTATCGGCTGATTTGACTCTAAAAAATCCGAAAAACACGGATTTTCAGGCTTTCTGCGCCGCCAGCACCAGCGGCCAAAACGCATCCGGCCCCGGCGTGGGCTGCAAAAGCTTGGCGGCGTCGTCCCAGGTGCGCAATTGCACAGCAGCGTGAAAACCGGGCAGCGCCTCTTGATCAATTTCGTGCCAGATGTTGCTGTGCTTAACTCAAAGCCCAGAAGTCCCCATCAGGTTGAGGAGGTCACGTTCAATGGTCTGCTGCAGAACATTGACTACTTGCTGGTGTGTAGCCGCATCCAGGTTGTCTTCCAGCTTGTAGACCCATGGATTACCGTCAGGCCGTGAAACCTGAGTCCCAATGCCCACAGCGGGATATCGAGCCATAAAAGTTTCTTTTTGGGCCGTCACGCCAAACATTTGTAGCCCTGCCATTGCAGCGCTACTGCGAATGTCGTTGAATCCTGCCCTCATAGACATCGCTAGTCCGAAAATACCTCGTTCCGAATCGAAGTTTTCGGCGACAACAATCACTGCATCAACCCCATTCTTTTTCGCCAGTTCGATAACCTCGGTGTTAATGCGTTCGATGTTGTGCGACATCACCAGGCTGCTTGCGTTAAGCCTTTTGGCCATTCCGGGTACATCAACCTGAATTTGCGTGACTTGATATTTCCCTGTACGGCGCAGGTAACGTTCAATAGTGGCACGAGCTGTCGTATTGAAGACATCATCAGTAGGGAGGGACTTGAACTCATTGTTGAACACAGTGATGCCAATTTTTCGGTATTTGACTTCCTGCGGCATTAGCGAAATTACACCTACCCTCTTGATGGCGCTGGCCTGCTCTGGCGAGAGCTTTGGAGCAGCGCAAGCTGACAATAGGCATGCAAGAATCAGAATTGTTAGGCTGCGTATGGTTGACATGAGAAAGTCACTCAGTTGAATTTGTTTGCTTAGTGCGCAAGTTTTAGCTTGCGAGCGCCAGGACACACAGAAAACCATGTATGTCTTGTAGACGTTCTATGGCTTTCCAGCTAGCCCCATCTGCTGCAACTCAATCCCCGCAGCCTGGTGCTCAATGTAGATCACCACCCCCTTTTCACGGGCTTTGCTGAAGTACTCCGCTGCTTTGGCTTTGTCGCCCGAAGCGTAGTACTGCTGACCCACATAGAAATAGCCTTCTGCCAAGGCCATTTCCTTGTCGTCGCCTTTTTTACTGTCGAGTGTGGCCAGTGCCTCGTCAGGTGTCATCAAGCCGTGCAGCATAGCGAGGGCAGGGCGGGGCCATTCGCCGCGCGGTTGGGTCTTGGCCAGTTCCACCTGCGCTGCATCTGGCGGGATGCCCAAGCGCTTTTGTGTCCATACGCGCCACAACTCTGTGTAAAGCACCGCATCGATGTCATCTTTCTTGTGGCTCAGGCTGGACTTGGCAAAGTCTTCGGCAGCCGCTGCAAGTTGGCCGTTGTAGAAGCGCGAATGGCCACGTCGGTAAAACACGTGGCCCTCCGCTTTGCCTAACGATATGGCTTTGCTGTAGTCGGTAATGGCGCGGGTGAAGTCACCCAGGCCGAAGTACACATTGCCCCTGCAGGAATAGGCTTCGGCGTCGTTAGGGTTGGCTTTGACGGCTTCCTGCGCGTCCTTCAGGCCTTCGGTAGCTTTGCCCATTTCGACCAGTGTTTCTGCGCGGCGGCACTGCGCATCGAGCAGGTCTTCCCCCGTCAGGCGGCCGCTCTCCAGTGCTTTGGTGAGTTTGGCGATGTGTTCATTGCCACGATCTTCAATCGTCTGCTTCAGGGTTTTGCGGCCCAGCCCCAGCAGCCCAGTTGATTTGATCTCGTTCTTTCCCACCAGAAAGAGCATTGCAAATACTTCGCCGGTACGGCGCAGTTCGGCGGCGAAGCCGGGCACTTTTGAAGCCTCGATCTGCGGCTGAAGTACTGCCAGCTCAATTGCGCCGGTGGCACGGTTACCGCGAAAGCTGTTGCTGGCCGTGTACTCAAACGCATCGTTATGTACTTTACGGGTCATAGGGTCGGCGATGACGGCAACATCAGGCGGAAACTCGACTTCGATGTTGTAGCGATGCCTACGCGGCGTGACCTCCATGGCCAGCGGTTGGGTGCGGTTGGTAGAGGGCGGCGTGAGTACCATGCCAAAAAGATTATCAGGAGAGTAACGCACCACCCAGTTACCCCGGTCGAGGTTGGCCACTTTCGGGGCTACATAACGGTTGGTGATTGACAGCACGTTGTTGACTTTGTCATCTTCAATGACGGGCTGCGTTGCGTACTTTGCGCCGGGGTAGCGACGCTCATAGGTCTCAAGAAAAACTTTGTTGCGTTGCTCCGGCGTCCATACCGCTAGCTGAATGCGCCTGAATTCGGCACTCACACCAGACCACAGATGGCGGCTTTCAATTGTGGCTTCACCGTCGAATTTCGGAAGCACGATCTTCTCGCTGAGTTCGTTACGTGAGATGGCCGCGTAGTTCTCGGACTTGATGCGAGTGAAGTTGCTATTACCGGGCTGTACCACCAGAACTTCAGTACCCTCAAAAGCCTGCCCCATAGTGTCCAAGCGCCCGGTCTGGCCAATGCGAGTGGGGTCAAGAAAATAAACCTTGCCATCTACCTCAGCGCGAACGATGACATGGTCAAACACATAGGGTGACGGCAGTGAGTCCGACACCCTGCTGCTGAGCCGCGAGTTGACCAGCACCGGCTGCGCCTGGACACCCAGCGCCCTGAGCATTTCGATCAGTAAAAATGATTTGTCCTTGCAGTCGCCATAGCGCCGTTGCAGCGTAACGGCAGGCGCTGTAGGGCGGTGAGAGCTTTCACCCAGCGACACCGAGAAGTACCTGATTTCGTTTTGTACCCATTGCAACGCACCAGACACGCGTTCGTCATTGCTCGGTTTGAGGGCAAGCGTGCTTATGACCTGCTGCAGGTCGGCAGGCAAAGGCTGGTCGCTACGAAAAAGCTGTACCGCCCAGTCAGACACTTCAGACCACGACTGGAACTCTGACATCTGCAGGGAGCGAGCTACCCGAAATGTGTTCGGAACCGAGGGTTCGAACTCGACCGCTGGTACGTTGCGCTGCTCCCAGCGTAGTTTTCTCATTCCCCCGGAGATTGACTCGACAGGCTGGGGGTAGCTTTTATTCAGGTCACCGAAAAATCGGGCATTGACTTTGCGCGTGACCGGGTGGGTCAAGATCACGCGGCGCAGCTCTGTAATTCCGCCGCTGTCCCAGCCAGCGTAATCAACAAAACGATCGCCAATCACCGGGTTGGCACCCTTCTGGGTGAAAGCTATTTCAAGAATGTCGCCTACCCGAAGGTCGTCCACCAGCATGGAGACCGTGATCTCACCGTTGTAGGCACCTGCATCGAGCCCAGTCTCACGCTGTAGGAAGCGTACGTCAACCGTTGCGAGTTTATTGATCACCTGGCCTGCACGGGTAATGCGCAGGATGTTCAGTTCCATTCGGTTGTACTGCGGGTTGAAGGGCAACGTGATGTTGCCGATCGACTCCAGTGCGGCGCTTGAGTTGGCTTGAAAAGCGCGGTGCGAGAACACCTCGGGCAGGCTGCCCGCCAAAAATTGTGTTTCTGCCAGCAGCGTGACCACTGGCGCTTTGCTTTGGGTGGCTGGAATTGCGGGAGAAGACTCGACCCATGTGGGTGGAGTGGCTTTGCGCTCAAACCTATCAGCGCCGACGATGACCTCCTTCACTCCTTCGCTACTGCCCTGAAGTGTTGCGGCAGTCTGTGCTTGCACGGCAAGACTCAGAAGACCAATAAATGCATACGATGCAATACACCGCACCACAGATGACAAATACCTCATCAGACTTCTCCGTTTTATCTATTTAGCCCAACTATGCTTGAATCTCGCACCGTATTAAACACCGACTCCCTGGCGCATGATCAACCCGGTCGTCGGCTTTGGATTTGCCGCGCACGCAGCCTGCCTCGGAGCCAGCGTAATTGCTGATTGCTGTTTGATTGAGCGCTTGTACTTATAAAATTGATAGCACTGTCGGCAATATATACCTTGGCTATCGGCTGATTTGACTCTAAAAAATCCGAAAAACACGGATTTTCAGGCTTTCTGCGCCGCCAGCACCAGCGGCCAAAACGCATCCAGCCCCGGAGTGGGCAGCAAAAGCTTGGCGGCGTCGTCCCAGGTGCGCAATTGCACAGCAGCGTGAAAACCGGGCAGCGCCTCAAATGCCGCGCGCTCGGCAGCGTCCATGACGCCGCCCTGCAGCGCCAGGCTGCGCGTTGAATCGGCGGACAAACGCTCGCGGTAGCCGGGGTGGGCGGCCAGGTAGCGCTTGGCCTGCACATGCAGGCGCACTGGCTCGGTGACTTCCGGGCCAAACCATTGGCCCAAAAACTCGGCACCCAGGTCTTCATGCTGGTCGTTGAGGCCCTGCGCGCTGGGTGTGCCGAGCAGCCCTGAAATCAGGTGCCCCACATCGTGCAGCAGGCTGGCCACCACCAGGCTGTCGGGTGCCTTGGCCTGCTGCGCCCACTGCGCTGTCATGCAGGCGTGCTGCAAATGCGTCACGGGCTCCCCGCTGTACTGTTCGCGGCCGCGCATCATCAGCAGCAGCCGCAGGTCGCTTAATAGGGGTGGGCCGGCGTTTGTCATGGAGTTGTCACCTTGCGTTCAAACAATGGTCGATTCTGTTCGCAAAACCTAAATAAACAACCAGGGAGTTTTTCATGTCAATCCACTTCGCCCGCCGCGCTGCCCTTGCTACCATTGCCGCCTTGCCACTCTTCGCATTGGCGCAAGCCAAAACCGAGTTGCTGGTCTATTCTGCGCTGGAAGCGGATCAAATCAAAGCCTACAAAGAAGCCTTTGAAAAAGACCACCCCGCGATTGAACTCAAGTTTGTGCGCGACTCGACCGGCATCGTCACCGCCAAGCTGCTCGCCGAAAAAGCCGCACCTCAAGCCGACGTGGTCTGGGGCCTGGCCGCTACCTCGCTGATCCTGCTGGACAAAGAGCAAATGCTCTTGGCGTACGCGCCCAAGGGCCTGGATAAAGTCAAGCCCGCTTACCGCGACCCGCGCGCCGCACCCACGTGGGTCGGCATGGACGTGTGGTCGTCGGCGATTTGTTTCAACACGGTGGAAGCGGGCAAAAAGAACCTGCCCAAACCCGCTGCCTGGGCTGATTTGACCAAGGCTGATTACAAAGGCCAGATCACCATGCCGCACCCCGCCAGCTCGGGCACCGGCTACTTGATGGTGGCTGCCTGGCTGCAAATCATGGGCGAGCAAAAAGGTTGGGCGTACATGGACGCGCTGCACCAGAACATCGGCGTCTATACCCACTCGGGCAGCAAGCCGTGCCGCCAGGCCGGTGCGGGTGAATACGCCGTGGGCCTGTCCTTCGACTACCGCGCCAACAAAACCAAGAAAGACGGCGCACCGATCGACATCGTGCTGCCCAAAGAAGGCCTGGGTTGGGATTTGGAAGCCACGGGTATCCTGAAAACCAGCAAGAAGCTCGATGCCGCCAAAGCCCTGGCCGACTGGTCTGTCACCCCCAAAGCCAACCAGCTCTATGCGCAAAACTTTGCCATCGTCGCGCTGCCCGGCATTCAGGAAAAGCTGCAATTCATCGACGCTGACATCGAAAAACTGCTGGTCAAAAACGACTTTGACTACTCGGCCGCCAACCGCGAGCGCATCCTGGCCGAGTGGAGCAAGCGCTACGAGGGCAAGGCCGAGAAGCGTTGAGTTTGCGCTGCGGTTTTCCTCGGTTGACCCGCTGTGTTGATGCCAAACGCATCAGCCGATGCTTCGGTGGCTGATGCTGCTTCTCCAGTCCAATCCGCGCCTGAAGCCCAGGCTACGCCTGTCCCGTTCATCCGCATTGCGGGCATTGCCAAACATTACGGCAGCGCCGTGGTGCTGGACAGCATTGACCTTGACCTGCACCAGCGCGAACTGGTCTGCCTGCTGGGGCCGTCGGGCTGCGGCAAAACCACCTTGCTGCGGATTTTGTGCGGCATTGAGACCGCCAGTGCCGGGCATATCACGCTGCTGGGCCGGGACATCACGCATACGCCAACGGCGCAGCGGCGTTTTGGCGTGGTGTTCCAGTCGTATGCGCTGTTCCCCAATTTGAGCGCGCTGGACAACGTGGCTTACGGCCTGCAAGGCATGGTGCGTGACAAGCGCAAAGCCCGCGCGCTTGAGATGCTGGACCTGGTGGACTTGTCCGCCCACGCACTCAAATATCCGGCGCAACTCTCGGGCGGCCAGCAACAGCGCGTGGCCTTGGCACGTGCGCTCGCACCGCAGCCGCAATTGCTGCTGCTCGACGAACCGCTGTCCGCGCTGGATGCGCAGGTGCGTCACACGCTGCGCGGTGAGATTCGCCGCGTGCAGCAGCAGCTCGGCATCCCGACCGTGATGGTCACGCACGACCAGGACGAAGCACTGGCGATTGCCGACCGCGTGGTGCTGATGAACCGTGGCCGCATTGAGCAAGAGTCCGCGCCTGCGGCGTTGTATGCCATGCCCAAAACCGAGTTTTCGGCGCGCTTTGTGGGGCGCATCAACCTTTGGCAGGCCCAGGTGCGCGGGCCGCGCGAGCTTGCGGTGGGCAGCGCGGTGTTGACTTTGCAAGAGGACACGGTGAGCAGCAGCGCCCCGGTGCTGGTTGGCATTCGCCCCGAGCGCGTGCAATTGCACAAAGCGGATATGGCTGAGCAGCAGGCACCCGCGCCGCAGCTGCTTGCCGCCAATACCTTTGACGCCGTGGTGCTGGGCTGGACATTTTGCGGGGCCTACATCAGCCTGCACTTGAATGTGCCCGCTTTAGGCGGCAAGCTCGATGCCGAGTTGTCCACGCCCGCAGGCGGGCAGGTGGGCTGGATTGCTGGCGAGGCCTGCCAAGTGCATTTGCCGCCGGGAGCGCTGCATGTGCTGGAGCAATTGGGGTCAGATTCCAATTCAGGACAGTAGCGTGGCCGGAGAAAAATACTGCTGGTCGAAATTGGATTCTGACCCCGCTGTCTTTGGGTTCGCGCCGCAGCCTTGACACATGAACGTCAGCGAAAAATCCTTGCAAAGCCTCGGCGCATCGGCCTTGCTGCTCATCAGCGCCACCTTCATCGCACTCCCTGTACTCGCCCTGCTGGCCCGCAGCCTGTTCGACCGCAGCGGCGCGTTCGTCGGCTTGGACAATTTCGCCGCCTATCTGCAAACCCCCAGCCTGCTGGACTCACTCTGGCGCAGCGTACGCTTGTCGGTCGTCAGTGCCGCTATCACCACGGCGCTGGCCTTCACCTATGCGTATGCACTCACCATGAGTGCCATGCCCGGCAAGCGCTGGTTCAAGGCGCTAGCCTTGGTGCCGCTGCTCGCGCCGTCACTGCTGATGGCGATCAGTCTGGTGTATTTGTTTGGTAATCAGGGGCTTTTGAAAAACCTGGTCGGCGGCTCAATTTATGGTGAGCCGGGGATTGTGCTGGGCTCGGTGCTATGGACTTTCCCGCATGCGCTGCTGATGCTGGTGGTCACACTCAGCACCACCGATGGCCGCACGATTGAAGCGGCGCGCACCCTGGGCGCGTCCAACTGGCGCATCTTCACCAGCGTGACCTTGCCGGCCTCGCGCTACGGTTTGCTGATGGCGTTCACCGTGGTGTTTGTCCTGGTGATTACGGATTTTGGCGTGCCCAAAGTCATTGGTGGCCAGGCCAATGTGCTGGCCACCGACCTCTACAAACAAGTCGTTGGGCAGCAAAACTTTTCGATGGGCGCAGTGGTCAGTGTCATGCTGCTCTTGCCTGCCGTGGGCGCGTTTGCGGCCGAACGGTTTTTGCGCGCACGTCAGAGCGCGGCACTCGGGTTGAAAGCCAGTGTGCACTTGCCCGAGCCGCACCGGCTGCGCGATGCGGCCTTGCTGATTTTTTGCCTGGCCGTGGCCGGCGCTTTGCTGGTGGTCATTGGTGTTGCCGTGTTTGCATCGGTGGCCACGTACTGGCCGTATAACCTCGCGCCATCTTTGAAGAACTACAACTTCGACCAGATGGACGGCGGCGGCTGGGTCACTTACTGGAACTCGCTGCGGCTGGCGTTTTTTACCGCCTTGGTGGGCAGCGCCGCAGCCTTCGTGACCGCCTGGATGGTCGACAAACCGCGCCACGCACCCGCGCTGCGCGAGGCGCTGAATTTTGTGGTCACCTTGCCGCTGGCGGTGCCCGGCCTGGCCTTGGGCCTGGGCTACATCTTGTTTTTCAACCACCCCAGCAACCCGCTGCACAGCCTGTACGCCACCATGACGATCTTGGTGCTGTGCACGGTGGTGCATTTCTTTTCGGTCGCGCACCTGACCATGCTCACCGCCTTGCGCCAGCTCGACAGGGAGTACGAGCTGGTCGCCGAATCGCTGGGCGTACCATTTTGGAAAACCATTTTGCGCGTGCACCTGCCGGTCTGCTTGCCCGCCCTGCTGGAAGTGGCGGGCTTTTTCTTCGTCAACGCCATGACCACCGTGTCGGCGGTGGTGTTTTTGTATTCGCCCAGTACGCAATTGGCGTCTGTCGCGGTGCTGAATATGGATGACGCAGGCGATGTTGCCCCGGCGGCGGCCATGGCGGTGCTGATATTTTTGACGGCGGCGCTGGCAAGGGGGGTGTTTGCGCTGTTGTCAGCGGCGTTATTGCGCAGGACGCAACAGTGGCGGCAGCGGTAGAAAAATGCGGCTGGAGAAATCAATTGGGGTCAGCGCCGAATTTCGATCAGCAGAGTTAGCCGCCGACGTAATCTATGTCCTGAATTCGGATCTGACCCCACTGGCTACTTGACCCGCAGAACATTTGCCAAGGAATGTGTTGAACAAAACCTACGACATCGTCATCACCGGCGCAGGCATCGTCGGCTTGGCCCACGCCTATATCGCCGCACAGCACGGCCTGCGGGTCGCCGTGGTCGAGCGGGACCACCGCTGCGTTGGCGCGTCCATACGCAACTTTGGCTTCATCACGGTTACTGGCCAGGGCGCGGGCGACACCTGGCGGCGTGCCGCGCGCTCGCGTGATGTGTGGCTGGAAGTTGCGCCGCAAGCGGGCATTGCCATCCTGCACCGCGGCCTGTGGCTGCTGGCCAAACAGCCCGAGGCAACCCGCGTGTTGCAAGCCTTTTGCCACACCGACATGGGTGCGGCGTGTTCTCTGATGGACGCCATGGAAGCGGCAATCCAAGCGCCGTTCTTGCACAGTCAGGATGCGCTGTGCGCGCTCTACAGCCCGCACGAATTGCGGGTCGAGTCGCGCACGGCGATTCCGTTGCTGGCAGCTTGGCTGCAAGAACAAAAGGGCGTGGATTTTTACTACGGCGAAGAAGTGCTGGAAGCGGATAAGGGCAAGGTCAAAACCGCGCAGCGCGAGCTGCACGCAGGCCGCGTCGTGCTCTGCCCCGGCACCGAAATGAACGGCGTGGCCCAGCCTTACTTTGCCGCTGACAAGCTGCAACTCAGTCGGCTGCAAATGCTGCGCGTGCGCCCGCAACCCGGCTTCAAACTGAGTGCTGCCGTGATGACCGACCTGAGCCTGGTACGCTACCGCGGTTATGCCGAGCTGCCCGAGGCGGCGGCTCTGCTGGCGGTGCTGCAACAGCAAGAGGCGGAGAGCCTGGCTAATGGCATCCACCTGATCGCGGTGCAAAGCGCCGATGGCACTTTGGTCGTTGGCGACTCGCACCACAATGCCGCGTCGCCCGAGCCGTTTGGCAGTGAGGCGGTGGATGAATTGATCCTGCGCCACCTGAAAGAATCCCTGCGCCTGACGCAATGCGACGTGACCCAGCGCTGGAGCGGCGTCTACCCCACCGGCGCGGGCCAGGATTGTTTGATCAAAGCGCCCGATGCGCAGACCCGCGCCGTGCTGGTGACCAGCGGCACCGGCGCCAGCACCGCGTTTGGCATTGCCGAAGATGTATTCAACAACTGGAGTTAAGCCATGCATTTCCCTACGCTCAAAGCCGTGGTCTTCGACTGGGCCGGTACCGTCATCGACTTTGGCAGCCATGCGCCGATGGGCGCGTTTGTGCAGCTCTTTGCCGCCGAGGGCGTGGCCATCAGCATCGCCGAGGCGCGCGTGCCGATGGGCTTGCCCAAGTGGCACCACATCAAGGCGCTGGGCCAGCAGCCGCGCATTGCTGCGGCTTGGGCGGCGGCCAAGGGCAGCGACATGACCGATGCCGATATTGACCGCCTGCATGACATCTTCACCCCCATGAATGCGGCGGCCGTGCCCCACCACGCGACGCTGGTGCCGGGCGCTGCCGAGGTGGTGGCCCAGCTGCGCAGCGCAGGCCTGAAAATTGGCTCGACCACCGGCTACAACCGCCCCATTGCGCAGGTGTTGGTACCGCTGGCGGCAGCGCAAGGCTTTACGCCCGACAACCTGGTCTGCGCCGACGATTTGCCCGAATCCCGTCCCTCGCCGCTGGCCATGTACCGCTGCTTCTTGGAGCTGGGCGTTTGGCCCGCGCATGCCGTGGTGAAGGTGGACGACACCGTGCCGGGTTTGCTCGAAGGCTTCCATGCTGGGTGCTGGACGGTAGCGGTCTGCGCCAGTGGCAACGAAATGGGCTTGACGTTTGAAGCATGGACGGCCCTGGCTGCAGAGGAAAAAACCCAGCGCCGCCAACAGGCCAGTGCCGTGCTGCGGGCAGGCCAGCCCGACTACATCATCGACTCGGTGGCCGACCTGCTGCCCGTGCTGGCCGCCATAGAAGCCCGCCGCGCCCTGGGCGAACGGCCGGGCAGCCGCCCTGCGCATTGAAGTCGCTGCGCGTGCGTACTTTGCCCGAGCTGCTGCGCAGGCGCGATGCCCTGGCCTTGCAAGCCCAGCTGGCACCCCAGCGTCCGCGCCTGCCGCTGCTGTTAAACGCGCAACCGATCGGCTCGGCCGAGCCGGTGGTTTTTAGCGCGTTGCAAGCGGCGTTTGTCGGACAAAGCGCCTTTTCACTGCGACATGAAATACCCGGCACCAGCGATGCAGTCTGCAACGGGGGTAGGTGGCGTCTCAGCGGCGAGCCTGCGCCCACATTGGCGTTTGCCGCACAGGCGCTGCACCGCGCCGGATTCGCCGGGCATTGGCGTCATGAGTTGCTGACAGTGACGGATGACGCCGGGCTGGCGGTCGGCCCAATCGAGCGCGCGGCCACCCGCGCCCTCGGCATTGCCACCCATGCCGTGCACTTGGTCGGCTTTACGCCCACCGGCCAGATGTGGCTGCAGCAGCGCGCCCTCACCAAGCCCAACGACCCTGGCCTGTGGGA